>CALPNT020000176.1 GCA_943325005.2 Bifidobacterium breve | reverse complement strand
GTTTGGCTGCGAAGATCTTCATGGGGTCGGCGATCGGGATTTTGATGATCTGATTGCCCGCTTTACCATTGCTTGATTGACCCCAGCTCATCGGGAGGCTCTGGGCGGCACGGCCAGGATTGCTCCTCAAAGCCCCCCTTTATTCAGATTAAACACTTGATGAGTGTTGCAGGCCTGAATTGGGCTGAGATCACCTAATTGATACCGGACCATGAACCGGTTCGATGGTGCTGCCAGAACATTGACCTTGCAGCGGGTTTTGACCATGCCCCGCAGCCGGGTCATCTGAAAGCCAAACTGCCGCTTGATCACGCGGAACGGATTCTCCGTCTTGGCGCGGATATGAGCCTTTGCTGTCTCACCTTCATCCCGTAGGCGCAGACCCGCGAAGCGGTGAGGCCACTGGTTGCCCTCAGCAGGATGCCCGAGTACACCGGCAAGCTGAGCGCATGGCTCAACCCGGGCACGCAGTGTGGTCCTACACGGCCACGCAGTCACCGGGCTTCTCCGCGAACAGAGGCAGGGGTGAGCCGGGCCGGGTGAGCGTCGGTGTGAACGGATCGTTCAACAGCGACGGGATGATCACCAGCCAGAGCCCGGCGAGCCCCTGGCGGGTTCTCAGGGCCACACGCTCGGAACAGTGCCCGCTACATGGGCAGCGGACAGCCAAGTGGGATGAACGAGACCTTGCGCCCGACAGCTTGACGCCAGCGGCCAGAGACGTGCCAAAGGCTGGACTCCTGAGATCGCTGATCAGAAGGGCGATCTCAAGGATGGTTGAGCCGTGGATCGGGAATGCGCGATACCGGATTCGAACCAGTGACGTCCTGCTTGTAAGGCAGGCGCTCTACCGCTGAGCTAATCGCGCGTCGAGCCATTCTGCCTCCCGGCGCTGCGGGGGCCAGAACCCTTGGCTTCAGGGGCGTGGCAGCGGGATCGGCGGTGCTGGAGCAGACGCTCCTAGTCTCCGGCCAACGGCATCGGTGTGATGGCCAGCGGCCGCAGCCACGACCGGGTCACCCGCTTACTGGCGCTCCCCTACGGCTTGCTCTGGTGGCCGGCCCTCGGGCTGTCCGGCGTCGCCATCGCCAGCGGCTGCTTCCTGTTCGGTGGCCTCTGGCTCTCCCCAGACCTCGACACCATCTCCAACTCCACCAGGCGCTGGGGCCCCTTCAAGTTGCTGTGGTGGCCATATCGGCGCCTGCTCAGCCACCGCTCCATGTTCTCCCATACCCCCTTGCTGGGGATGGGGTTGCGCCTGCTTTATCTCGGTGGCGCCGTGCTGCTGCTCAGCGCCCTGCTGGCGCCCCTCGGCAGTCCGACGCCCGGGCAACTGGCGGCTGCGGCCCCAACCCTGTGGCAACAGCAGCGGCCCTGGCTGCTGGCGGCGCTGGTGAGCCTGGAGGCCAGCAGCTGGCTGCACTTGATCCAGGACGGCGACCCGGTGCCGCGGCTGCCGCGTCTGCTCCGGCGGCACTGGCCAGGCCGGCAGTTGCGCAAAAGCCGCCGCACGCCGCGCCGCCGTCCAAAGCAAACAATGGCAAGGTGAGCGCTCCCGCCGCCCAGCTGCGCCATGGCTAACTCTGAACTGCAGCCCGGCGCCGAGAACAACGCCGCAGCCACAACGGCCCTGGCGGAGCTTGTGGCGATCGTGGACCGGTTGCGGGATCCCGTCGGCGGTTGCCCCTGGGATCTGGAGCAGACCCACCGTTCGCTGATCCCCTATGTGCTGGAGGAGGCCCACGAGGTGGCCGACGCCATCCGCCAGGGGGATCCCGAGTCGCTGCAGGATGAGCTTGGCGATCTGCTGCTGCAGGTGGTGCTCCATGCCCGCATCGCCAGCGAGTCCGGCCAGTTCGACCTCGCCGCCATTGCCCGTGGCATCAGCGCCAAGTTGGTGCGGCGCCATCCCCACGTGTTCGCCGGGGCGGAAGCGGCCGACAGTGCCGCCGTGCGCCGCCATTGGGAGGCGATTAAGGCCGAGGAGCGGGCCGAACGCCAGAGCAGCACCCCTTCGGCCAGCCCGCTCAGCGACCGCCTGGCCGCCAAGGCCCGCGGCCAGTCCGCCCTGGCCGGCGCCATGGCGATCTCGCGCCAGGCGGCGTCGGCCGGCTTCGAATGGGACGACCTCGATGGCGTCTGGGCCAAGGTGCACGAGGAGCTGGATGAGCTCAAGGAGGCCGTGGCCCTGGCCTGGAGCGAGGGCGGGATCGCCGCCGGCAGCCCCGGGCGCCCCCCGGCCAAGGGCGACAGTGCCGCCCGCGCCCACGCCGAGACCGAGCTAGGCGATGTGCTGTTCACCGTGGTGAATGTGGCCCGCTGGTGCCGGCTCGACCCGGAGGAGGGGCTGGCCGGCACCAACCGCCGCTTCCTGGATCGCTTCTCCCGCCTGGAGGTAGCCCTTGGCGGTGATCTGGGAGGCCGCAGCATCACCGAACTGGAAGCGCTCTGGCAGCAGGCGAAGGCCGAGATACGGGCCGAACAGGCGCAGTCGGCGGAGCTCTGAACCCGCCGCCGCTCGCAGCACGCCCCGGCGACTCCAGGCCGAAGGGGCCCAGCCGCAGCTTTCGCGCCGGAGGAGCCCAGCCGCAGACCTCAGATCACGGCCGTCGGACCACCAGGTCTGGCGGTGGTTCCGCCAGGTCTCACTGTTGGTTCCGCCGGTCCTACCCATCCAACCGCGACGCGTTTGCGACCTGCAGCTAACCCCGACGTCTAACCCCAACGTCTGGCCAGCACACCCATCCCGCCTCAATCCTCAGCCGCACTCCCCGTGCCTCGCCGCTGGGCCTTGATCGCGCCTCGGCGGTTCTTGGCCGCCAGGCGCCGTTCCTGGGATCCCTTGGTGGGCTTGGTGCGGCGCCGCATCGGCGGTGGCGGCGCGATCGCCTGGCGCAGCAGCTCGGCCAGGCGCTTCTGGGCCGCCTGACGATTGAGCCACTGGGAGCGGTGCTCGGCGGCCACCACCACCAGCACCCCGGCCACCAGCCGGCCCTGCAGGCGCGCCAGCGCCCGTAGCCGCAGCGGTTCCGGCAGCACCTGGCTGGCCGCCAGGTCATACACCAGCTCCACCCGGGAGTCGGTGGTGTTCACCCCCTGGCCGCCCGGGCCGGAAGCCCGGGAAAAACGCCAGCCCAGCTCCGCCGCCGGAATCACCAGCGTCCCGTTGATCGGCAGGTCGGCGGCGGTGCCCATCAGCGCAGGATGCCCTAAAGCAGGCTCACCTGACCGCTGCCGATGTCCAGACAGGCGGGCTGGATCTGCAGCCGACCCGCCGCCTGGGCCCCGGCCAGCAGTGGACTGCGCCGGGTCAGGGCGGAGGCCGCGTCACGGGTGTTGGCTGCCACGGCCTCCGCCAGGCTGGCCCCCGGAGGCAGGGCGGCCCGGATCGGCAGCACCAGCTCCTCCAGCAGCGGCGTCAGGGGCCTGGAGGCCAACGCGGCCCCCACCGCCCCGCAGCCGCTGTGGCCGATCACCACGATCAGGGGTACCGCTAGCTCAGCCACCGCGTACTCCAGCGAGGCAACACCGGCATCCGAGGCGGTGTTGCCGGCGGTGCGCACATCGAACAGCTCGCCCGGGGCCGCAGCGAAGATCCACTCCGGCGACACCCGCGAATCGGCGCAGGCCAGCACCGCCGCCCAGGGCTTCTGGCCCCGGGCCAGGGCATCGGGCCGCACGGCGCAGTGCAGGGGCCAGGCCTGCAGCAGCAGCTGGGCCCGCTCCAGCGGATCACCACTGGCCTCCGCCTCGGCCCAGACGGCAGCGAACTCCCGGTTGCGACGCAGCAGTTCCTGCAGCGGGTCGCCCGGGGGCTTGCACACCCGCAACCGCTGCTCCAGCGGCAGGCTGGCCGCTGCCAGGCGCTGGGGCGGCAACGCTGCAACGGCCGCTAGCAGCGTCAGTCCCCGCAGCAGCCGCCGCCGCCCCAGGGCAGGCCCGATTCCGGATCGATCATGTGCCATAGGTTCGTGACAGAGAGCCCGCCCAGAGGTTTAGCTGGACGAGCCCTCCTCCCAGCCCATGAGCGACAACGACGGCAGTGCCCCGGGCTGGATCGACGAGCACCTCAACGGTGTCCGCTACGGGCTGGAAGGCTCGGTGATCGCCGAGCAGGACTCGCCCTACCAACGGGTCACGATCATCGACAGCCTGGCCTACGGCAAGGGGCTGCTGCTCGACGGCTGCTGGATGACCGCCGAGCGCCAGGAGCGCCACTATCACGAAGCGATCGTGCATCCGGCCCTCTGCGGCGCCGCCGGCATCGAGCGGGTGCTGGTGATCGGCGGCGGCGATGGCGGCACCGCCCGCGAATGCCTGCGCCACCCCGGCGTGCGCCAGCTCGATCTGGTGGAGATCGACGGCCTGGTGGTGGCGTGGAGCCAGCAGCACCTGCCCAGCATTGGCGGCAGCGCCTGGAGCGATCCGCGCCTGCAGCTCACCGTGGGCGATGGCATCGCCTGGGTGGCGGCGGCGGCGGACGCCAGCTACGACGTGGTGATCGTCGATGGCTCCGACCCAGCCGGCCCGGCTGAGGGCCTGTTCAACCGGGCCTTCTTCGAGCACTGCCGCCGCCTGCTGCGGCCGGGGGGCATCTTCGTCACCCAGAGCGAATCGCCGGAGGCCTTCCGCCAGGTGCATCTCGACATCGTGCGGCTGCTGCGTGACGTGTTCGGCCACGCCGATCCGCTGTATGGCTGGGTGCCGATGTACCCGAGCGGCTGGTGGAGCTGGACCTTCGCCGCCGTGGATGGCCCCCGCTACCTGCAGCCGGATGGCGCCCGCGCCGCGGCCGTGGCCGAGGGCTGCCAGATCTGGAGCCCCCGCTGGCAACGCGGTTGCTTTGAAGCGATGCCAGTCGCGATCGAGCGCGCCCTCGCCTGAAGTGCCGCCCCCGCCAGCCCTGACCACCACCTCCCGGACCCGGATCCCTTGATCAGCCCCGACCTCTCCTGCTTCGACACCGACGGCGCCATCTTCATGGCCAGCCGTCGCGACCCGGCCGGCTGCCGCGTCGGCCTGTTCGGTGTGCCCTACGACGGCACCACCTCGTTCCGGCCGGGCACCCGCTTCGGTCCGGCGGCGATCCGCGAGGTGAGCGGCGGCCTGGAGAGCTATTGCCCCCAGCTGGATCTGGATCTCGAGGATCTGGCCTTCGCCGATCTCGGCGCCGTCGACATTCCCTTCGGATCACCCGAGCCGGTGGTGGCGGCGGTGCGCGCGGCCACCACCACGGTGCTGGACCTGGGCCTGGCGCCGCTGATGCTGGGCGGGGAACACTCGATCAGCAGCGGGGCCGTGGCCGCCGTGGCCGAACGCCACCCCGATCTGGTGCTGGTGCAGCTCGATGCCCACGCCGACCTGCGCCACGACTGGCTCGGCAGTCACCACAGCCATGCCTGCGCCATGCGCCGCTGCCTGGAGGTGCTGCCCAGCGGCAAGCTGCTGCAGATCGCCATCCGCAGCGGCACCCGGGCCGAGTTCGAGGAGCTGCGGCAGGAGCAGCGTCTGGTGCCCCGCCCGCGCATGGTGGAAGCGCTGCAGGCCCTGCGGGGGCGGCCGCTCTATCTCACCG
>CALPNT020000175.1 GCA_943325005.2 Bifidobacterium breve | reverse complement strand
GCCTTTTCGACTTCATCGAACAGGATCACCGCATAGGGGCGGCGCCGCACCGCTTCGGTGAGCTGGCCGCCTTCCTCGTAGCCCACATAGCCCGGAGGCGCTCCGATCAGACGGCTGACGGCATGCTTCTCCATGTATTCGCTCATGTCGATGCGCACCATCGCCTCGTCGGAATCGAAGAGCTGGGCTGCCAGGGCTTTGGAGAGCTCGGTCTTGCCGACGCCGGTGGGGCCGAGGAACAGGAAGCTGGCGATCGGCCGGTTCGGATCACTGAGACCGGCGCGGGAGCGCTGAATGGCATCAGCCACGGCCGTCACCGCCTGCTCCTGGCCAATCACGCGGCTGTGCAGCTGGGACTCGAGCTGCAGCAGTTTCTCCATTTCGCCCTGCACCAACTTCGCCACCGGGATGCCGGTCCATTTGGCGATCACTTCGGCGATGTCCTCCTCGGTGACCTCCTCGCGCAGCAGGCTCTTGTCGCCATGGCCGCCAGTGAGTTCGGCCTCCTTGGCCGCCAGCTTTTTGTTGAGTTCGGCCAGGGTGCCGTACTCCAGTTGGGCCGCCTTGTTGAGGTCGTAGCTGCGCTTGGCCTGCTCCACCTGCAACTGCACCTGCTCAATCTCTTCCTTGATGGCGCTGAGTTCATCGATGGCGCCCTTCTCCTGCTGCCACTGGGCATTGAGGGCGCTCTGCTGCTCGGACAGATCGGCCAGCTCCTTCTCCAGTTTTTCGAGGCGGTCGCGGCTGGCCGGATCGGATTCGCGGCCCAGCGAGAGTTTTTCCATCTCCAGCTGCAGGATGCGGCGATCGAGTTCGTCGATCTGCTCGGGCTTGGAGGTGATTTCCATCTTCAACCGCGCCGCCGATTCATCCATCAGATCGATCGCCTTATCGGGCAGGAAGCGATCGGCGATGTAACGGCTGGACAGCACCGCCGCCGCCACCAGAGCGTTATCGGCGATGCGCACGCCGTGGTGCACCTCGTAGCGCTCTTTCAGGCCGCGCAGGATCGAGATCGTGTCTTCGACCGTGGGCTGGTCGACGAACACCTGCTGGAAACGGCGCTCCAGGGCCGGATCCTTTTCGATGTGCTGACGATGTTCATCGAGCGTGGTAGCGCCGATGCAGCGCAGTTCGCCGCGGGC
This sequence comes from Bifidobacterium breve, assembly GCA_943325005.2. Classification (GTDB taxonomy): domain Bacteria; phylum Cyanobacteriota; class Cyanobacteriia; order PCC-6307; family Cyanobiaceae; genus Cyanobium. The sequence continues at coordinate 4,575 of CALPNT020000175.1, read as the reverse complement.
CAGCATCGGCTTGAGCAGATTGCTGGCATCCATGGCGCCGCCGGTGGCGCCGGCGCCCACCACGGTGTGGATCTCATCGATGAACAGCACGATCTGGCCTTCGGAGGAGGTCACCTCCTTGAGCACGGCCTTGAGCCGCTCCTCAAACTCACCGCGGTACTTGGCACCGGCGATCAATGAGCCCATGTCGAGGGCGATCAGCTGGCGGTTCTGCAACGCCTGGGGCACATCGCCGTTGACGATGCGCTGGGCCAGCCCCTCCACAATGGCGGTCTTGCCAACGCCGGGCTCGCCGATCAGCACGGGGTTGTTCTTGGTGCGGCGCGAGAGGATCTGAATCGTGCGGCGGATCTCCTCATCGCGACCGATCACCGGATCGAGCTTGCCTTCGCGGGCCGCCTTGGTGAGATCTCGCCCGTACTTTTCGAGTGATTCATAGGTGCCTTCCGGGTTCTGATCGGTGACCCGCTGGCTGCCGCGCACGGCCTGCACCGCGTCTTTGAGCTTGTCGGCGTTGGTGCCGGCCTGGGAGAACAGCTGCTTGGCGCAACGATCGTCGATCGCCAGGGCCAGCACCAGATGCTCAATGGCGATGTAGCTGTCGTCGTAGGTTTTGCGCAGGGCATCAGCCTGGTTCAGCACCTGGTCAAGTCCCTTGCCCAGGTAGACATTGTCGGGTGGGGAACTGAGCGCAGCCTGGGCGGCGATGTAAGCCTCCACCTTCTGACTCAGGCTGCCCACCTCGACGCCGGCTTTCTCGAGAATCCGGCTCGCCAGACCCTGCTGGGCGAGCAAGGCTGCGAGCAGATGTTCACTCTCCATCTGCTGCTGGCGCTTCTGCTGGGCCAGTTGCTGGGCGGCGACGATCGCGGCCCAGGCCTTCTCGGTGAACAGTTCGGCGGTGGGATGCATGCAGAGGCCTCCGTTGGGGAGTCAGTCGGTGAACGAACCGTATGGCCGCTGGGCGAATCAGCAGCAGCGGAGCACCGAACCAGCCGGTTCGGTGCTCACCCTTCAGGTTGGGTCGGCCGGCCGTTTTAGCGGGCAAACCGACCCTTTGCTTCATGGGATGCGCGCTGCAGCCGTTCTGGCCTTATCCCTTTGGCGGCAAGGTGAGTGGCCATTCCAGTCGTTTAGTGCCTGCAAGTTCAAGCAGATTCGCTGCATTGAAGCGCTGGCTGCTCAGCGCTGCGGCAGCGGCACCGTGCCCTGGGGCAACTTGCAGAGCTTGACTGGGCAGCCATTCGGGCCATAAAGGGACGCATCGCTGGGTGAGAGGCAACCCATGCTGTTTTTCATGGCCACCTGGCTGGGGGCGATCCGCAGGGGCTGCAACGCCGCATCGTTGGCGGGCACCAACAGCGGACAGGGCACCGGGGGGATGCCCTGCACCCGGATCGCTGCCGGCTGGTTGGGCGACAGGGCCTGAGCTCGGGCCTGGGGGCCATGCAGCAGAACTCCGGCCAGCAGTCCCATGCCCAGGAAACCCAGGACGCGGCTACGGCCCCGGCCACGGTCGTGGCCGCCAGGCTGGGGAGGACCCGAGCTCTGGGCCGCCGCTACGGCTCGGGCCTCGCAGGCCCTGAGCACTGGGACTGGGATCACTGGGTTTGTCAATCAGGAGCTCGCGAACGTGGAGGTTGGGCTGGCGCTGGCTCGGCCCGCAAGCTGCTCCTCCATGATGCCAGGAGCAGCGCCATCGATGCGCTGCCAGTCTGTCCCCTTCCCATGAGCCTGACCGCCGAAGACTCCCAGCTGTTGCAGCAACTCGTGGAGGCTTCCCACACCTTTGATGGCTCTGGCCAGGATGCCGAACGCAATTGTTGGTTGGCGGTTCATCAGCACGTGCATGGGATGCTCCCGGCGGAGTACGACATCCGCGAGGTGCCGGAGGATCTCTACCTGGCGGTGCTGGCCCTGCGACGCTCCCTGGCTGGTGAAGGCTGAGGCCAATGCCAGTGATCCAAGAGTGATCCATGACAAAAAAGCCCTGGTGATACCAGGGCTTTGCAACCTGCCGGTGCCCCGTTGGGCAGCCTGCAATCAAGTTGATGGGTGAGAACCTGGACTCAGGACCAACCAGCGGTGGCCTGGGCTTCCACGTAGGAGGCCACATCTTCAATGTCGGTGGCACTCAGCTTGCCGCCGAAGGCAGGCATGGCGTTCTTGCCGTTGGTCACCTGGGTGACGATGGCGGCTTCATGGCCAGCGCTGTAGTTGGCCAGATAGGCCTCGAGCGCATCTTTCTTGAGGGTGCGCTCAGCATTCACCACGTTGCCGCCACCCATGTGGCAGGCGGCGCAGTTAGCCGAAAAAATCTGACCGCCATGGGCCGCATCGGCGGCAAAAGTCGGGGCGGCACCCAGCAGCAGCGCCAGGCAGAGAGCAAACAGGGAAAGGAGACGACGCATGGGGGTGCAGCAGGGCACGTCAACCGAATCAAGTTAGGTGCCGGTGGGCAGCGGGCGGGGCCAGCGGTTGCAACTGCAACAAAACCCTGTAACGAACGACCAGTCCTAGCTCGCTGCCAGCCCGGAACATTCAGCCGGCCATCAGCCCGGCAGCCGGCCGCGATGGGGCACTCCTGCAGCCTCGAGAACGGCCTCCAGGCTGGGCGCCAGGCTGGTCAGACCGAATCGCTCCGGCGGGCTCACCGGGTGGTGCACGAAATGGCGCTGGCGGATCGAAAAGCGATCCCAGGCATTCACCTCAATGCGCAGCAACTTGATCAGTCCCTCGATCAGCCAACCCTGCAGATCGACCCCAACCGTTGGCAGCCAACCGCGACGCCAGCGCACCAGCGAAGCCACCGCCTGGTTCACCGTGATCGGGGCCTGGCCCAGAACCAGTCGCCGCACCGCGCCCTGACCCGGCTCCGGGTTCGGCAGGTGGGGCGTGGTGGCCAGATGGGCACAGACCGTGGCGATATCGGCGGCGTGGATGAAATGGAAGCTGGCGTCGGTGCGTAGCCATTTGGCCAGCCACAACCAGCTGATCCCCTCCTTGACGCCGGCGGTGAGGTAGCTGATCGGGTGGGGATCGCCGGGCACGATGCGACCGCCGAACACCAGGGTGGGGAACACGGCCACGATCCGCTCCGCCAGGGGGTGCAGCTCAAGCTCCTGCAGGCACTGAGCTTTGGTCTGGATGTATTCGGTGCCGTAGGCCTCAGCCTCCGGCAGTAGCTGCAGGTTTCGATCCAGGATGCTGGCGGTGGAAAAGTAGATCACCTGCTCCAGCCGGTCTGGATCGAGCAGGGCCAGCAGTCGCTTCACCGCCACCACATTCACCTGCAGGGCCCGCTCCGGATCGCCCCAGGCCGTGGCGGTGTGGATCACCCGCGTGGCGCTGGCGATCGCCGCGGCGTGTGGTTCGAGATCACGCAGATCGCCCACTAGCAGGGTGATGCGCGGATCAGCCGCCGGCACCGCCTTGAGCTTGCTGGGATCGCGCAGCAACAGCAGCAGGTGGGCGTCGCTGTGGCGGTACAGCTGCTCGGCCGTGTACTGGCCCACACAGCCGGCCGCTCCGGTGATCAGGATCCGAGCGGGGGGCTGGCCGATGTCGAGGCCGCTCAAACAGCCGCCTCCAGCAGCTCATTCACCGCCTTACCCGTTTCAAAGAACACCCGGGCGTTCTCTTCTGGGGTGCCAGGCAGGATGCCGTGGCCGAGATTGAGGATGTGGCGGCGGCCCTTGGCCTTGCGCACGGTGTCGAGGATGCGCTCGCGGATGCCTTCGGGGGTGCCGAACAGCAAGCCCGGATCGACGTTGCCCTGCACGCCGAGGTGCTCCGGCAGCCGGGCGATGCCCTCGGCCATGTCCACGGTCCAGTCCAGGGAGATGATGTCGATGCCGGTGCGGGCCATGCGCTCCAACACGCCGGCACTGCCGGAGATGTAGAGGATCAGCGGTGTGTCGGGGTGGGTGGCCTTCACCTGGTCGATCACCCGTTTCTGATAGGGGGCGGCGAAGGTGTCGTAGTCGATCGGGCTGAGCTGACCGGCCCAGGAATCAAACAGCTGCACCACCTGGGCGCCGGAATCGATCTGATACCGCACATAGGTGGCGATCGAGTCGGCCAGATGGCCCAGCAGCTGGTGCAACAGGGCCGGCTCCCGGAAGGCCATGGCCTTGATCACGGAGTAGGTCTTGGAACTCTTGCCTTCCACGGCATAGGCGGCCAGGGTCCAGGGGGCGCCGACGAAACCGAGCACCGCGGCGGTGTTGCCCACATCGGCCCGCAGCCGGCCCAGCACCTCGCCAACGAAAGGCAAGGCTTCGGCCGGATTGAGCGGGCGCAAGGCATCCACCTGGGCCTGGCTGCGGATGGCGGGCTCGATGATCGGCCCCTTGCTCTCGATGATGTCGAAGTCGATGCCCATGCCCGGCAGGGGCGTGAGGATGTCGGAAAACAGGATCACGCCATCGGGGGCGAAGGCGTGGAAGGGCTGCATCGAGATCTCATAGGAGAGATCGGGATTTTCGGAGCGCTCGCGGAAGCCGGGATGGCGATCGCGCAGATCCCGATACACCTTCATATAGCGGCCCGCCTGGCGCATCATCCACACCGGTG
>CALPNT020000174.1 GCA_943325005.2 Bifidobacterium breve | reverse complement strand
GGCGACGATCCCTGGCAGGCGCGAGACGATCCTGGAAGGCATGGCCAGGGAAATCCCTGGGCTGAGCAGCGAACCCGGCTGGTGAGTCAGCGCGTTGTGTTCACCAGGCAGCCCCAGAAGGACGCCCGCAAGCTCGCCTCCGCCTCTGCCGCACCGAAGACGCAGGCCCAGCTGTGCTGGACAACGAGCAGATCGTCAAGGTGCTGAGGATGGGGATGGGGATGGGGATGGGGCATCGGTTCGACTGCGTTCGATCGCCGCTGGACTGGGTCGCATGCTCGGCAATGCCCCCTACCATCACTGGGGCATCATTGCCTTTAATGCTGCCTCGTGCTGCCTTTCAAAGCCCACGCCACGCCCACCCAGACGCCGACAGAGACTAAACCCAGAGCCGCAGCGAATGCGTCGCCAATGATCATATTTCCCCCGAATCAATGGCGACAAATACTTATCACAATGGGCCGAAACTTAGCGATTCATTCCCGATGCGGCATCCGCAATGAATCTGCTTGGCGAGATTCCCAGGCTCACGAGGCTGCTGGCCCCGTCGATCGGCTGGCTGCTCAGCAGTGAGATCCGCGCCAGTGCCGGCTTTGCCTCCTCCCGCAAGCTGCTGCTCTACGGCATCCATCAATCGCTGCTGAATCGCCGGCGGGCGCGCTTCATGGTCACCACCGAAGTCGAAGCGATGGAGTGCCTGCAGAGCAGCCGGCCCGGGCTGTTGATCGTCACCCCCAATCTCGATGAGGGCGACGGCCTGGCCCTGGCGGAGCGGGCCCGCTCCGTGGTGCCGGACATCCGCACGATCATGATCTGTGATCAGGATTCCGACGATCTGATCACGGCCGGGCGCTCCGGCGTTGATGCCGTGATCTGCGAGCAGGAGTGCTTCACCGCCGATCAACAACTCCGCACCCTGATCATCACCCTCTCGCTGGGCCGGCGCTACCGATCCCCAGCGGTGATGACCTGTCTCCATGGCGAGGATCAGGGCTGGCGGAACGCCACGCCGACACTGAGCACCCGGGAGCAACAGCTGATTGATCTGTGGGTGGAGGGTCTGAGGGATCGGGAGGTGGCCGAGCGGCTGGGGGTGAGCTACGGGACCGTGCGCAGTTATGGGAAGACGGTGCGCCAGAAGCTGGGGGTGGGCAGCCGTGCCCAGGTGGTGCTCAAAGCGATGTCCCTGGGGCTGTCCCAGGTGGCGGGCTTCTGAAGGGCTGCCAGCCAAGCTGGAACCACACCGACCTGAACCAAGGGGGCCCTTCAATCCAGAGCGGCGAGCTCCAACAGCCAACGCTCGAACGCCTGCAGCTCAAACAGCACCTGGGACCACAGATCCAGGGCCCCGCTCAGCAGCCGGTGCACCAGCTCAGCATCCAGGTCGTAGGCGTACAGGTGGCGCACCAAAGGACGAAAGCGCAGCAATTCGCCCAGCTGGCGGGCTGCCACCGCCAGATCCGTGGCCAGATCCGGCAGGCGTTGCGCTGAAACCCTGGACAACGACACCCCGAGCGAGCCAACCCCGCCATGGCCAGCAAGCCGTTGCCCCGTGCCGTGCTTCTTCGGCTCCTGTGGGCTCCCCATCAGGAGCGGTGCTCTCCACACACAAAAGCCGCCTGTTCGGCGGCCCTGTGCTGACGACTGGAACCATGACGGCATGGCCTGGGGCCCCAGCCAAAGCCAGGGCTCAGACACCACCGAACATCACTTCCAGTTCTTGGCCACCACTTCGGCCAGATCAACGACGCGCTGGCTGTAGCCCCACTCGTTGTCATACCAAGAGATCACTTTCACCATGTTGCCGTCCAGCACCAGGGTGAGATCGGCATCCACAATTGTGGACTCATCGGTGCCGGCGTGGTCGGTGGACACCAAGGGCAGATCGCAGTATTTGATGATGCCCTTCATGCCGTTCTCGGAGGCAGCCTTGAAGATGCTGTTCACCTCCTCCCTGGTGGTGTCCCGGGCCACCTCCAGCACCATGTCCACCACCGACACGTTGGGGGTGGGCACCCGCAGGGCGATGCCATTGAGCTTGCCCTTCATCGGCGGATACACCAGGGCCACGGCGGTAGCGGCACCGGTGGAGGTGGGCACGATGTTGACGGCAGCGGCGCGGGCGCGGCGCAGGTCGCGGTGGGAGGCATCAAGGATGCGCTGGTCACCCGTGTAGCTGTGGGTGGTGGTCATCATGCCCTTCACGATCCCGAGGGATTGATCCAGCACTTTCACCAGGGGCGCCATGCAGTTGGTGGTGCAGCTGGCATTGCTGATGATGTCGAAATCGTCGTGGCGGTATTGGTCAGCGTTGACGCCCACCACGAAGGTGCCCACACCTTCGCCTTTGCCGGGGGCCGTGATCAACACCTTGCGAGCACCGGCCTCAAGGTGCTTGCCGGCACCTTTTTGATCGATGAACACGCCGGTGGCCTCGATCACCAGGTCGACGCCCCACTCCTTCCAGGGGAGGTTGAGCGGGTTGCGATCGGAGAAGCACTTGATGTGCTTGCCATTGACAACAATCGTGTCCTCGGTGTGGCTCACCTCCGCATCGCGGATGTGGCCCAGCATGGTGTCGTACTGAAGCAGGTGGGCGTTGGTGCGGGGATCGGAGGTGTCGTTCAGACCCACCACCTCGAGGCCGGTGTTGGCACCGCGACTCAGCCAGCAACGCATGAAATTGCGACCGATCCGACCGAATCCATTGATCGCAACTTTCAAGGTCATGGCGTGAAGCGGCGAAATCCGCTAGCAAGGGTGATTCGGCCGCAAATCATACAGAAATCCCGGCCCAGGCCTACCGCAGGGCCTGGGACAGCGGGTGCTGGCGGCCAAAGCGACGCAACTCGTAAAGCACCGATGGACCGTCCAGCCCTATTTTCACTGGGTCAGGAGTCGCCCCCGAAAGTCCCGATGCTCGATCGCCTCCAACCGGTCCATTTCATTGGCGTCGGAGGCATTGGTATGTCCGCTCTGGCTGGGATCCTGGCGACGCGGGGCTACAGCGTCAGCGGTTCCGATCCCCGCTGCACCCCGGTGGTGGAAGCCCTGAAACTCAAGGGTGTGCGCGTTTTTCACGAGCAGACGGCCGCCACGATCCGGGCGGTCCAGACGGCCGGCGCCGACCCCCTGGTGGTGATCAGCTCCGCCGTTCCCGATACCAATGGCGAGTTGATCGAAGCGCGGCGGCTCGGCCTGGCGGTGGTGCATCGCTCCGACGTGCTCGCCGACCTGATCAACGCCCAACCCTCGATTGCCGTTGCCGGCAGCCACGGCAAAACCACCACCAGCACCCTGATCGCCACCCTGCTGGAAGCCACCGACCAGGACCCCACCGCCGTGATCGGTGGCATCGTGCCCGCCTTCGCCAGCAATGGCCGCCATGGCGAAGGTCCACTGCTGGTGGCCGAAGCCGATGAATCGGACGGCTCTTTGGTGAAATTCAAGGCCAAGCTGGGCGTTCTCACCAACATCGAGCTCGATCACACCGATCACTACCCGAATCTCGACGCCCTGATCCACACCCTGCAGCGCTTCGCCGACGGCTCCGGCCGCCTGCTGGCCAACCGCGACTGCCCGGTGCTGCGGCAACACTTCAAGGCCGACAGCTGGTGGTCCACCGAGGCCGCCGATGGCGTGAACTTCGCCGCCATCGCCCAGGAGGAACGGGGCGATGGCACCCTCGCCGACTACTACGAAGACGGCATCCTGCTGGGAAGCCTCAGCCTGCCCCTGCCGGGTCGCCACAACCTCAGCAACGCCCTAGCCGCCATCGCCGCCTGCCGCCTCGAGGGGGTTCCCTTCGTCGCCCTGCAGCAGGCCCTCTCCCAACTGCGTCCCCCCGGCCGCCGCTTCGACTGCCGCGGCATCTGGCAAGGGCGAATCGTGGTGGATGACTACGCCCACCATCCCAGTGAAGTGGCTGCCACCTTGAGCATGGCGCGCTTGATGGTGAGTAGCGGTCGCAGTCCCCTGCCCAAGCCCCCCCAGCGCCTGGTGGCCGTGTTCCAGCCCCATCGCTACAGCCGCACCGCCCAGTTTCTGCAAGGCTTCGCCGAGGCTCTGACCCAGGCCGATCTGGTGTTTGTCGCTCCCCTCTACAGCGCCGGCGAGGCTCCGATCGCCGGCATCTCCAGCGCCGCCCTGGCCCAGGCCGTGCGCGCGCTCGCACCCGAGCTGGAGGTGCTGGAGGCCCAGAACCTCGACCATCTCGCCCGCCAGATCGCTGCCAGCAGCAGCCCTGGCGACCTAGTGCTGGCCATGGGGGCCGGCGACGTCAATGGTCTCTGGGAGCGCCTGGAAGCCCTGGGCAATTGGCCCATGGCCCTGGCGGCCTGAATGGCGGCCCAGCCGACAACCCAGCCCATCGGGGTGCGGCGGAGCGTCTGCCTTCAGGGGTTCACCACCTGGAAAGTAGGCGGCCCTGCCGAATGGTTCGCCGAACCCGGCAGCCAGGAGGAGCTGATCCGACTCGCCGCCTGGGCCACCAGCGCCGGCCTGCCCTGGCGCTGCATCGGTGCCGGCTCCAACCTGCTGATCGCCGATGGTGGCCTCGCCGGCCTCACCCTTTGCAATCGGCGGCTGCAGGGCAGTCACAGCGACAGTCAGGACGGCTGGGTGGAGGCGGAAGCCGGCGAACCGATTCCCACCCTGGCCCGCAAGGCGGCCAAGGCCGGCTTGCACGGCCTGGAATGGGCCGTGGGCATCCCCGGCACCGTGGGCGGCGCGGTGGTGATGAATGCCGGCGCCCAGGGGGGCTGCACGGCGGACTGGCTGCATTCGGTGCTCCTGCTGGACCCGAGCCGGCCCGATCAACCCTTCAGCCTCGAGGCGCGGGACCTGAACTTCGCCTACCGGCACAGCCGGCTGCAGGCGGAACCACTGGTGGTGCTCTCGGCCCGCTTCCGGCTGGCGGCCGGTCACGACCCGGCCGAGATCACCGCCCGCACCAGCGCCAACCTGCACAGCCGCACCAGCACCCAGCCCTATCAGCAACCCAGCTGCGGCTCTGTTTTCCGCAACCCCGAGCCCCGCAAGGCCGGCCAATTGATTGAAGCCCTGGGGCTCAAGGGGCTGAGTGTCGGCGGCGCCCAGGTGTCACCGCTGCATGCCAACTTCATCGTCAACACCGGCAGCGCCCAGGCCAGCGACATCGACGCCCTGATCCTGCTGGTGCAGGAGCGGGTGCACCGCGAACACGGCATCACCCTGCACACCGAAGTGAAGCGCCTCGGTTTCGAGGGGGTCGATGTCCTGCGGCCGGGGCCCTAGCCTGCGCCAGCACTCCACGACAGCGGCATGGCTGGCTTCGGTCTCCCCAACTTCGGTCAGCTCACCGAAGCCTTCCGCAAGGCCCAGCAGATCCAGCAGGACGCTCAGAAACTGCAGGAGGAGCTCGATGCCATGGAGCTGGAGGGCAAAAGTGCCGATGGCCTGGTCAGCATCTGGCTCTCAGGCAATCAACAACCCCTGCGGGTGGAAGTGGCCACCGAACTGCTGAACGGCAGCAGCGAAGCGGCCGAAGCCGCCATCCTCGAAGCTCTGCGCAATGCCTACGAGCTCTCCACCGGCACGATGCGGGAGCGGATGGAAGTGCTCACCGGCGGCCTCGATCTCAACCTGCCCGGCCTGGGAGGCTGAACGGCAGGGCCCGGGCGCGCTTTGCCCCGGCGGCCGCCCTGCATCCAGCCGTTTCAGCCCTCTCGCTCGCTGAGTCCGCCCGCCAGGGGCTGGTCAGACGGCTG
>CALPNT020000173.1 GCA_943325005.2 Bifidobacterium breve | reverse complement strand
ACTCGTCGAGGCTGGCGGCTTCCCAGATCGGGTAGAAGTGCAGGCCGATGGCGTTGCTGGAAGGAACAACGGCGCCGGAGATGATGTTGTTGCCGTACATCAGGCTGCCGGTAACGGGCTCACGGATGCCGTCGATGTCGACGGGAGGAGCAGCGATGAAAGCAACGATGAAGCAGATGGTCGCGGCCAGCAGCGTGGGGATCATCAGCACACCGAACCAGCCCACATAGAGACGGTTGTTGGTGGAGGTGACCCAATCGCAGAACTGATTCCACGCCGAGGCGCCGGAGCGCTGTTGGATTGTGGCGGTCATGAGAACGGGGTAGGTGCTCGTTCAGAGCGGAATGAAAGGCCGGTAGCCCGACTTCGCCAACGTAAAGGAATCTTTCAATGGCGGAGACGCTGAGCAGCCCAGGCGCGATCAGCGTCTCGCATGGGAGTGATCAGCTGTGCTGATCAGAGTTGGTCTGGCAAGGTCTCTGGCCCGTTCCACCAGGGCTCGGCGACAACTCCTCCCGATCCAAGGATCTGGTGCTGAGCGAGTGCCACGAGGGAGCTGGCTGTTCCCTGCCATCTGCACCGTCGCGTGGGGAGTGTGCTTCTCAGCGTTGGCCTCGGTGCTCCAGGCCCCCGCTGCTGCAACCGATCTGATCAGCATCCTGCAGGCGTTGCCCGATTGCCGTATCCGCCGGGGGGCCGTTTCCGGCAGAAGTCGATGCTGCTGGCCACGCAGGCCGCCAGCGGATGCCACATTGCGTCTGCTGTCGGCTCAGCTGGTTGTGGTTGCAAAGCCATGCGGGGCTCGATCGCTGAAATCAGCTCTGGCGCAGCGCCTCATGGCCTCCGGCCGACTGCGTCAACATCGCCCAGGTGAGCCGCTACTTCAACAGCCCGGGTGTGGCTTATTGCTTCGCATTGACCTGGCGGCTTCGCCCAGAGCTCCTACGCCACCGATCCACAAAGTGAATTGAAGGCGTTGTGTTGGTTGCTGGAGGCGGTGGAGCTCGAGGGACTGCTGGTGCAAGCAGACGCGTTGCATGCCAACCACCCTATTGGCCTTTAGCTCGAACAGTCTACCTGGCGGGTTCGGCTGGGTTGACTCGCTTGGTGTAGGCATAGATTCATCGGGATGTGCTGTTCAAGGGTCCAACTGGGTCTTGATTTTGGCAGATCTTTTTTGTACATTGTCTAGCCGCAGTTGTTCCTGCCTGAGCAAGCACAGATTGATTTGTGACCATCCAATTCAGCATGAAGATTGGCTGTGGTGATGGCGATAGTCCTTATTCAGTGATCAGCAGCATGGCAACCCTTACCTGCCGCAAGCCCTCAGGCCTGTTCGCCCCCACGATCGCCTTCCATTTTGGCCAAGATGTAACGAGACTCGATTTCATTCTCGCCATGCCCCAGTTGACGATTCTCTACGACGGTGCTTGCCCGCTCTGCTTACGGGAGGTGCGCTTCCTGCGCAGCCGAGATCCCGGGGGGGATCAGCTTGCCTTCGTCGACATCGATGCAGCGGATTACATCCCGGCCGACCATGGCGGCATTGACTACCGCATGGCCATGGCCCGCATCCATGCGATCGCCGCCGATGGCAGCGTGCTGCGCGATGTGGAGGTGTTCTGTCGGGCCTATGCCCTGGTGGGCCTGGGCTGGCTTTATGCCCCCAGCCGTTGGCCCTTGCTGGCTCCGCTGGCGAATGGCGCCTACAACTTCTGGGCCAGGGTCCGTCTGCGGCTTACTGGCCGGCCGGACTTGGAACAGCTGTGCGAGGCCCGCTCGAAGCACTGCGAACGCGAGCGTTGCCAGACCTGACTCTTCGCCGCTTGTCCAGCTCCAGGTGGCCGGAGATCAATAGAACTCCAGGACGCGACGGCCGAGATTGACCTCCAGCAACAGCAGGCACACGGCCACCATCAGCGCCAGCATCGCCAGTACAAACAAGCTCGCCACCACCGGTGTGAGATTGAACGAAATCAAGGTTCCGAGAAACAAGGCCACCACCACCATGGATACCAGCAGAAATGAGCAGGTGGCAAACGTTATGGCCCGGGAGGCATGGTCCATGCGGCGTCGTTGCAACTGAAGCTGGTGGTGAAGGCGCCGCCGTTCCAGTCGCTCCTGATCAGGAGCGAGCCGTTTGATTTCGACCACCCGATCAACAACACGCGCCAGTCGATTGGTCAGCACGCCGAGCAGCCCACTGATCGCGGCCAGCAGAAACACAGGCGTGACGGCCAGTTGAATCGCTCGCGCCAAGCCCTCCACGGGGGAGTGGATCACCTCTGGCAGCGGAACCAGTGCCAGAAGCGACAGCAACGTCGTCATCGGGGTCGGATCACTCATCGGCATGGCAGTAGCCCCGGCAATGGCGACAACCAGATGTGTGGTAACCAATCGCTACAGCCGAGTCTTTCATTGTGGTTCGATCCATTGCAAGAGCTCAGACGAGGCGAGCCGTCGCCTAAGTCCCAATCACCAGCTCGCTGGCCCAATTGGAATCATTGAGCTTAATCCCTAAAGCTGCAGGCGTTGATGGTGAAAAGGAGTTGAGGGTTATGGCAGTCCATGGTGAAAATGCCGACACCACCACCCACCGGGACATGGGACCGGCAGCATGGGAGCCGATGCTTGACCCCCCATGACCCAGATGCACTGCAGCTACGAGGGCAACCTGCGCACTCTGGCGGTTCATGACAGCTCCGGTAGCCAGCTGATCACTGATGCCCCCCTGGACAACCAGGGCAGGGGAGAGGCCTTCTCACCCACTGATCTGGTGGCCACCGCCCTGGCCAGTTGCATTCTCACCATCCTGGGCATTGTCGCCGAACGCCATGGGATCCCGCTGGATCCCTGTACTGCCCGGGTTGAAAAGACGATGACCGCTGGCGGCGTACGCCGAATCGGTTTGCTGGAGGTGTGGATCAGCCTTCCGCCTGGCTTGGAGCCCCAGCAGCGCCAGCTGCTGGAGCGAGCTGGCGAGGGCTGCCCGGTGAAACGCAGTCTCGAGGAAGCGGTGCCGATGATCCTGCACTGGGATTGAGCGAGAGCAAACCAGTCTCAGCCCAACCTTGCAGGGCCAAGGTCCAGAGGCGGCAAGGCTGAGCTCCCAGAGTTCTGCTGCGGGACTATCTAGCCAGTATTCCCGCAGCAAGGGCAGCTCTGAGCAGCTGAAACGGATGATCTCGAGTTCACATCCTGAAAACGAGTATCCCTGAGCCGACAACAAACGCAAGCACATCTTCCCATAGAACCACCAGCAACGTGGGATTGAGCTGCATGGTCTGACATGCTGATTCAGTTGACCTTTGCTGGTGTGGTTGATCTGGTCAGGATTTTTATATTGGCGTTGTCTTGAACTTTTCTGAGCATGGTTGGCCGCTGGCACGGTTGTGCTCGGGGGTTGATTCTTTTTTGTGCTCGATCAAGCGGCGGCAGACCAGGGCTGACCCTGGGGATTCCGTGGGGCCTGGGGCAGCTTCACGACCACAGATGGAGCTGGCTTGGCTTCGAGTCTGGGCGTCGTGGCCTGGGGCCTCGGCTTGCTTCCCTCCCGGCGAAACAGGCCATCGAGATAGTGGCGCGAGACGGCCCGGTCCGTGCTGCCGTGCTGAAACAAAAAGGCGGCCAATGAGGCCTGAATCAGCCGGTACTGGTCCCATTGGGGATGGCTGCGAACGAACTCCCGCATGGCGTCATAGAGGTCTTCCGGCAACTCGTTGACGACGCTGACGTAGGCGGGAGCATGGTCTGGAGCCTGGTTGCCTTGAGGCTGATTCGCCGAATGGTTCACGCGCTGTTGCTCCGACTGGCCCCATCAGGCCACGGCCGGCGGCTGTCGTCAAAGTGGTGTGGCCTTACCGATCCCATTGGGACCAAAGCCGCGAAGCCTGCTGCCGCAGTGATTTCAGCCAACAACGATCGAAGCCGGCCCGCACCGAAGTCATTCATCAGCCCCAGTCAAGGGGAGAAACTCTTTTCCACACCCTTGGCCCAGGTTGGGCATCAGCAGAGCGGCTTGCGGATTGGATGCTGTGGAAAAAGCATCGATCGATGGGGACAACGTCCGGAGTGGGTGGCTAAATTTGGATGACTAAGCATTGCTGATCGGTCGCACCGGTTGGCGTCGCCCCGGTTGATCAGGCTCGTTCGGGGGTCGGTCTCTGGACGGATCAGTCAGCTGATGCTGGCAGTGCAGCCGCTGATTCAGCGCAGTTGGTGAGGCACCAGCCAGGATTGGCGGGATCACCGACTCCATCCACCCGCGCCCTGCTGTGCACCTCCGACTTGGCTGCCAACTCGACCTGTGCTGTGAGGTCCCTACGCCGGTACTGGCCTTGGTCCATCCCCACACCAGCCTGTTGGCTGATCTGCTCGCCCCAGAGGTCGTGCAGCTCATGCCCGATCGCACCATTGAGGTGCTCACCGATCAAGCTGGCAACCGCTGGTGCCGGCTGATGGTCCCAAGTGGTTTGACGCGCTTCAGCTTCGCCACCACGATGCGCTGCCCAGATCACACCGATCCAGTGCTGCCATCGGCTCCCGAATGCCCGATCCAGGCGTTGCCAATCGACACCTATCGCTATCTCAACGCCAGTCCCTACTGCGACACGGAATCGCTGATGGCGATGGCTTGGGAGACCTTCGACGCAACGCCCAGGGGTTGGCCCCTGGTGCAGGCCATCTGCGACTGGGTCCATGGCCAGATTCGTTTTGATTACGAGGCGGTACGCCCGCAGAAAACCGCCAGCCATACCCTCGCCGATCGTGCCGGCGTCTGCCGCGATTTCGCCCATCTGGCGATCAGCCTTTGTCGCTGCCTCAATATCCCAGCTCGCTATTGCACCGGCTATCTCGGCTATACAGGCATTCCGGTGGGTGAGGCCCCGGTTGATTTTTCCGCCTGGTTCGAGGCCTTCCTGGGTGATCGCTGGTATGTCTTTGATGCCCGCCACAACATCCCCCGTTGTGGTCGGGTGTTGATCGCCCGCGGTCGCGATGCTGCAGATGTACCGTTCCTGCGTTCCTTCGGCGAGCATCGCCTGGTGAACCTGGCGGTGATCACCGAGCAGATCACTGCCCCAACCCGTGGGTCGCTCGGAGAGCCGATCAGCTCAGCTGAACCGATGCTTTCTTCCCAAAGCCTCGTTGCCTGAGAGGCGGGGCAGGACAGACGAGACGCGACTGCGGGAGCAGAGCCGCCAAGAGCTTGAGCTTGGAAGTTGTTTGCCGAGGCACTGAATGCAGAGTTCGGAACCAGTCAGGCCCCACGATGTTGTGGCTAAACCAGCAGGGCCTTTCAAGCTCCTGGACTGAGCAACAACCATCGTGCCACTTTCATCTGAGCGACGATGGCGGCAAGTTCGCAGCCTTCAGCGGCCCCAGCAGAACCAACCCCCAACAAATTGACGATTCAGATTGTCTTCACAGAAGAGATGGAGCAGTGACTGTCACCAGGGCGCTATCCAAGTTTGTGATCAAAACGAGAGACCAGAGGGCTGAAGCCAACAAAATTGAGCCTGAAATGAAGCGAACTTCCTAGTCCATCCTTCCAGGTCAAAATAGGAAGCATTCAGTAGAATGGACCATATTCTGAGGCCACGGCTATATCCTGATGTGAGCCGTTGGCTCTATATTGATAGGCGATGGTATTAAATCAAGATTATCATAGCCGCTTTAATTTCTTGTTCGTCATCATGGCTTGCTGATTTCAGGATCTGGATGACGGGGGTCGTCGCAATCCTGCTCATAGGCCAGGTCAAGTAGGGAACGCTGCGCATCCATCCACATCTCGACAAGTTGCTCGTT
>CALPNT020000172.1 GCA_943325005.2 Bifidobacterium breve | reverse complement strand
GCCCATGCCGTCGCGCCGCTGGTGGAGGCGGGCCAGGTGCGCTTCTCTCGCAAGTCCAACTCGCTGGTGGAAGAGCTCCTGGCCTTCTCGCCCCGCGGTGGCATCGACGACCAGGTGGATGCGTTCACCCAAGGGGTGCTCTGGATCGAGACGCAGTACTGGCGCGGGCGGGGCCACAGCTCGGCGCCGCTGCCGATGGTGTTCTCCCGGTAGGTCATGGATCAACAGCCCCAACCGCAGCAACAGCCGCAGGCCACCACGCCACATCGGCCCCAGACCCACGCCGTCGCCACACCGGCCCGCCCGCGGCGCCACCGGCCGGTGAATCCCCATGCCACCGCCAATGCCCTGGCCCTGCAGCATCAGGACATCGCCGAACGGGTGGCGGCCAACATCGCAAGGCGCACCGGACACCCACGGGAGGATCTGCATCAGATCGCCATGCTCGGCATCCTGCAGGCCGCTCGCCGCTACTCACCGGAGCGTGGATCCTTCCGGCCCTATGCCCGCACCTACGCCAACGGGGAGGTGTATCACTACCTCCGTGACAAGGGCTTCCTGATCAAGGTGCCGGCGAGCTGGCGGGAGCTGCATGCGCGGGGGCAGAAGTTGCTCAGGCTGGGGACAGTGGCTTCTGAAGTCCCAGAGCGGCTGGGGATTAGTGCGGAACGCTGGCGGGAGATTGTGGGGGCTTGCAGTCAGCGGGTGGTGGCGTTTGAGGCGGGGGAGGAGTAACGCCAAGATCAGAAGCGGGCAAGCGCCCAGAGAATTCACAGATAAGCTCCATTCCTGCCTTCTGCATCTTGAGGTTAGCCCGCGCCGTCATCTCTACACATTCCTGAGCAACCCTGAATGCCATGAGAAAAAGCCAGCAGCGTTTGCGGCCACTGTGATCCGCTGGCGAGAATGGTCAGTCGGTCGTGACTCGATGGGCCTCGACATCGGATGCTTCAGGATGGGAAGTCGCCGTCCAGCACCGATGCTGACCACTCCAGAAGCAGGCTGATCCCCATGCCGGAGCCGCTGCTGTTGGCTGAGGCCGAGGAAACCCTGCGTTTCGTGCCCAGGAGCCCGGGCTTCATCCGTCGTACCCGGCTGGTGAATGGCTTGCTGGGCGGCTGGTCGATCGTGACCGGCACCGGCTCCTGGCTGGAGGGGCACCTGGTGGCGCGGCTGGGGCTGGCGACGCGCCAACCGAACCTGCGCGGCTGCGGCATCAATGCCAAGGAGGTCTGGGATCTGGTGCAGCAGGAGTTGCTGCTGGAGCCGAACAAAGCGCCGCTGGTGGTGCTCACCGATTCGCTCGCAGCCGACCAGGGGCGCGAGCTGATGCGACGGCTCAGGAAGCGGCAGCAAAACCTGCAGATTCTGCTGCTGGTGCAGGACGACCAGTGGCTCACGGCCGAGGCCCTGGCCGATTGCCAGGCCCAGGCGATCGTGCATGTGCAGAGCTTCGGCAGCGGCACCTTGATCCGGGCGCTGCAGGCCCTGCGGCGGGGGCAGACCTTCCTGGATCCACGGCTGCAGGCGCGGCTGCAGGAGCCAGGGGGAATCGCCCTGAATGGCCGCGAACGGCAGACCCTCGCTGGCCTGGCCCGGGGGCTCACCAACAAGCAGATCGCCCAGGAACACGAGATCGCCGCAACCACGGTGCGCGACTACGTCAGCAGCCTCTGCCGCAAACTCGGAGTGAACAACCGCACCCAGGTGGTGAGCCGGGCGATCGCCCTGGGGCTGACACGGGAACGCCGCTGAAACGAGCCAGGAGCACCTGGGCAGCCGGGGACGATCCCGGCGGTGAGGGGAGCCGCCCCGTCCCCTGGCAGAACGGCAGCCAAGAGTCGGCGCTGGGCTGAGAAAGCGCTGGGGAAACAGAAGCCCTGCAGACAGAAGCCCTGCATTCAGAGGCTTGAGCGCTCAGGACCCTACAGATGTAGGGCGCGACAGACAGGGATAGCTGACAGAGTGGCTTCAGCTCCCGTTAAGCCCGCCGGGGTTGCCTGCCATGCCCTACTCCAGCGCCATCCAGATCGTCAACGACGCCAACGGCGCCGCCCACGCCTTTCTGGCCGACAACGGCCTGCTGTGGGAGTGCCAGTGGAACGCCCAGGCCCAGCGCTGGGACCAGGGGCAGGTTGTGCCGGGCAGCGAGGGTGCCCGCGATCTGCAGGCGCTGGTGGTGGACGACCTCTGGCCCAGCAGCGGCACCACCGGGGCGGTGCCGGGCAATGCCCAGGGCATCGTGCTGGCCTACCGGATCGGCAACGGCGCCAGCTCCCAGGTGGTGGCCAGCTTCGGCTCGTGGGGCAGCGACGGCAGCCTCAGCTGGACGCAGGCGCTGCCGCTGAGCAGCCAGCAGGGTGACGACGAGGCCTTCGCCCTGGTGCCCAGTGCGGCCGGCACGTTGCGGCTGGTGCTGCAGAAGCGGGAGGCCACGGCCTCGCCCCAGGAGCTGCTGGCCCAGTTCTCCGAGAACCCGTCGGAGCTGCTCAGCAAGCAGCTGAATGCGCTGGCCAGCGGCACCCGCAAGGACAGCGATCTGTACGTGAGCGATCTGCAGATCAACAACACCGGCAATGGCGGCTACGCGCTGCAGCTGAGCGCCCCGGGAGCCAGCCCCAACAGCCAAACCACACCGCTGACGCCGGCAACGCCCACCCCGACGCTTGCCACGCCGGCACCGGCCTTCGGCGGCAACAGCCAGCTGTCGCGGGCCGCTCTGGCCGCCAATGCGGCCCCCAATGCCGCAGCAACCCAGGGACTGCAGAGCGCCGGGCGACTGACCGCGGAACCGGTGCTGCTGGGGGCCGCAGCAGCACCTGCTGCAGGGCCGACGGCGTTTGCCCAAGCTGGCGCCCCAAGCGCGGGCGGCGGGGGATTCGGCTTCACGAACTACATCAAGAATCCCGCCTCACTGGCGAGCCTGGGGCTGTTTCCGGTTCGCTATTCGCTGGGCACTGCATTAGGACGATACCTTAGGGACTATGGGACTGCACAACCAACCGATTGGTACGACCTGACCATTATTTCGGACAACCCCAGCCTTGCGGATGATAACCCTGTCAACAGTCAGTTGTTATACACACTGTGGGACACGGAAGAACAGGATGCCCAGAACTTTGATTTAACAAATCCGGAGAACAGACGTACTCTTCGGGAAACCCAACAAGTGGGGAGTACTGCCTTAGATCCACTTGCAGCGGTTCGCCGGAGCGATGAAGCTAAGCCGTTGGAGATTGTAGTGGTGCCGCCTTCGGAACAGGCGGCTGACTTTATTTATGCCAATCCGGCGCAACGTGAGTTCACGCTCTCGGGCGTCTACGGTGGCCTGCTGGCTGGCCTGGGAGGGTACAGCGTCGTTAACTTCTCGACCTTTCGGTATGGCACGCCTGCGCTGGATTCAAGCCAAGCAGCGCAATCCGATGCTTACCGCCCGCTTAACCTCAGTCTCAAACAATCCAACAAGGTCTCAACAAACTCAATTTTAGACGGAGGATATTCGCCTGAGTGGAAGACTGGGCAAGGCTTGGCTGGCAGCTTCAAGACCCTGTTCCAATATTCCAGCCCTGGATCATCCGGTGGCGCCAAGACTCTGATTGGCTTCAATGCTCAGGAGTCGCTGGGCTATAATTTCCTGGCGCACAAGGCAAAATACTTTGACTCTGGCGCCCGTTTCAGCCTCGATCTCTCCCTGATCGCAGGCTTTGTGATGGAGCAGCGCTATGCCTCAGCCGATGGCCTCTCCAGGCCCCTCGCGGATACGGGGCTGGCGGTCGGCGCCCTTGGGGATGCTCTCTCTTTCTTTCAGAAAGGGCAAGGCATTGCCGCTGTAGGTCTTAGGAGGGGGTTTGGATTGAAGGATTTATCGCCGCAGCAAACCAATGGTTTATTCATTAACAATGGCCAGATAGCAGAGGGAGGGAATCAGCAAGCGATCCGTCGAGCAGCCACCGCCGGGGGCCTCGCTTCGCTGGGCCTGGCGGTAGGGATTCCGGTGGGCGTGGGCGCCTCCCAGATGAACGCTGATGGCACCTACAGCTTCGGCCTGGGGCTGCAGGAAAACGTTCGGGCGCGGCTGCTGTCCAAATACGGCGTCGGTCTGGAGGTGATCGCCGGCTCCCAGCAAAACCTGCTGTGGACGATTGGAGAGGGGTTAGCCAATCCTTCGCTGCAGTTGTTGGCCTTCGCCAGCGCCGGTGTGGCCCTGCCCTTGGGCGGCTTTATCCCGGTGATCCCCAACCTCAGCTGGTATTACGAGACCAATCCGCCCAGCACCGGCACAGCGGCGCGCAGCGCGGCGGCGCCCGCCGTTGCTGCGCCAGACGATCTTGGTGGCCCCACCCCCTTCGCTGCTTCCAGCACGACCCCGGTGTCCAAGGGCACTTCCATCGTGGCCCCCACCGGCAGCGCCTATCCGATGGCCTACCTGCCGGCCTCGGCCACCGATGCCCTGCTCGCCCTGCCCAAGGGGCCGATCGCCTCGCTGCTCGATGCCCCGGCCACGTTGGAGTGGCATCAGCTGCGCTCCTTCAGTGCCTCGCAGCTGAGCTCGGGCGTGCTCCAGTGGAGCAAAAACAACACGTTCGTTGGTCTCAACGACGGCACCTACACCAATGTGCCCCTGGTGGGCCTGGGCCTGCCCGGTTCGTCGCCGGCCACCGCCAGCTTCACGGCCAGCGGCGGTGTGATCGACAACCTGGTGGTGCAGGGGGCCCGCTCCCTCAGCCTGAGCGGCTGGATCAGTGATGGCGTGCTCACCCTCCAGGCCGCCAGCGATCCTGGCCTGCAGAACGGGGATGTCGTCACGGGGCCTGGTGTGACAGCCCTGGCGCTACCCGCTCCGCTGCTGATCAGCGGCCTGGCGACGGCCTACGACGCCACCAGCCAGTCGGTGAGCTACCGGCTCAATCAAAGCGTCAGCCTCGGCGGCTCCAGCAACCTGCAGCCGATTGCCGTCGAGACGACCCAGGGCCAGTATCTGGCCTTGCCCGAGCCGAAGTCGGGCCGCTATGTGTTCGGCCTCGATGTGTTCCAGGCCCAGAGCGGCAACCCCGCCCCACCTGTCGTTTCATCGGCCGGTTCGGTGCTCGACGGCCTGCCGCTGTTCTCCCTGCAGACGGCCACCGGCAGCAACAACTCGCCCCTGAGCAGCGCCAACATCCAGAGAATCCAGGCGCAGCTGCCGATCAGCTCCCTCAATCAGGGCGGCGCCTATCCCAAGGCCGATGGCAGCGCCCCTGCTGCCAACGATTACAGCGTCTACAGCTACAGCCAGGTGCCGATCGAGCTGCTCAGCAACGACGGCTCCGGCAACCCGATCACGCCGCTCAATCCCGGCGTCACCGCCACGGTGAAGCTCAGTGCCGGCACGATCGTGGCCGTCACCCTTGATCAAGCGCTCTACTTCGCCCTGCCCGCGTCCGCCTATGCCGGGCTTCCCTACACCCTGGTGGTGGATGTGGAGCAGGCCCTTGGCAATGCCAATCTGGTCAACCCGTCGTTGATCGTTACTCCCCAGCAGCAGGCGCTCAACAACTTCACCGATCAGGACAGCTTCAGCGCCAACGCCAGCATCCATAACGCCGGCGTGTTTCTCTCCTCCGGGGTGTCCGATCAGCTGCCGCTGCTCGCCAGCTACGGCCGCCTCCCGGTCCAGAACCGGGTCTCCTATCTGGATGGCGACACGGTTGTCTACCTCAACAACACCGGCGGCAGCAGTGCCAGCTGGCAGGCGGTGTCGTCCAGTCAGTTGACGCTGGAGGCGATCTACATCGCACCCGGCAACACCCACTTCACCGCCGCCAACAATCCCACGGCGATCACCGATACCGCCTCCAACACCACCTATGTGTTCTGGGTGGAAGCCTCCGATCCCGTCATCCCCTTGACCGGCAGTGAT
>CALPNT020000171.1 GCA_943325005.2 Bifidobacterium breve | reverse complement strand
ACTGCAGAGCAACTTCAGCGCCTACATGCTGGCCTTGGTGAATGGTGAGCCGATTGTGCTCACCCTGCGCCGCATGTTGGAGGTGTTCCTCGACTTCCGAGTTGAGACGATTGAACGCCGCACCCGTTATCTGCTGCGCAAGGCCGAGGAGCGCGACCATATCTTGCTCGGTCTGCTGATCGCCCTCGACAATCTCGACGCGATCATTGTGTTGATCCGTGCCGCCGCTGATACGGCCACAGCCCGACGGGGATTGGTGGAGCAGTTCGGTCTCAGCGATCTGCAGGCCGACGCCATTCTGCAGATGCAGCTGCGGCGGCTCACGGCCCTGGAGGCCGACAAGATTCGCCTTGAGCACGACGATCTCCAGGCCAAGATCACCGACTACAAGGACATCCTCGCCCATCGGGAACGGGTGTTCGCGCTGATCGTTGAGGAGCTGCAGACGATCCGCAGTCGCTACGACTCCCCCCGCCGCACCGAAATCCTTGATCTCGAAGGCGGCCTCGAAGACATCGATCTGATCGCCAATGAGCGCTCGGTGGTGATGCTCACCGAGAACGGCTACCTGAAGCGGATGCCGGTGAATGAATTTGAGGCCACCAGCCGCGGCACCCGCGGTAAGGCCGGCACCAAGAGTCAGGGCGAAGAGGCGGTGAAGTTGTTCATCAGCTGCAACGATCACGATGCCCTGCTGCTGTTCTCCGACCGCGGTGTGGTTTATTCCCTGCCGGCCTATCGGGTGCCGATGTGCAGCCGGGCGGCCAAGGGCACGCCGATCGTGCAGTTGCTGCCGATTCCGCGGGAGGAGGCGATCACCTCGCTGTTGTCGGTGAGTGCTTTCGAAGACGACGTGCAACTGGTGATGCTCACCAGCGGCGGCTATGTGAAACGCACCCGTCTTTCGGCCTTCAGCAACATCCGTTCCAATGGTTTGATTGCAATTTCGCTCGAAGATGGCGACGATCTTCGCTGGGTCAGGCTGGCGCTGCCCGGCGACAGTGTGCTGATCGGCTCGCTCAAGGGCATGACGATCCACTTCCGCCTCAGTGATGAGGAGCTACGGCCGCTGGGGCGCACGGCCCGGGGGGTGCGCGCCATGAATCTGCGCGAGGCGGACCAGCTGGTGAGCATGGATGTGTTGCCGGCCGAGCTTGCCGATCGGGTGGCCAGTTCTGAGCAGGCCGAAGAGGAAGGCGAAGCCGGCGATGGCGCCGACGAAAATGTCGCGGCCAGTGAGGGCCCCTGGGTGCTGGTGGCCAGTGCCAGCGGCCTTGGCAAGCGGGTGCCGGTGGATCAGTTCCGGCTGCAGAAGCGGGCTGGCATGGGTCTGCGCGCCATCAAGTTCCGCCGCGAGGGTGATGTGCTGGTGGGGCTCAAGGTGCTGGGAGCCGGTGAAGAGCTGCTGCTGGTGAGTGAGCGGGGCGTGATCGTGCGGATGAAGGCCGATGCCATTCCGCAACAGTCCCGGGCGGCCACCGGCGTGCGTTTGCAGCGCCTCGACACAGGCGATCGGCTCACCGAAGTGGTGCTGGTACCACCGGCGGCTGAGGAGGAGGCTGAAGCCACTGTTGTCGGGGAGCTTGTCGCTGTTGAGGAGGCCCCAGCTGCGGAGCTGGCCCTGGCCGCTGGCGAGATCACGGCCGAAGCCGAAAGCGTTGCTGAAGGCGCCAGCTCGACTGAAGACGTGACTGTGGCTGAGGACGAGTCCCTGGCAGAAGCTGAAGACCCTGGCAGGGCTGAAGATTCCATTCAGCCCTGAGGGCGATGTTCGTCTTGCGGCTGGACTTTGCCCCTGCAGCCCAGGGGGGGTGGCCCCAGCTGATCAGGTGTCGTTGGCCTCAGGGCACGTTCAGACCGAGCTTGAACGTGCACTGAGGCTCAGTCGGTGGCGGCAGCGCCCCGTGAGGGGTGTTGACGCTGGAAGCGGGCGATCTCCAGTTCCAGCACGCCTTCGCTGATGCCGAGAGCGTTGGCGATACCGCGCAGCTGATGATCTTCTTCGGGCTCGATGATGCCGTCGGCGCAGGCCACGCGGAAGGCCGCTTCCAGGATCAGTTCGCGGACATTGTCATCGAGCTGCACCTGTTCAAGGCTGAGGCGTTGCAGCAATTGTTCGAACGGGCCGGAGCTGCCACCGGCCTCAATCTCACTCTGACGGCTCTCGGCCATCGCCTGCAATTCCCCTTGTTGGGGTTGGTGTCCCATGATCTCGGTATAAGTTTCGGCCATGATGATAATTTCAGGCTCCTCGATCTCGCCGTCCGCCAAGGTGATCGCGATCATGCATTCGAGCAGCAGGTCGCGGACTTTGAGGGCATAACG
Source organism: Bifidobacterium breve (assembly GCA_943325005.2). GTDB lineage: Bacteria > Cyanobacteriota > Cyanobacteriia > PCC-6307 > Cyanobiaceae > Cyanobium. The sequence goes on along the minus strand of CALPNT020000171.1, from coordinate 3,777 downwards.
ATCGCCATGGGAAACGGCCCAGCGCAGATCGCTGAGATCCCGTTGTTTGCGATTGTGCTGGGAGGCGCGCGGATCTCGTTTGCAGCCTGAACGTCCCCCTGAGAGACTGTCGTAGATGTGGAACGTGAACAGCTCCACCAATTGCCGGCAGAATTCCACGCCACGTACTGAGTTGCCGTAGGAATCGAGCCGTGGCGAGAAGGTGGCGAATCCCATCAGGTTGGGCACCACGGTCAGCACAGCCCCGGACACGCCTGATTTGGCCGGTAGACCGACTTCGAGCGTAAACACGCCGGCGTTGTCGTACATGCCGGCGGCCTGCATCACCGAGAGGGATTTCTTCACGGCCTCGGTTGAGAGTGCCTGCTGGCCGGTGATCGGGCAAACACCACCATTCGCCAGGGTGGCCGCAGCCACCGAGAGCAGGGAGGCGGTCATCTCGATGCTGCAACAGGAAAGATAAAGATCGAGCATCTTGTGCAGATCCACGCCGCGGGGCAGGCCCCTGCCACCCTTGAGCAGGTAGGCAATCGCGAAATTGTTGTCGGCCGTATCCCGCTCTGAGAGCATGGTCTCCTCGCTGAAGCGCACGGGTGCCAGATCACCGCTCAAGGCAGCCCAGAGCTTCATGATCTCTTCGGTGATCTCGCGGGCGCTCTGCTCAGTTCGGCTGGAGGCCACCACGCCGGCTGTCATGATCGCGCCGGCGTTGACACAGGGGTTGAACGGTCGTGAATCTGGTAATAGCTCGAGGGAGTTGAAGGGGCGTCCCGATGGTTCAACACCTACGAATTGATGCACAAAATCGGTACCTTCCTGTTCGATCGCAAAGGCATAGGTGATCGGTTTCGATACCGATTGGATCGAATGGTAAGTGTCCACATCGCCAATCTCCAGGCGTTGGCCATCGACGGAACAGAGGGCTACTCCCCACTTGTTGGGATCGGCATCTCGCAGGATCGGGATGTAATTGGCATTGTTGCCACTGCAGTCGTCGGCGATGCGGTTAAACACCAATTCAATATCGTGGCAGAACTCCTGCCAGTCGGGGATCACCAGCTCGCGGTTAAAGGTTCGGTTGACCATCATCAGTTCGTCGCTCACCAAGGCTACGAACGCCTCAAAGCTGATCGGGCTCTCTCCCAAAAACCGCAGGCGCTCCATGGTGGTGCGCAAGCGGAAATCATCAAGCTGGATGCCGCTGCCCAGAATGTGTTGCTGGATCCTGGCGGCGCTGGTGGTGGCGCCGTTGTCATCAGCGACCAAGGCAAACATCTTCCGCAACCGGTCCATACTCAAAGGCTGAGGCTTCGACCGCTAAGCTTAGGGGGTCTGGACGTCACTATCGTCTGTATCGGGCCAGACTGATCAAGGCCAGCATGAGTTGGCCTTCTTTATAGAGCTGGAACTTGGCCTCCCTTCTGAGCTGCTTCAATCAGATGGCTGCATGTTTCGATCGTGATTCCGATTTCACAGGCCAGGCTTGGCTTGCGCTCCACCAAGGTGGTGGCCACATCGGCAAAGATTAGCATCACTTCAAAATCCTCAGTAGTTCGGATTGTGACCAGGCTTAGATTATGGCTGAACAATAAAAGTTTGCCGAAGACGTCACTTTTGAAGCGATATTAAGCCGTATGTAGATTGTCGTTCGGTTGATAGATGAAGGTTTGGGCTTTGTCGACAAGGATCAAGTGAGGTGCCTTCACCTGTTGCCTTCGGCATTCGTGTTCTGGTCGTTTGCACAGTGATTGAGCACGGCTGCTTTGGTGAGATCGTTGAAGGATTCGACCTCGATCTGTACAAGGTTTGAAATGGACTGGAGTTCTTCTTTCGCCTTAAGCTTTCGTTTGTCATTGGATGAGCTTGGTTCGAACTGATCGATTGACCTGGTCGGAACGGGAGCGCGCCGATTGTGATATCGACAATGGCGACAGCATGATCAAATTCTGCTCCACGCTTTAACCTCGCTTCGGCCCTGATCCGCAGCCTCCCTCTGTCGCCCCCCGTTCCTCCGCGCTCTCCGCTCCCGCTTCGCCCGCCACCGCCTGCTCCTGCCGACACGGTGGACGTGCTGGTGATCGGAGCTGGTCCCGCTGCCCTGGCGATCGCCGCGGCCCTCGGGGAGCAGGCCTTGGCCGTGCTCTGTCTGGCGCCAGGGGATCCGGCTGCTGTCTGGCCCAACACCTACGGCATCTGGGGACCGGAGGTGGATGCCCTGGGTCTGGGACATCTGCTGGCCCATCGCTGGTCCGACTGCGTCAGCTGGTTTGGTTGTGAGCCCACCCGGCATGGCCACGACTACGGCCTGTTCGACAAGGAGGCGTTGCAGGCCCACTTGCTCGATGCCTGTCGTGAGGCCGGGGTTGGCTGGCAGCGGGGTCTGGCCGCTTCGATCGCCCATGACACCAACGGCTCGACCGTGACCACGGCGGTGGGTACGGTCCTGCGGGCCCGGCTGGTGATCGACGCCAGTGGTCATGAGCCGGTGTTCCTCCAGCGTCCCGATGACGGTCCGGTGGCGGGGCAGGCCGCTTATGGCATCGTCGGCCGGTTCAGCGCACCGCCGATCGACGCCGACCAGTTCGTGCTGATGGATTACCGCAGTGACCATCTCAGCGAGTCTGAACGCCGCAGCGAGCCGCCCACTTTTCTCTATGCGATGGATCTGGGCGAGGGGCGTTTTTTTGTGGAGGAGACCTCCCTGGCGCTGGCGCCGCCGCTGCCGTTTGCCACGCTGCGTTCTCGGCTGGAGCGGCGCCTGGCCCATCGCGGCGTGATGGTGAGCGAGGTGGAGCACGAGGAGTTCTGCCTGTTCCCGATGAATCCAGCCCTGCCGGATCCGAGCCAGCGGTTGATCGGTTTCGGTGGTTCCGCTTCGATGGTGCATCCGGCTTCGGGTTATCTGGTGGGTGGCCTGTTGCGGCGCGCCCCCGCTCTGGCGGCGGCGCTCGCCGCGGCCCTGGCCCGCCAGCTTCAGGCTGAGGGCGATGCGGCGGCGCTTGCAGCGGCGGGCTGGGAGGCTTTATGGCCGGCACCGCTGCGTCGCAAGCACGCCCTCTACCGCTTTGGCCTCGAGAAGCTGATGCGGTTTGAAGAGACCCAGCTGCGCCAGTTCTTCGCCACCTTCTTCACCCTGCCGAAGCCGCTCTGGTATGGCTTTCTCGCCAATACCCTCAGCGTCCCCGCGCTGCTGGCTGCCATGCTGCGCCTGTTCGCCACGGCTCCCTTGGCGGTGCGCTGGGGGCTGATGCAGCCGCGGGGTCGGGAGCTGGCATTGCTGGGTCGCTTTTTAGCGGGGGGCTGACGGCGCTTCACCCCGGCGACCTGGTGCGGGCCAGGGGCCTGGGGCCTGCACTGCTGCGGTTCGCCTGCTTGCGCCACCAGGCTCGGGACCCCGGCGGTCACTCCTCCTGGCTACGGTCAAACCGGTCTGTGCTGAGCCTGCGGGATGTCCACGCTCCCCTCCGGCAGCGAATCGACCCGAATCCAGCTGCTGAAGCAGTTGGTCCCGGCCGGGCCCGGCGGCTCAGCGGCTGGTGCCGCCGGGCGGGTGCGCAGCCTGATTGAACAGCTCGAGCTGGAGCAACCCGCCGACCTGGTTCGCGATCAGGCCCTGTTGCGGGGCGTCTGGGAATTGCGCTGGAGCAGCAGCTCGCTGCCCTATCTGGCGGTGGCGCCCTGGCTGGAGAATCTGCAGCTGCTGGATCCGGCCAGGGGCCGGGGCATGAACCTGTTGCGGCTGGCCGGTCCCCTCGGCCCTGTGGCCGGCATCGCCGT
>CALPNT020000170.1 GCA_943325005.2 Bifidobacterium breve | reverse complement strand
TGGGGGGCCAGCTCCAGGGCGGCGGTGCGGGTGAGCATGCGCACGCCGCCCTTGGCACAGCAGTAGGGGGTGTTGTCGGGCATGGGCCAGTCCTCGTGCACCGAGGAGATGTTGATGATGCGACCGCCGCCGCCCTGAGCGATCATCTGCTTGGCGGCGAACTGAGTGGCGAAGAAGACGCCGCGCAGATTGACATCCAGCACTTTGTCAAAGTTGTCCGGGGTGGTGGTGAGAATTGAGGTGCGCGTCTCGATGCCGGCGTTGTTGACCATCACATCGAGGCGGCCGTATTTCGCCACGGCGGCGTCCACCAGGCGCTGCAGGTCATCGAGCTTGCTGACATCGGCCTGCACGCCGTAGCTGCTGCCGCCATAGGCCCCGATCTCCCGCTCCAGCTCCTCAGTAGCCTCGGGGTGAGAGCGGTAGTCGATCACCACCTTGGCGCCGAGTTCGGCGAGATATTCGACGATCGATTTGCCGATACCGCTGTTGCCACCGGTGACGATGGCGACCTTGCCTTGCAGCAGGGTGGAGAGGGCCTTGCCGGCCAGGGGATTGGAGTTGGTCATGGGGTTGGGGTAAGGAGTGAAACGAGGGAAATCAAACCTGCGTACCCTAGTGACGTCAGAGGCTTTGGCCCACTACGGCGGACGCTGTCAGGAAGCCCCGATGGGGGGCTGACGCCAACGCTTGGATAGGAGCCAATCCTGTCGTCCATGCCTACCGTGGCGAGGAAACTAAACATGGGACGGCTCCCGCCGGGGCAGTGTTGTTCCATGGGCCTTGGATGGGCTCCGATCCCGCTGTCTTCTGCTCCTGAACGTCTCTTCTCTCTGCAGCCATGCGATCTGGATTTCAACCTCTTCTCCGTGGGCTGCTTCGGCCCGGACGCGGCGGCGGCCTTGCTGGTGTCGTGGCGGCGGCGGCCCTGGTGCTCAGTGGCCCGGCCAGGGCGCTGGAGGTGCCGACCGGACCTGCCTGCCTGCCCGGCAGTGCGGTGGCGCCGCGGTGCCGGGAACTGGTGATTACCAACCAGCCGCCCTATCCGGAATCCCAGACGCCCCAGCTGCCTGTTCAGTCCTTCGATCCAGCCTTCACCGAGATCGTCGGACGGACGCCGGCCCTGATACCCCTGGCCACAGGCTTCGGGTTCAGCGAAGGGCCGGCCTATCTGCAGGACAGGCAAGGAGCCGGTGGATTGCTGTTCATCACCGACCAGATCCATAACAGCATCTACGTGATGCGCTGGAACGGACTGGATGCCAAGGGCGCGATCACAGCGGCCTCGTGGGAGAAGCCCAGCCTCTATCGCAATCCATCCGGAGTGGCCGATGGCCAGACCGTGGATCTGCAGGGCCATCTGCTGACAGCGGAGACCACGGGACGCCGGGTGTCGATCACCAGGGATCTGCAGGCGAATCTGCGCAGCGCCGATCCCCAGGCCCCCACCCTGGTGGATCGCTACCAGGGCAAGCGTCTCAACTCCCCCAATGATCTGGTGGTCAAGAGCGACGGTACGGTCTGGTTCAGTGATCCCAGCTATGGCTCCCTGCAGTTCCCGCCGCAGCCGGCCGAGCTGCCCAACCATGTATATCGCTATGAGCCTGCAACGGGGCAACTCTCGGTAGTGGAAGCGTCGCTGATAATGCCGAATGGCCTGGCTTTCGGCCCTGGGGAAAAGAAGCTCTACATCATTGACAGTGGTGCCATTCAGGGGCCTCGTACTTATTTCTCCTATCTGCCCCATCGCATCTATGTCTATGACGTCAGCGCCGATGGCGCGACGATCAGTAACAAACGCTTGTTTGCTGATGTGAGTCCCGGCTTCCCCGATGGCATGCGCCTCGATGAGAATGGAAATGTTTATGTAGGCGCCCTCGATGGGATCCAGGTTTTCAATCCCCAGGGCAAGCTGATCGGCAAGTTTCTGATGGCGAAGGAAACCGCTAATCTCAGCTTTGGCGGCAAGGACAACAATATCCTTTTCATTGGGTCGACGGATACTCTTTGGGCGATCAAGCTGAACACCAGGGGGTTGGTGCCGGTGCGGTTGCGGGGTGATCGGTAGCTGTTGGGTTGCCTTTGACATTCGGGGTTGCATCTCTGGCGAATCTGTTGTTCGGGATTGCTCTGCTTGTTTTTGCTCAGTAGGAATTGTGTTTTTGAGCTGGTTGTCAGAGGTTGGTGGGTAGAAGGTCTGTGCGGGTTGCGCCGATTGGTGTATGTCTCGCATCCTCAGCGATCGTTCCTCTAGATTTGCGCGAAGCAGGCGTAGCTCTGCTTTTTGCCTCCTGTTTTGCAGGAAATGCTTGACGCTTCGTTGAAGGCTCTTAGACTGTGGCAAAACAAATGTATTCATGACGGATCAGCACAGTCCGACGGCCGACGCAGCAGCAGATGCTCCCCAGGTCCCTTACTGGCATGTTTGGACCGACTCTGATGGAATCAGCCGCCAGACAAAGTGCATGCTGACTTCATTCAAGATTCCTAAGGCTGACGCCTGGACGCCGGACCAAAAGAAATGGGACTTCAGGGGTATCTGGCAAGGGCTGGAGATTGAAGACGATATGAAGATCATCTTCCTTGTTCAACCAGTGGGCTGGGTGGGGACGTGGCATGAGAACCCCGCACCCCAATGGCTTATCCCGATTTCGGGGCGTTGGTTTGTTGAAACGATGGATGGCACCCGGGTTGAGATGGGCCCGGGCGATCTTTCGCTTGGCGAAGATCAAGGTTGCGTCATGAGTGATGGCAAGCGTGGTCACCTCTCGGGCACGGTGGGTGATGAGCCGCTTGTTCTGATGGTTGTCCAGATGCCAAAAGTTATTGCTCCCAAGCAAGCCTGTCCCTATGTCTGATGGAAGGTATCTGGTGGTGAAGCTTCGCCTCCAATCGTCATTGGCTCGCAGGCTTTTGCTGAATCAGGATTGACCTTGATGGCCGCGCTCTCCTTGATTTGGTGGCTTGGATCGGGGCACTAGGTAGGAAGTTAAGGTCAATTTTATTTGTTCGCTCGACAATTCTTAATCATGAATCTGAAGATCATTGCAGGCCTCGCAGCTCTGAGCACCCTTCTGTTTGGCTGCCTGCCTAGTAAGCAAGCCAATGCCCCGGTGGGTGTCGATTGTCTGCCCCAGTCTCCGGTGACTAAGGATTGCCGTAATCTCCCGATTGTCAGTCATCCATTTACTCCCGAGTCTGCATCTCCGCAGTTACCTGTCCAGGCTTATGACCCTTCTTTTGGGGCGATCATCGGTCTGACACCCAAGTTGGTCCACTTGGCCAAGGGATTTGGTTTTACTGAGGGCCCTGTTTTTCTGAATGATGCTAAAGGCAGTGGTGGTCTGCTTTTCTTTTGCGACATCGTTCACAACAGTGTCTATGTCTTGAAGTGGAACGGCTTGGATAGGTCGGGCGCTATTGCTGCTTCTTCCTGGGAGGCTCCCAGTCTCTATCGTAATCCCGCTGGTGGGGTGGATGGTCAGACGGTCAATCTGCAGGGACAAGTGCTCGGGGCAGAGAAGACGGGTCAACGGATTTCGATCACCAGAGACCTTCGGGCTAACTTCTCGGATGTATCCCGTCAGGCCGATACCCTGGTCGATAACTACAGGGGGGTCCGGCTCAATGGTCCTGATGACCTTGTTGTCAAGAGTGATGGCAGCGTCTGGTTTACGGACCCGTCTTATGGATCTCTGGAGTTTCCTGGTCAAAAGGCGAAGCTTCCGAATAATGTTTATCGTTATGACCCTAAAGCCAAGCAGCTTTCGGCGGTCGCTCTTGGCCTTAATCAGCCCAATGGCATTGCATTTTCTCCTCAGGAAAAGACCCTTTATGTCATTGACAGTGGTGCGGTTCAAGGGGATCGTACCTACTTTTCTTATCTCCCTCACACGATTTACTCCTATCCTGTTGCTGAGGATGGCAAGACCTTAGGTGCGCGCAAGGCGTTTGCGGTGATTGGACCAGGGTTCCCCGATGGAATGCGGCTTGATGACAAGGGCAATGTCTATGTGGGGGCCCTGGACGGGGTGCATGTGCTCAATCCTGCGGGCAAACTGATTGGCAAGATTTTGATGCCCAAACAGACGGCCAATCTGACATTCGGTGGACGTGACAACAACATTCTATTCATCATGTCCACGGATTCGGTCTGGGCGATTCGGCTCAACACCCGTGGTCTTGTTCCGATTCGCGCCATGAGCTAGGGGTGCTAAGCCAGGTCGCTGAGTTGCTCTAGCATTGGCTCCATCGATTGTTGTTCGTATCCTGTTTGCAATGTCTTTCACCGAAAGCTATGACTCCCGCTTTGACGCGCTGATTCTGTTCAACGCTGAACTGGAGCTGCTGGCCGATGGCTTCCGCTGGCTGGAGGGGCCTGTTTGGTTTGGCGACCATGATTGTCTGTTGTTCAGTGACATCCCCAACAACCGCACCATGCGCTGGAGCGAACGTCATGGCGTCACCGTTTTCCGGGAATCTTCCGATTACGGCAACGGCCAGACCCGCGATCGGCAGGGGCGCCTGATCACCTGCCATCACCGCAGCCGTTGTCTTACCCGTGTGGAGCACGACGGCACCACCTCGACCTTGGTGAGCCATGCCGATGGCAAACGGCTCAACGCCCCCAACGATGTGGTGGTGAAGAGCGACGGCAGCGTCTGGTTCAGCGATCCGCTGTATGGACTGATGAATGATTACGAGGGTGGTCGCCAGCTTTCCGAGCAGCCCGTTGCGCTCTATCGCTTCGACCCCGGCAGTGGCGAATTGCTGCGCATGGCCTCCGACTTCGACGGCCCTAATGGCCTGGCCTTTTCGCCAGATGAAAGCAAGCTCTATGTGGTCGAGTCCGGCGCCCCCGGAGCGGCCGATCCCCGCCAGTACATCCGGGTGTTCGATGTCAGTGAGGACGGCCGCTCCCTTTCCGGTGGTGAGGTGTTCCACAAGATCACCCCGGGCTGGGCCGATGGCTTCCGGGTGGATGAACGCGGCAACCTCTGGTGCGGTGCCGCCGATGGCGTGCACTGTGTCGGCCCCGATGGCACCCTGCTGGGCAAGGTGCTGGTGCCGAAGCGCGTCTCGAATCTCTGCTTCGGTGACCGCTTCCACAGTCGTCTTTTTATGTGTGCCTCCACGGCCATCTACGCGTTGTTCACCAACACCCGCGGCGTCCAGCGGCCCTGAAACTGAGCCCCCCTCAGCCCGTTCTATAAGCCTGCTGCCGGCATTCTTCCGTCAGCAACTGGTTCCGCCTTCCCTGTCTGCCTCCCGTTCCCCCTCTCGTCTCGTCTCCATGGCCAACCCCCAACTCGAATCCTTCCTGGCCCAGGTGAAAGCCGACCCGGCTCTGCTGCAGCGGCTGCAGGCCTGCCCCAACCTCGATGCGATCGCCGCCCTCGGCACTGAATTCGGCCACAGCTTCAGCGGTGTCGATCTGGTGCGCCACCAGGCGGAGGCGACGCTGCGGCTGGGGGAGGAGGATCTGGCCGCTGCGGCCGCCGGGGTGGAGCTGGAGGGGCATCTCTGGTTGATGCGCATCGTCTGGGCCTGAGCCAGGCTGGTCGCAGCCCGCCGTCCCCCCATGCGCCAGATTTCCCTGCTGGAGCTCGACGATTGTCGGGCAATTGTGATCGCGGCCCAGGCCGAAGCTGATCGCCGCGGCGCCGTGGTCAGCCTGGCGGTCGTGGATGCCGGCGGTCATCCGCTGCTGGTGGAGCGACGCGATGGGGCCAGCCCCGCCAGCGTCGAGGCTGCCCTGGCCAAGGCCCGCATGGCCGCCCTCAACGGCAAATCCACCGAGGCGATGGAGGCGGCGATCAATGGGCAGCGTCCCGCCCTGATGCAGCTCTCCGGAGCCATGGGTGAGCCGACCCTGGCGATGGCCGGTGGTCTGCCCCTGATGATCCAGGGCGTCTGCCTGGGCGCTGTCGGTGTTTCCGGCATGACTCCCGATGTGGACGGCGCCATTGCCACCGCTGGCGTCGCGGCCCTGCCGCAAAGCTCTCTGGAGCCATCCCCCTGATCACACCACCAACGATGTTTCAGCCCCATCTCGACAGCCTCGGCTTCACCAGTAGCGATGCCGAAGCCACCGCAACCTTCTTTGAGCAGTGCCTGGGCTTCCAGCGCGAGGTGGAGGTGCCGAT
>CALPNT020000169.1 GCA_943325005.2 Bifidobacterium breve | reverse complement strand
GAGGTGCCGGCTCGGTAAACCCCGGCTGGGAGCAAGGCCCAGGGACAACGGTTGGCCGACTTCCCCGTCCCGATTCAAGCGAGCCGCTCGAGGCCGTCGGTAACGGCGGTCCCAGACAGATGATCGCCCCCGCCAGCCCTGGCCTTCGGGCCGGAGCTGGCGGAGAACAGAACCCGGCTTACGTCCTGCTTTCACCCCTTTCCCGCTCCATCCCCCACCGCCCCATGACCCCGGAGCGCCGCCGGCTCCTGATCGACTTCCTCGCCAGCCTTGGGCTGGATCCCGCCGCCCGCGGCGGCCCCGGTGACAACGCCACCGCCCTGGCACCGATCGAGGAGGCGCTCAGCCACAGCTCCGCCGGCCTGGGCCGCAACCACGAACAGCTGGAGTTTCTCGGCGATGCGGTGCTGCGCCTGGCCGCTTCTGAATTTCTGGCCCGCCGCTACCGCCGCCTAGGCGTAGGCCAGCGCTCCAGCCTGCGCGCCCAGCTGGTGAGTGATCGCTGGCTCTCGGAGCTGGCCGAGCGCATCGCCCTGGAACCGATGCTGCATCTGGGTGCGGCCGCCGCCGGGGATCGGGCCGGCCGCGCCACGGTGCTGGCCGAAACCTGCGAGGCCCTGATCGGTGGGATCTACGTGGCCTGGGGCGGCCCCCAGGGCGGCCTGGAGCCGGTGGAGCACTGGCTCACGCCCCACTGGCAGGCCAGTTGCCAGGAGCTGCTGGCCGATCCCCATCGCCACAACTGGAAATCAGCCCTGCAGGAATGGAGCCAGGCCCAGGGCCGGGGGCTGCCGCGCTACCAGGGCGAAGAACGCAGCCGCAGCCATGGCGACCCACGCCGCTTTCACTGTGTGGTGTCCCTGGCGGAGCAGGAACTCGGGCAAGGCTGGGGCGGCTCCCGACGCGAAGCCGAACAGGAGGCCGCCCGAATGGCCCTGGACAATCTGCCACCGGGCCAGGAAGAAGCTGAAGCAGCCGCTGAACCCTGAGGTTGGTCGGGGCCGGATCAGGCCTGCTCCAGGGTGATGAGCGGCATCGTCACCAGCTTGTCCCAGTTGCCGCCTTCGAACAGCACGGCGGCCTTCGAACCGCTGATGCGCTGCACGAAGCCCTTGTAGCCGTTGTAGATGGAGCTCTGATCACGCACCACCACGGTGGAGCCAGGCAGGATCGGCAGGCTGGCCATCGCAAACCGCCGCGGGCGGGACTGAACGCTGGCGTCATTATCGGAGACAGCAGCACCGGTCGGGCGGTTCGTTTGGCCCGGCCGCAGTGCGAGCCAGTCCGACCCTGCGGCCGCTGGCGCTTGCCGGCCTGCTGGCAACCTGGACCCAGGCCCGGACGCACCAACGCGCCACCGCCGGCGCACCCATCCCTTCAGGAAGCCCCCGAACCACCTTGCCCAACACTCCGCCAGACAGCTCCGCCAACACCCCAGCACCAGCCGACGCCACCCCGCCCGAGCTGATGGCCGTCGGCAAGCTCGTGGCGGCCCAGGGGCTGCGTGGTGAGCTGCGGGTGCTGCCGATGAGCGACTTCCCCCAGCGCTTCACCCGGCCCGGCCGTCGCTGGCTGCAGGGCCAACCGTCCCAGCCGCCCCAGCTGGTGGAGCTGCTGAACGGCCGCCAGCTGCCGGGCAAGGAATTGTTCGTGGTGCAGCTGGCCGGGATCAACAGCCGCGAGGCCGCCGAGGCCCTGGTGGGCCAGCAGCTGCTGGTGGCCGCCAATGACCGCCTGCCCCTGCAACCGGGCGAGTTTCACCTGCTGGACCTGGTGGGCCTGGAAGCCCGCCTGCTCGAGCCCGATGGAAGTCCCGGGGCGCTGATCGGCCGGGTGAGCAACCTGCTCCACGCCGGCAACGACCTGCTGGAGATCGAGCGGCCGGGCGAGCCGGCCCCAGCCCCGCTGCTGATTCCGTTTGTGAACGCGATCGTGCCCGTGGTGAAGCTGAACGAAGGCTGGGTCGGCCTCACCCCTCCGCCCGGCCTGCTGGACCTCTGAACGGTCAAGGACAGCCCAGGTCCGGTTGAATGGTTTGAACCAGCGCCCTGAACGGGTCGGCGACAGCGACGATGACGCAACCTCCGACGCAAGCTCCCCTCATACCGGTGATCCTCTGCGGCGGCACCGGCACCCGTCTGTGGCCGCTGTCGCGGGCCTCCTATCCCAAGCAGTACTGGCCGCTGGCCGGCAGCGGCGAAGACACCCTGCTGCAGCAAACCCAGCTGCGGCTCACCGGCCTGGCGCGCCTGGCACCGCCCCTGCTGATCTGCAACGAGGATCACCGCTTCATCGTCGCCGAACAGATGCGCCAGATCGGCGTGGATCCGGCGGCGATCCTGCTCGAACCGATCGGCCGCAACACGGCGCCGGCGGTGGCGGTGGCCGCCCTGCAGGCCAGCGCCCGCGGCGCCGATCCGCTGCTGCTGGTGCTCGCGGCCGACCATGTGATCCGCGATGCCGAGCGCTTTCGGGCCACGGTGGAGGCCGGCATGGCGGCCGCCGAGGCCGGCCAGCTGGTGACCTTCGGCATCGTGCCCACCGCACCGGAAACCGGCTACGGCTACATCGAAGCCGCCCACGACCTGGCCAGCTGTGGGACCGCTGACCAGCCGTCGCTGCAGGCGCCGATCCCGATCGTCCGCTTTGTCGAAAAGCCTGATCGGGCCACGGCCGAGCAGTTCCTGGCCAACGGCCGCTTCACCTGGAACAGCGGCATGTTCCTGTTCCGCTGCAGCGCCATCCTGGCCGAGCTGGAGCGCCTGGCACCGGCGGTGGTGAGCGCCTGCCGCAGCGCCCTCGAACACGATGGCGCTGATCTGGAGTTCCTGCGACTGGAGCGCGAAGCCTTCGCCAACTGCCCCAGCGTCGCCATCGACGTGGCCGTGATGGAGAAGACCGACCGCGGTGCGGTGTTGCCGCTCGATGCCGGCTGGAGTGATGTGGGCAGCTGGAGCGCCCTGTGGGAAACCGCCGATCAGGACGGCAATGGCAACGTGCTGCGCGGCCGCGTGATCAGCGAGGACAGCCGCAACTGCTATCTACGCAGTGAGCACCGCCTGGTGGTGGGCCTGGGGGTGGAGGATCTGGTGGTGGTCGAAACCGACGACGTGGTGCTGGTGGCCCAGCGCGACCGCGCCCAGGACGTCAAGACGATCGTGAACCTGCTGGAGCGGGCCGGCGCCCCCGAAAGCAAGGCCCACCGGCGCATCTACCGCCCCTGGGGCTCCTACGACGGCATCACCGAAGGCGATCGCTGGCAGGTGAAGAAGATCGTCGTCAACCCCGGCGGCTGCCTGTCGCTGCAGATGCACCATCACCGCGCCGAGCACTGGATCGTGGTGAAAGGCACCGCTGTGGTCGAAAAGGACGGCGTCGAGGAGCTGGTGGGGGAAAACCAAAGCACCTACATCCCGCTGGGCTCCAAGCACCGCCTCAGCAACCCGGGCAAGATTCCGGTCGAGTTGATCGAGGTGCAGAGCGGCCCCTACCTCGGCGAGGACGACATCGTGCGCTTCGAGGACCGCTATGGCCGCAGCGACCGCCTGGCCAGCACGCCCGGCTGAAGCCCGCCCCCTTCACTCCACCGTGACGCTCTTGGCCAGGTTGCGGGGCTGATCCACATCCAGGCCCCGATGGGCGGCGATGTGATAGCTGAGCAGTTGCATCGGAATCACCGTCAGCAAGGGGCTGAGCAGTTCATCCACCGCCGGCACAGGCAGCAGCACGTCAAACAGCTCCGTATCCGGTCCTTCGGGCGCCACGCCGATCAACTGGGCATCGCGGGCCTTGGCCTCCTGGGCGTTGGAGAGCACCTTCTCAAACACCGTGCCCGGCATCGCGATCGACACCACCGGCACCCGGGCATCCAGCAGGGCGATGGGCCCGTGCTTCATCTCGCCGGCCGGATAACCCTCGGCGTGGATGTAGCTGATCTCCTTGAGCTTGAGGGCCCCCTCCATGGCGATCGGATAGTTGATGCCCCGCCCCAGGAAGATCACATCCTGGGTATCGGCAAACAGGTGGGCCAGCTCAGCGCAGCGACGATCGTGGTCCTCCACCAGGGTCTGCAACAGGGCCGGCACCAGCCGCAGCTGCTCCACCAGGGCCCGCAGCCGCGCCGGGTCCGGGCCGCCGGCCCGATGGCCGCGCCGCTCGGCGAAGGCCAGGGCCAGTCCATAGAACGCCAGCAATTGACCCAGGAAGGTCTTGGTGGCCGCCACCCCCACCTCGATGCCGGCGCCGATGTCGAGGATGTGGGGCACGAGCCGGCCGAGGGAGCTCTCGGGCCGGTTGGTGATGCCCAACGAGCGCGGGGCGAAGGCTGGATCCGCCAGCAACTGGCGCCGCTCCTGCTCCATCGCCAGAGCCGCCAGGGTGTCGGCAGTTTCGCCCGACTGGGTGACACCGATGGTGAGCATGTGAGGCACCAGCGGCGGCGGCGCGTAGCGGAACTCACTGGCGTAAAAGACGTTGGTGGGGATGCCCGCCAGCTGCTCCAGCAGGTAGGCGCCCACCTGGGCCGCATGGCGGCTGGTGCCGCAAGCGAGAATCTGAATCCGTTCCACCCCTTCGAACACCGCCTCATCGAGAGGCAGAGCCACCAGCGCCAGGCCCTCCGCAGAAGGCAGATCAGGCGAATCCGGCGAGCGCAGCTCCGGCAGATGGCGGGCCACCCACAGGGCCGCCGTTTCCGGTTGCTCATGAATCTCCTTGAGCATGAAGTGGCGGAAGCTGCGCTTGTCCACCACGTGCTCGGTGCCGCTCAGCAGGCTCGGAGTGCGCTGCACCCGCAGGCCATCGCTGCCATAGAGCTCAATACCGAGGGGCGTCAGCAAAGCCACCTCGCCGTCCTCCAACGGCAGGATCGTGCGGGTGAAACCGGCCAGGGCCGGCGTGTCGCTGGCGCAGAGAAACTCGCCCTCACCCAGACCGATCAGCAGCGGCGCCTGGCGGCGGGCCACCACCAGGCCCCCGGGCACCTCCGCCCAAACCACCGCCAGGGCATAGGCCCCGTGCAGCAGCGGCAACACCTCCTGCACAGCCCGCAACAACAGGGCCCCATCGGCTCGAAGCCCCTCGGAACGCAGCTGCTCGAGGCGACGAGCCAGCAGGTGGGGGATCACCTCAGTGTCGGTGTCGCTGCGAAAGGACACCCCTCCCGCCTGGAGCTCCTCGCGCAGGCTGCGGTGGTTCTCGATGATGCCGTTCTGAACCACCGCCAGCCGGCCACTGCCGTCGAGATGGGGGTGGGCATTGCGCTCCTCCGGCTTGCCATGGGTGGCCCAGCGCGTATGGCCGATGCCGCAGTGCCCCGGTGCCCCGTGGGCCTCATAACGAGCCGTGAGGTTGACGAGCTTGCCTTCCGCCTTGAGGCAATGGAGCCCCTCGGCATCAACCGTGGCGATACCGGCCGAGTCGTAGCCGCGATATTCGAGCTGCCGCAAACCCTCCAGCAGCTGGGGCGCCGCCTCGCGTGAACCGATCAGGGCAACGATGCCGCACATAAGGACGGGTCAGCGGAGGGAGGCCACAAAAAAGCCCGGCAAGGGCCGGGCCTGAGCTTATGGGAGCCACACACCAGCGACACAGCCGCGGGCCAGAGGCAGCCGAGCACTCAGTAGGACAGACCCATGGAGCGACTGGTCTCGTCGCCGAGATACACACGGATGCTGAGGAAATCGGTGGGGCAGGCGGTTTCGCAGCGCTTGCAGCCCACGCAATCTTCGGTGCGGGGGGAGGAGGCGATCTGTCCGGCCTTGCAACCATCCCAGGGCACCATCTCGAGCACATCGAGGGGGCAGGCGCGTACACACTGCGTGCAGCCGATGCAGGTGTCGTAGATCTTGACGGCGTGGGACATGGTCCTCGTTTGAGTGACGTGGTGCGTGAACGCGCACGGCGTGGTGCCCAAGGTACCCAAGGCGGCCGGTAGGCCAACCCAGCCGCCGCCAGCCCGTCACCCTTGTTCATACGCCCCAGGCCGTCGTTGCCAAGGGCAGGCGGCCGGCGAATCCAGGGCCAGCTGGCGCTGGGTCAGGGCGCTGCAGGGGGCTGGTCAGGGCGGACCCGTAGGATGCGGCCTCTGACAAAGCGGCCATGTCCCAGGAAGCGATCTTCGAGAAAGTGCGCTCGATCGTTGCCGAGCAGCTCAGCGTCGATGCGGGCGAAGTCAAGCCGGAATCCAACTTCCAGAATGATCTCGGCGCT
>CALPNT020000168.1 GCA_943325005.2 Bifidobacterium breve | reverse complement strand
GGCACGCTGCCGCTGGCCCTGGCCTTCGGGGCAGGAAACGAAATCCTGCAACCGCTGGCCATTGTGGTGCTGGGAGGCTTGATCACCTCCACCCTGCTGACCCTGTTGGTTCTACCCGCTCTCTACGCCCGTTTCGGCCGCTGGTTGCTGCCCAGGGCCACCGCTGAGGCATGAGAACGGAACGTTTAGGGCAGTTCGCCGGCCTCGCTGCAGCAGTGCTGTTCGGCTGCAGCGGCTCCGCTGATCAGCACCCTCAGCGGCGCCCATCACCGCCATCGTCACTGAGCAAGGCAAGCCAGCGCCAGCAGCGCTCCCAGTGGGTCGGCCGCGAGTGAAACCAAGACCAGGGCATGCAAACCCGCCAGCTTCAGCCCCATGGCTGGACCAGGAGCTCGAACGGTTCAGTTCTCGCCGCCGTTGCTCTCGTTCTTGCGGTTCTCTGTGCTCTCGCCGGTGCTGCCCTGGCCGGAGTCTTGACCCTGAGGCCTGGCCTCCATCGTGACCCCAAGGCTGCGGCAAGTGCCGATCGGGTCGACCCCGGGGGCCAGGCCCAGCGCCTTGCGCAGCGCGTCGAGCTGGCCGACCGACTGCAGATCGATCGTGCTGGCGACCTGCCCGCAGGCCAGCTTTTTCAGCGCCTGGGTATCGGGACGACCACAGCCGGCCAGCAGCGCCAGGGCGATGCAGGCACTCACACGCACAACCATGGTCATCGTCAGCAATCCGTACCGTTGACCAAGGTAGGGACGCGACCCGCTGCTGCCCACCTTGGGGCCCAGTCGTAGCGACGCTGCCGGCTGATCCGATCTGCGGCGGGGCCGGCCGCAGCGGACGAGCAACGGCTAGGCAGCCACTGCTCAGGGGGCGGTTCGACATGCCCGAGATTTGTGGCGGGACTGCCGATCAGCACGCTGACCGCTGCCGAGATCATGGCTTCCACAAGCAGTCAAGGATGCCGCGAACCGTTGGGGAGTTTCCACAAAATCTCGGCCCTCACAGCCAAGAAGCAGCTCCCCTTGTGGAAAAACTGGGTCGAAACGGTGGAAAACCCCAGCAACATGGGGAAATCCCAGCGGATCAGGCCAAAACCCCAGCATGAGTCCCCTGGGACCGGGATCGGGACCGGCTGGTGATTGGTCCAGCTCAATCCCGTCTCTGGCTGGGCAGAGGTCGAGACGGTTGGGTCGCCACCGGCTTGTTCGCGCATGACTCGCGAGCGCAGCGGCATCCGGGCTCCCAGGCTCCACCACCCGCACCTTGAAGCCCCTGGGGCTCAGTTCCCGGGGGACTTCAGGGTGCGGGGACCCAGAGGGTGATCGGCGTGTGGGTAACGGGTGTGGTGATGGCTCTGCTGATTCGCGCCAGGATCCTGGACATCGCCGTGGATCGGTTCGTGGGAGGGGGCATGGGAATGATCGTGCTCGCCCCCATGGGCATGGTCGTGGACCGGCTCGGCATGGGGGGCCGCCGCAGACAAGGGGAGGCCATCGGCCTGGCAGGCCCCGGTGCACTCAGCCTCACAGAGCTGGCAGCTCTCCACCAGACCCTCGACATGGTGATGGTGGCTGTGCTGCGGCGCTCCCACCTCCTGCTCAAAACCGAGCACCTGGGCGCGGTACTTGCACAGGGCGCAATTCATGTCAGTGTCGCCGCGCAACACCTCAGCCACCCGCTCCTTGAAGGTGTCCAGCACCAGAGCGTGATCACCCAGATAGGCGGCCTCGATGAACTCCACCGCTGGATGATCGTTCGCCACCAGCTGGGTGTGCTGACGGATGCGGCTGACCAGCACGCCTGAAAACAGGAAATAAGGGAAGACCACAAGGCGGCGATATCCGAGCCGGATCGCCTGGCGCAGCCCCGGCTCCACCAGCGGAAAAGTGACCCCGGAATAGACCGTTTCGCCCCAGCCGAAGCCGAAACCCTCCACCAACATGCGCGTCACCTTGGCCACGTTGGAGTTGGCATCCGGATCGGAAGAACCCCGCCCAACCACCACCAGCAAGGTGTCGTGGAGGGGCACCGGCTGTTCCCCAGACTGCTGGCTGCGGGCATCGGCAGTGTCCAGGGCCGCACGAATGCGGGCGCCGGCCGCCTGGATCATCTTGAGATCAACGCCCAGCTCCCGGCCGTAATCGATGCGCAACCCGGTCTCGGCGGCGTAGGTGTTGAGCACCGAGGGGATGTCGTTCTTGGCATGGCCGGCGGCGAACAACATCGCCGGCACGGCCAGGACATGGCTGACGCCCTGCCGGCGCAAGGCTTCAAGTCCATCGCGCAGGATCGGTCGAGCGAACTCCAGATAGCCGTACTCCACCGGCACCGGCGCCAGGTGCTGCTGCAACTGCTGGGCGAGAGCAGCAAATTCGCCAACAGCAAGGCGATTGCGGCTGCCATGGCCGCAAACGAGCACACCGATGGAGCCATGGGGGCCTTGGCCAGGCACAGCTGCAGTGACCGCCGCAGAGTCGTCAGCACGGCTGGAGGTGGAGATCATGACGCCGGGCAGCTGGACTGACCCTATCGCCGACCGCGCCTGGGATCGCCAACGAAAAGAAACGAAAAACCCCCCGCTGTCAAGCACTGGCCATGTTTCGTTACAATACGGCCTGTCGTGCCGGCTTGGCTGACGCGTGCGCTCCGGGCCTCCTGCAGCAGATCAGCCCGGAAAGCCTGACTCCCGCAAATCATCACGCCAGTCCAAACATCGCAGCCATCGCCGGGAGGCGCAAGGATGGCTCCATGAGTCTCCATGTCCCCCCCTACCAGCCCTTGCCTGCTCCAGGTAAGACGACAGACGTTTTCAAGGTGTCCGTCGCCGCCCTGCATCCCACCCAGATGTGTGTCGGCCTGGCGGAAGTGCGCAGTCGCCAGGTGGATTTCAGCCAGGACAGCCGCGATCAGCTGCTGCAATACCTCAAGCGCAAACCGGTGCCGATCGTGCGCAATGCCAGCGGCAGGCTCTGGATGGTGGACCGGCACCACCGCCTGCGCGGGCTGATTGAGCTGGATCCGGACGCCGAGGCCTACGGCTATGTGGTGTTGGAACTGGCCACCAGCGACCGGGCCAGCGCCCTGGAAGAACTGCATCGACGCGGCTGGCTCTACCTCTATGACGGACGCGGGCTGGGTCCCATGGTGCCGTCGGTGCTGCCCGAAACCCTGTCGGGGCTGCAGGATGACCCCTATCGCAGCTTGATCTGGAAACTGAAGAAAGAGGGCATGATCGAACCGGCCCCGCTGATTCCCTTCCACGAATTCCGCTGGGGTGCCTGGTTGCGCCGGCGGCCGCTGCCGCCGTTCAGCTCATCGGAACTGGATCCAGCCCTGCCGGCGGCCCGCACCTTGGTGCGCTCGCCAGCGGCCGCCCATCTGGCGGGCTGGAAAGGCCGGCGTTGATGGGCAACTCGGTGTTGGCGGGCCTGCTTGGTCATGGCAACCGATGAATCCGTTGACACCGGCTGGGCTGCAGCGTTGTGATGAGTGCAGCGACACCACCTGTCCCCGCTGAAACCAACCGGAAACACGCGCAGGCTTGCATGCCAGCCGCAACCTGAGCGCAAACCATCAGCCTCACAATCAACAACCTGGTGGCCATGGCCGGGCACGCAGCCGCAACATGACCCCAGGCGGCAGCAGCCCATGGCTTGATCTTATGCGTGATCGCCGACGTGATCACCATGATATCTAGCGGCCCAGATTGAAGCCAATAGAACCTGTCTTCAAAACAAGAGGAGACCTGATGCCGGGACGACTGCAGACCAAAGGCGACCCGCATGCGAAAATCGATTGGATTGCAATATGATGCTTTTGTGAGCGTTTTTATCTATATTTCTAATGGGTGTCCAGGCCATATTGAGCCAAGCTTGCAAACCCGTTTACCTCAAATCATCGAATGACTGCGAATGGGCGCTGCACAGTTAAGGTGAAAATGCATTGAAACGGTGATTCGACTGCTCAGAGTTTTGTAAACGCTTCATCAACATCGCGGCTGATGTCCTCGGCTCTGATCTGTCTGAACAGAACACAGCCGGAGCATCGCCGTAAGCACGCCCAGAGCCATCTGGCCCGTTTGGAGTTGAGCTGGCTTGGGTGTCCTGGAGGCGCCCTCGTGACGAGCTGAACTTGACCCGTCGACGCCCAGCTGTGGCGTCCTCCCGCCTCACCCTTTCGCCCTGATCCCTGCCCCCGCCATGCCCAGCACGATCCGCACCACCTCGCCTTATCTGGAGACACCAACCGGCAGCAGCGGTAGTGGCCTGGATCAGGTTCAGGGTTGGATCGCCAGCGATGGCGGACTGGCGGGCGCCAATGAAGCCAGTTCCATTGCCGCCGGACTCGCGGCTGTGGATGGCCTCAATCGTCTGCTGATCGAGGGATTGAGCGCGATTGGTGTGCTGCAGAAGGCGGTGCTGGAAGTTGCTGATGTGATCGTGCTGAATGCCTGGGTGCGTGATGACGCTCACCCCGAACGCCTGGCGCTGTTCACCAGCCTGCATGGTGACGATGAAGGTGGCATCGAAACCGGATATCACACGATTCAAAGTGATGGCGGCAATCGTCAGTTCGACGGCAAGGCCCTGATCGATACGGTGCTGGATGGCGTCTATCACTTCGGCTTCGCCCTCAACGCCGATGCCAGTCGCTTCACCAATGAGGACGGCGCCGACAATGCCGCCCTCAGTGACGTGGCTCGCTGGCTGACCGCACTCAAAACAGATTTGGCCACCAGCCAGACCGGCCTGGATCGAATCGTTGAAGCGATCGTGGCCGACCCTGGGCTGCAGGCGTCAATTCCCTGGGTCGATCTTCAGGCCGGGGCAAGCGCCGCCAATGGGCTCAACCAGTTGATTGTGGCGGGCATCGCGGCACTGCAGCAGGACGGTGCAGCTGACAGCGATACCAGCCGCCTCAGTGTCACTGAACTGGGCTGGATCAATACCTGGATCCGCAGTGATGCCCAACGCCTGGCCTCGTTCGTGGCCCTGCATGGCGATGATGAAAATGGCAGCGAGACCGGCTACCATCTCGTACAAAATGATGGGGCCACAACGCGCCTGTTTGGCAAGAACGCGGTCAATACAATCTACGACGGTATCTATCACATTGGCTTCACGATCAATGGTGATGGTCGCTTCCAGAACGAAGACGGTAATGCCAACGCCCAGGTGAGTGATGTCGCCGATTGGATCACGTACTACTACGGCGATCCATCAACCACCGGCACTGGACTCGATCGTCTTGTGGATTGGATCAAGTTGGATCCGGGCCTGGCTCGCAACACCGCCGCCAAAGACATCAACGATGGACTGGCTGCCGCCAATGGCCTCAATCAGCTCTATGGGGAGGCGATCGACGCTACGGGTGTCAATGCCGATGGCCTGCTGAGCCGCGTTGACCTGCGCGCGATCAACCAGTGGATTCGCGACAACCGCCACGACGCATTTGTGCTGCTGCATGGCGATGACGAAGGCGACGGCACCGAAACCGGCTTCCACCTGATCCAGAATGATGGCGGAAGCACCCAGTTCTTCGGCCAGAATCTAGTGAACACCGTGGCCGATGGTCTGTTTCACATCGGCTTTGAGATTCAAAGTGAAAACTTTGTCAACGAAGATGGCAACACCAACCAGTCACTGAGTGATGTTTCCGGTTGGCTTAATTATTTTGTCAATGACATTCGCCTCACCACTGGCACCGGGGATGCCGACACACTGATCGGCAATGATGGCGCCGACCAGGTCGTGGCCTACGGCGGCAATGACCTGCTGCAGGGTGAGGGCGGTGCCGATCTGCTTGATGGTGGCTGGGGCCGGGATTCGCTGCTGGGCGGCAGTGGCGGCGACCAGCTGGACGGCGGCTTTGATAACGACCTGCTGGATGGCGGTGCCGATGCAGACACCTACTTGGTGAGCGGAGCCGAACCGCAGTGGATTGCTGGCCAGCCCTACCGCTTCCAGGGCTATGACAGCTATACGGACAGTGGCGACAGCGGCCTCGATCGGATCCTGGCAGAAGGTGTAGGCCCAGTGGATATCGGCCTGCTGAACTTCGGCCCTGCCAGTGGCATCGAAGCAATCGTCAATGCCAACAGCATCGACGACGGTGCAGGTGGCACAACGGCTGCGGAGGTGCGGTTACTGGGCGATTGGCACGCCAACATCCTTGATTTCTCAGCCACAACCCTCACCGGTGGTTCTTTCCAGATTGATGGCGCCGGCGGTAAG
>CALPNT020000167.1 GCA_943325005.2 Bifidobacterium breve | reverse complement strand
GAGCTTTCCGGCGCCATCGCTGGAGCCAGAGATACCGCCGCTAAGCATATAACTGTTGATTCCAATTGCAATATTCTCCAAACCGTAGACAAATCAACCACAAATGTAACCACATCCCTTTCGCCTGCAAACTGCATCAGCTCAACATTGCTGCCAAATGCAATCGATCTCAGGGATCGCTCCGGTTCCAGCAGCCTGAACATCGATCAAACAACCGTGCTTACCTTTCGCGCCGATGGCATGAGTACAAATACGGATACCAAGCTAACTGATCAAACAATTCGTCTCTCCGATCCGCGATCACCCTCGGTGATCTGCGTTAATCTGACCATCCCGACCGCGATTATCCGCTTAGGCCTGGTCAAGCCAGGGAGCGGCGACTGTGACTATAACGCAAAATGAGATTGACTCGCCAGCACTGTCGCTATCGACCAGCCCGGTCAATGCTGGTGGTGCGCGAGCTGCTGAAATCAACCAAGACCAAGACCAAAGCCAACAGGAAGAGCCAAGGCCTCTCGCTGATCGAGCTGCTGGTGGCCATGGTGATCAGCTTGATTGTCATTCATGCCATGGCACGCATCATGGTTTCCGAGGTCAAATTAACACGATCCTTCGAGGAGTATTCGAACATCAAGGATGCCACCATCAGAGTGGCGGCGATGATGCAGAAAGAAATCTCCAATGCCAGTGATCTCTCAGTCCCGACCACCGATCCCACCAGTTGCGGGCTGAACGACCCACTGGTGATTATCGGTCCACGCAAATTGTGGACAATTGCATATGGCTTTGAGGCTCAGAATCCCCCGCCAGGATGGAGCGGACCCATGACCCTTTATCGCTGTGGTCCTCCCTACAAAGCCGACGGGACTCTCGACCTGACGGCTAGCCAGCCCGTCAAATCAGTCATCTTGGACAAATTAGCGTTGAGTAGCCCCTGGGACACCGTGGTCAACAGTGGTGATCTGTCCAACCTTTCCAATTCCTTATCTCGGGGGATCAGAATTCAGTTCAACATGCAATCATCCAATGGCCAGCTCAAGCCCTATATCTTTGGCGCTCGCTCCGCGATCAATCCACTCTATGCCTTCGGCGACCAGGTGGCCAATGGCAGCACCTATCTGACAACGGCACCCAGTGCCTGTGACGATGCCAGCGCCAGCCGCGGCAACACCAATATCTTGAACAGTATTTGCTATCAAACATTTACCACACATCAAATCATCTACAATGGAGAACCCACAACGGAGACAGACAAGCGCCAACACTTTTATATTGAACCGAGCCCCGGCACGATCGCGATCATCGGCTCACCTCTTTTTGAGGACATCGTTTACCTTCCTAATCTCAGAAGTACCTACACCATCAAGCAATCAGCCAGTTCAGACGCTGCCTGTACCCGGGCCAGCTGCTATGTGACATCGGGCGCCAATGAACAATTGAGCCTACAGAACATCAACTATCTCATTTTCCCGGACGCCCAGATCGGCATCTGAGGTTTCGCCGTCCGTTCGGGCCAAGCCAGATGCCCAACCCGTCAAACGGGATATCGCTCAGTCGGCCGGTCTACAGCGTTGGAGCCCCCTGAGCTGACACCTGCGGTTGTGCTCGATTCTCAGGATTCTCCTTCCAAGCCTTGGTGCAGGCAACGCCGAGCCCCTGATCGGACGCGACCGAGCCCGGTCGTTGCCCCATAAGGCCCACAATGGGGTCATTGCGGAGCTTGGCTGGCATGGGAGTTCTCACCGCACTGGCGATTCTTGCGGGTCTGATCGTGGTGCACGAGAGCGGACATTTTCTGGCCGCCCGCTGGCAGGGCATCCGGGTCAGCGGCTTTTCGATCGGCTTCGGGCCAGCTCTGCTGCAGTGGCGCCGCGGCGGCGTGCTCTACGCCCTGCGGGCCATCCCGCTCGGTGGCTTCGTCTCCTTTCCCGATGACGACGACGACAGCCCCATCCCCGCCTCTGATCCCGATCTGCTGCGCAACCGTCCCCTGCCCCAGCGCGCCCTGGTGATTGCCGCCGGCGTCCTGGCCAACCTGCTGCTGGCCTGGACGGTGTTGGTGGCCCAAGGATTTGTGGTGGGCATTCCCTCGGGCTTCAGCGCCACCCCGGGCGTGCTGGTGGCGGTGGTGCAGAGCGGCCAGCCGGCCGAGGTGGCGGGCCTACAACCGGGGGATCGCATCTTGGCCCTGGAGGGCCACAAGCTCGCCGGTGGCCAGCAGGCCGTGGCGGAACTGGTGGATCGCATCCGCCAGGCCCCGGGCCAGAGCCTGCGGCTGGAGATCGAGCGCAGCGGCCAACCCCTCAACCTCGCGCTCAGCCCCAATTCAGTGGGAGGAATCGGCCGCATCGGCGCCCAGCTCCAGCCCAACGGGATCGAAGCCCTTCGGCCCGCCCGTGGCCCGCTGGAACCGATCCGGCGCGCCAATCGTGATTTCGTTGCCCTGACGCGACGCACGGTGGAGGGTTTCGTCACCCTGATCACCCACTTCGGCGAAACCGCTGGCCAGGTGTCTGGCCCGGTGAAGATCGTTGAGATGGGGGCCTCGCTGGCCAAGCAGGGAGGCGGCAGCCTGTTTCTGTTCACCGCCCTGATCTCGATCAACCTGGCGGTGCTCAATGCTCTGCCGCTGCCCTTGCTGGATGGCGGCCAGATGGCCTTGCTGCTGCTGGAAGGACTACGGGGACGGCCGCTGCCGGAGCGCTTCCAGATGGCCTTCTTCCAGTCTGGATTCGTATTCCTGGTTGGGCTCAGCCTGCTGCTGATCGTCAAGGACACCAGCCAATTGCCGGCGGTGCAGCAGTTACTGGGCCGCTGAAGCGAAGCCGAACCCGGAAGCTGCCCTCAACACCGCCCATGCCCTGCATGGAGGACCTGCTGCTGCCAGGCGTGGCCCGCAAGACCGCGAGCGTGGTGCTGGCCTGGTGCTAGGGCATCAACGCGGGTGTCAAGCTGGACACCCATGGGAGCCGAATCTGATGCGG
Source organism: Bifidobacterium breve (assembly GCA_943325005.2). GTDB lineage: Bacteria > Cyanobacteriota > Cyanobacteriia > PCC-6307 > Cyanobiaceae > Cyanobium. The sequence goes on along the minus strand of CALPNT020000167.1, from coordinate 3,324 downwards.
CTGCTGCCCCAGGCCGACTGGCAGAACCGCTCGATCTGGCTGATCATCCATGGTCGGGCCATCTGCACCGCCCGCCAACCTCGCTGCCTGGACTGTCCGATCGCCGCGCCCTGTCCCAGCCACCCTGGACGGTAGAGTCCGGAACTAACAACGATGAGCCACCAAGCCGCATGGCGAAGAAGTCGATGATTGCGCGCGACGTGAAGCGCAAAAAAATGGTGGAACGCTTTGCCGCCAAGCGCTCAGCCCTCAAGGCCGCGTTTGATGCCGCCGCCGACCCCATGGAGCGGCTGGAAATCCACCGCAAGATTCAGGGTCTGCCCCGCAACAGCGCCCCGGTGCGGGTGCGCAACCGCTGCTGGGCCACCGGCAAACCCCGCGGTTACTACCGCGATTTCGGCCTCTGCCGCAACCAGCTGCGCGAACGCGCCCACAAAGGCGAACTGCCCGGCGTGGTCAAGTCCAGCTGGTAATCCAAGCCCAGCGTTTGAGCCGGCGAGCTGGCTAGCGAGGGCATCCGCAAGGATGCTCTTTTTGTTGGGCAGGTCGTGCCGGTACACCGATGGCCGGAAGCGCTCGCGTCATGGCAAGCAGGAGCCGCCACTCAAACCATTGCTCAGCAGCTTTGCGGCCCTGCAGACACAGCCAATTGGCGTGCGACACCAGCGATCCAGCCTGCAGTCCAAACGAGCTGGTCCCAAGGCTCCGGGCCTGTGATTCGGCCAGAGCCGCTGGCTGTGCAGCAGGGTCCGGCAGCCAGGCCCTCCGCCATCCCAACAAAAACCCAGGTTTTCCAAGCCCTGGTGGCCGCCGGATGGCAGGATGGCCTTTGAAAACAAAAGGACATAAATCCAAGTGCAAGGACAAACTCAGTCGATCTCCTTCGATGGTCGGGAGATCCGGCTGACCACCGGTCGGTACGCCCCCCAGGCTGGGGGCTCGGTGATGGTGGAGTGCGGTGACACCGCGGTGCTGGTCACCGCCACCCGCTCCAAGGGCCGCGAAGGCATTGATTTCCTGCCGCTGATCTGCGATTACGAAGAACGGCTCTACGCCGCCGGCCGCATTCCAGGCAGCTTTTTCCGCCGCGAAGCCAGGCCCCCCGAGCGGGCCATTCTCACTTGCCGCCTGATTGATCGGCCGATGCGGCCCCTGTTCCCAAGCTGGCTGCGCGACGACCTTCAGATTGTCGCCACCTGCATGTCGCTCGATGAACGGGTGCCACCCGACGTGCTCGCCGTGACCGGCGCCTCCATGGCCGCCCTGCTGGCCAGGATGCCGTTCTACGGACCGATGGCAGCGGTGCGGGTGGGCCTGCTCGGCGACGACTTCGTACTCAACCCCAGCTTCCGCGAGATCGAGCGCAGCGACCTGGATCTGGTGCTGGCCGGCACCCCGGCCGGTGTGGTGATGGTGGAAGCGGGGGCGAACCAGCTGCCCGAACAGGATGTGATCGAAGCGATCGACTTCGGCTATGAGGCCGTGGGCGAGCTGATCAAGGCGCAGCTGAACCTGCTCAAGGAACTCGGCATTGAGCAGGTGATCCCCGAAGAGAAGCTGGACGACCCGATCCTGCCCTCCTTCCTGGAGCAGGAATGCGCCGCTGCCATCGGCGAGGTGCTCAAGCAGTTCTCCCAGACCAAGCCCGAACGGGACGAAAAACTCGATGCGATCAAGGCCGAGGTGAGCGCCAAGGTCGCCGCCCTCAAAGCGGACGACGCCATCAAGGTGGCGGTGAGCAGCAACAGCAAGGTGCTGAGCAACAGCTACAAGAGCCTCACCAAGAAGCTGATGCGCCAACAGATCCTCAGCGAAGGCAAGCGGGTCGATGGCCGGGGCCTCGATGAGGTGCGGCCGATCAGTGCCGCCGTCGGTGTGCTGCCCAAGCGAGTGCATGGCTCGGGACTGTTCAACCGGGGCCTCACCCAGGTGCTCTCCACCGCCACCCTCGGCACCCCGAGTGATGCCCAGGAGATGGACGATCTCAACCCGGCCAGCGAAAAAACCTATCTGCACCACTACAACTTCCCCCCCTATTCGGTGGGTGAAACCCGGCCGATGCGTTCACCCGGCCGCCGTGAAATCGGCCACGGCGCCCTGGCCGAGCGGGCGCTGCTGCCAGTGCTGCCCAGCAAGGAAAGCTTCCCCTATGTGCTGCGGGTGGTATCGGAGTGCCTCAGCTCCAATGGCTCCACCTCGATGGGCTCGGTGTGCGGCAGCACCCTGGCGCTGATGGATGCGGGCGTGCCTCTGAAAGCGCCGGTGGGCGGCGCCGCCATGGGTCTGATCAAGGAAGGCGACGAAGTGCGCATCCTCACTGATATCCAGGGCATCGAGGATTTCCTCGGTGATATGGACTTCAAGGTGGCTGGCACCGAGAAGGGCATCACCGCCCTACAGATGGATATGAAGATCACCGGCCTCGAAGTGAAGACCGTGGCCGACGCGATCAACCAAGCCCGTCCTGCCCGTCTGCACATCCTCGGCAAGATGCTGGAGGCGATCGACGCCCCCCGCGACACGCTCTCGCCCCATGCTCCACGCCTGCTCAGCTTCCGCATCGATCCGGAACTGATCGGCACCGTGATCGGCCCCGGTGGCCGCACGATCAAGGGGATCACCGAGCGCACCAACACCAAGATCGACATCGAAGACGGTGGCATCGTCACGATCGCCAGCCACGATGGTGCCGCGGCTGAAGAGGCCCAGCGCATCATCGAAGGCCTGACCCGCCGGGTCAGCGAGGGAGAAGTGTTCCAAGGGACCGTCACCCGGGTGATCCCGATCGGTGCCTTTGTGGAGATCCTGCCCGGCAAGGAAGGGATGATCCACATCTCCCAGCTGTCGGAATCACGGGTGGAAAAGGTGGAAGACGTGGTGAATGTGGGCGATCAGGTGACCGTGCGCGTCCGCGAGATCGACAATCGCGGCCGTATCAACCTCACCCTGCGCGGCGTGCCGCAGCAGGAACCGGAGGCGCCGGCCGCCGCGGCCGCTGCTGAGTGAGGCCCTAGTTCCTGCTGACCCCTCTCCCCTCTCCAAACACGGGGAGGGGATCCCAGCCCTCCACCGGCCTGATGGCTGATGGAGGGCTGGTTCTTGGTTGGCCCAGTCCAGGCCAAGCGTCAGGGAAGCCGAAACGAAGGCGGCCGTCGGGCAAGCCAGCCGCCGCTGAGCTGAGCTTTTCCCTGGTCGTAGCTGGGACCTTCGCTGTGAGGCTCATGGCCGAACCAATCGTGGCGCGCTTGTGAGCCTTCCGCAGATCACTGGCACCATCAGGCCCGAGGCTCCAGTCCGGGGCCGAAGCAGGCGAGGCCTGTGTCG
>CALPNT020000166.1 GCA_943325005.2 Bifidobacterium breve | reverse complement strand
GACGGCCAAGGCCGTGTGGTGAACACCTGGGCCGATGTGCTGAACCGCGCTGGTCTGGGCATGGAAGTGATGCACGAGCGCAATGCTCACAACTTCCCCCTCGATCTGGCTGCCGCCACCGCCACCCCCGTGGCGCTGACCGCTCCTTCAATCGGCTGAAGCTAGTTCAGCTTAAAAACTTCAAACCCCTGCCATACGGCAGGGGTTTTTTATTGGGCGGAGAAGCTCCATGCCACACTCAGAACCAGCTAATCAGGATGTTCCTGACCGCTCAGTTTGATTCATCGACAATGTGGTAGCACTCACGCTCATCGGAACAGCACAGATCGCCGTAATAACGCTCCAGAACCACATGGGCCTTGTCGTAGCTTGCAAATGACTGGCCCGCGATCGCGTCGTTAATGCCGTCATCCCTGATGATTCGGTACCTGGTCATCCCTGCTCCTGGACCCATCGGGACTGAAGCAGGCTACCGTCCAAACCACTGGCTCCGAGCCGAAAAGCACCAGCAGCAGCCAGTTCTCCTCCGGATTCGTCACCCCCGATGGAAGGGCTCGTGACAGGGAGCCTCCAGCAGGGCTGCCACCAATCCGAGCCACGACACCGGGGGAAGCTGGCCATCCTCCATGTCCCAGGCATCGGCGGCTAAGGTTGAACTGGGGCAGCGACTCGCGCTATTTCTGCCACAGCTCTGGCCGGCATCGCCACCCCCAGGCAACCCAAGCACGCATTGACGGGCAAAGCCTGGAATGGATGTTTCGGAATATCGTCGAGCAGATCCTTGCTGCAGCCAGCCAGCCTGGTCAAGGTCGGGCTGGTTAGCCACTTTTCAGCTCACGGGCTGCCGTTGCCGAGGCGGCTCCGGCAGCCTGCAGCTCACCAGAGCGGCGGCGGCCACCAGTAACGAAGAAGTCCACAGACAAGCCTGCATACCACCCACCAGGAACATGGCTCCTGAGAGCAGTGTGCCCACCAGCCGGCCCGCGGCGTTGGCCATGTAATAGAAACCAACGTTGAGGCTCACGGCTTCGATATCGGAATAGGCCAGGATCATGTAGCTGTGGATCGAGGAATTCATGGCGAACACCACGCCGAACACCGCCAGGCCCGCCACCACCGCCACACCGGGTTGGCCCACCTGACGCCAGAGGGCGATGGCGATCAACGCTGGAATGGCCGTGAGCACGGCGCTCCAGAACTGCACCGCCGCCACACCGGGCGGCGCGCTCTTGCCCCAGGCACGCCGCAAGGCCGGCGCCGAACCCTGCACGATCCCGTAGCCGATCACCCAGAGGCCCATGAAGCCACCCACCTCCCAGAACCTCCAGCCCAGGGCGGCCTCAAGGAACACCGGCAGCGCCACCACGAACCAGACATCACGGGCGCCGAACAGAAAGAAGCGCGCCAGCGACAACACGTTGATGCCGCGGCTCTTGGAGAACAGATCACTGAAGCCAGGTTTCTGCTTCATGCGGCCGATGTCAGCGGGCAGAACGAGGGTGCCGCAAAAGGCCAGCAGCAGGCCGGCGGCCATCACCGCCACGGCCGCGTTGAAGCCGATCGTGGCCAGCAGCACACCACCGAGGAAGAAGCCCACCCCCTTGAGGGCGTTCTTGGAGCCGGTGAGGATCGCCACCCAGTGAAACAATTGCTGTTCCCCCTGCTGGTGGTTGGCCGGGGTTTCCGGGACGACCGTTTTGATGGCGCTCTTGGCGCTCATCTTGTTGAGGTCTTTGGCGATGCCGCTGATCGCCTGGGCCGCCATCACGTAGGCCACGCTCCACCACTTCGGCCAGCTGTCGGCCACCGGGATCAGCATCAACAGGGCCGCCACCTGCAGCAGGGTGCCGCTCCAGAGCGTGAGCCGCAGCCCGAAGCGCCCCCCGAGCCAGCCGCCGTAGAGATTGGTGAGGATGCCGAAGAATTCGTAGAACAGAAACAGCAGGGCTAGTTCGAGGGTGCTGTAGCCGAGCGCATGAAAGTGGAACACCACCAGCATGCGTAGCGCCCCATCGGTGAGCGTGAAAGCCCAGTAGTTGGCTGTCACGATCATGTACTGCTGCAAGGCAGACAGTCCTCGCGTGGCCGGCCCGTCTGCCGGGAGCGGCGGGGTGGGTTTCGGTGTTGTCATGGTGGGGAAGTTGCGCCGATCAACCGAGATCAGCACGCATCCAGCAAGGCCACATGGCTCACCAGATCCGCCAGGCGGCAGCTGTAGCCCCATTCGTTGTCGTACCAGGCGTACACCTTGAGCTGGGTGCCATTCACCACCATCGTCGAGAGGCCATCGACGATGGCACTGCGGGAATCGTTCACGTAGTCGACTGACACCAGCGGCCGGGTTTCGTAGCCGAGGATCCCCGACAAAGGACCATGGGCGGCCTCCTCGAACGCCCGATTCACTTCCTCCACCGTGACGGCACGCTTGAGCTCGAACACCGCATCGGTGAGCGAGCCATTCAGCAGTGGCACCCGCACGGCATGGCCATTCAGCTTGCCTTGCAGTTCCGGGAAGATCATGCCGATCGCCTTGGCTGATCCGGTGGTGGTGGGAATCAGGCTCTGGCCGGCGGAGCGGGCCCTACGCAGGTCGCTTTTGAAGGCATCCACCACCACCTGGGTGTTGGTCACATCGTGGAGGGTGGTGATCGAACCGTGTTCGATGCCGAAGCTCTCGTGCACCACCTTCACCACCGGTGCCAGGCAGTTGGTGGTGCAGGAGGCCGCCGTGACCAGCCGGTGCAGGCCGGGGTCATACAGGTGGTGGTTGATGCCGAACACGATGTTGAGCGCCTCGGCGCCGGCGATCTCACCCTTCACGGGGCAGGCCACCACCACGCGGTTGAGGCCCACCGCATCGAAATAGGGCTGCAGCGTTTCCGGCGTCTTGAACTTGCCGCTGCATTCGAGCACCATCTCCACACCGGCCTGGCGCCAGGGCACGGCGGTGGGGTCTTTCTCCTGGCTGTAGCTCACCGGGGTGTTGGCGACGACGAAGCCCTGGCTGTTGTTCAGCAAACCCGTAGTCGCTTGAACGGCCTGCGGCCAGCGGCCATGCACCGAATCGAAGGCCAGCAGATGGGCCGCGGTAGGGGCATCGCCGGCCGGATCATTGACATGGACCAGTTCGATGCCGGGTCGGCCCCAGAGGGCACGGAAAACGAGCCGGCCGATGCGCCCGAAGCCGTTGATGCCGATTTTCATGGAGTGGGAAGCGAAAGCGCCGGCCGACGGCGAAACCATAGATCAACTAGGGTTGATTTGACAGGTGAGCTGCGTCACATGCCCCTCGTCTCCGTACCGTCAGTCCCCGATCGACGGCTCCTTTGCCGACAGACTCGTGCCAGCTGCCCCAGTCCTGTCCACCGTGGAGACCACTGCCGCACCTGGATCAACAGCTGATCCGCTGGCTCCGGATCAGGCCCAGCGGCTGCTGCGCGCCCTGGCCGAGCCGATCCGCCTGCAGGTGGTTCAGGCCCTGGCCGGCGGCGAGCGCTGCGTCTGTGACCTCACCAGCGACCTGGATCTGGCCCAATCGAAACTCTCGTTTCATCTCAGGGTGCTCAAGGAGGTCGGCCTGATCCGCGCCCGCCAGGAGGGCCGCTGGATCTACTACCGCCTCGAGCCTTCCACCCTGCTGCTGCTGCGCGACTGGCTGGACCAGCTCGCCGCCGTCTGTCAGTCCCCTGCGTCTCCCTGTTCCTGAGGCCCCCCCTCCCTCAAGCCGCCCCGAACAACCACTAGCTCCCGATCCCCATGGCCAACCCTGCTCCCACCCGTCCAGATCCGATCTCCAGGGGCAGCGAGGCAGCGGCACGTTTGTCGTGGCTGGATCGTCTGCTGCCGCTGTGGATCCTGCTGGCGATGGCCGCAGGCCTGCTGTTGGGCCGCCTGGTGCCCGGCCTACAGGGGCTGCTGGGCAGGGTGCAGGTGGGCCACACCTCCCTGCCGATCGCCCTCGGCCTGCTGTTGATGATGTACCCGGTGCTGGCCAAGGTGCGCTACGGCGAACTCGGCTCCATGGCCCGCGATCGGCGCCTGCTGACCCTCACCCTGGGGCTGACCTGGGGCCTGGGGCCGCTGCTGATGTTCAGCCTGGCCTGGTTGTTTCTGCCGGATCAGCCGGCCTTTCGCACCGGCCTGATCCTGATCGGCATCGCCCCCTGCATCGCCATGGTGCTGATCTGGATCGATCTGGCCCAGGGGAACCGGGAGGCCGCCGCCCTGCTGGTGGCGATCAATTCCATCCTGCAGGTGTTGATCTATGCCTTGCTCGGCACCTTCTACCTGCAGATTCTTCCAGCCTGGCTCGGGCTCGACAGTCAGGTCGTGCGCTTCTCGTTCGGGGAGATCGCCCGGGCGGTGCTGATCTTTCTGGGGATTCCGCTGGTGGCTGGCTTCCTCACCCGTCTGATCGGCGTGCGCCTCAAGGGGCGGCGCTGGTATGAGCAGGTCTTCCTGCCCCGCATCGGACCCTTGGCCCTCTATGGCCTGCTGTTCACGATCGTGGTGATGTTTGCCCTGCAGGGTCAGGCGATCACTTCGGATCCGCTCCAGGTGATCCGAGTGGCGATGCCGCTGCTGCTCTACTTCGTGCTGATGTGGAGCATCGCCTTCACGGTAGGCAAGAGAAGTGGCCTCGACTATCCCCGCACCTCGGCCCTCGCCTTCACGGCCGCCGGCAACAACTTCGAGCTGGCGATTGCGGTGTGCATCAGCATCTGGGGTGTCACCTCCCAGCAGGCCCTGGCCGGCGTGATCGGCCCGTTGATCGAGGTGCCGGTGCTCGTGGCCCTGGTGTATGTGTCGCTGTGGCTACAACAAAGCTTCCGGGTCAGCGGCAACGATTCATGAGTGATTGTGCTGTCAATCGTGATTGTGCTGTCAATCCGTGCAACACGTCGCGGCGAATCCAGCCCGAACGATGAAGCTGCTGTTGGTGGTGGAGGATTCCCCGCTGCAGGGCGGCCTGCAGCGCTTCACGGCGGATGCGTCCCATGAGCTGCAGCAGCTGCCGCGACTGGCCTGGGGGGAGCTTGCTGGCCTCAGCCGCCGCATGGGGGAGCTGCTGCTCGCCCGTCAGGAACAGGCCGGCCTGGAGGGTTCTCTGGATCAGGCAGAGCTGCAGGAGTTTGATCTGCTGGAGCTGCTGGACGATCTGATCCGTTGCTATGCCCCGAGGGGGCACGGTGTCGGTGCAGGTCAGCACGGTGGCTCGGCAAACGCTTCTGGAGCGGCGCCGATCGCGGCGGCCACAGCGGCTTGGGGCTGGCGATCGGCCGCGCCATTACCCGCCGCCATGGCGGTGAGCTGCGCCTTGGCGACAGCGAAAGGCTGCTGTATCGCCTCAGCGGTGGCCTGTTCCTAGTGTTCGGCCTGTTCTCGCTCAAACAGGCCCTCGGCTGAGCCCATGGAAGGTCGCCTTCAGGCGCCTCACCCGCAAGGCGGCTGATCCCCTCCCGCAACGCTTCTCTTCCCTATGGTCTTCGCCTCCCCCCGCCAATACATGCTGCTGTCGACGGCAGCGGCGGTCGCGACGATCGTGCTCAAGACGCTGGCCTGGCGTCTGACCGGCTCGGTCGGGCTTCTCTCCGATGCGATGGAGTCCGGGGTCAACCTGATCGCGGCCATCGGCGCTTTCTGGGCACTGACCCTGGCCGCCAAGCCGGCTGATCGCAGACATCATTACGGCCATTTCAAGGCCGAATACTTTTCCAGCGGTCTGGAAAGTGTGCTGATCGTTGTGGCAGCCCTCGCCATCATCTACGCCGCCATCGGCCGCCTGCAGCAGCCCCAGCCTCTCGAACAACTCGGCATCGGCCTTGCCATTTCGCTGGTCGCCACCGCCCTCAATGGTCTGGTGGCCTGGGTGCTGTTCAAGGCAGCGCGACGCTTTGATTCGATCACCCTGCGGGCCGATGCCCACCATCTGCTCACCGATGTCTGGACATCCATCGGTGTGGTGATCGGCATCGGCCTGGTGAAGCTGACCGGCCTGACGATCCTCGACCCCCTGATCGCGATCGCGGTGGCGGTGAACATCGTGTTCACAGGCTGGAAGCTGTTGCATGAAACGGCCTCCGGTCTGCTCGATCGCTCTTTGCCCGATCACGAGCAGCAACTACTGGACAACCTGCTCGCTTCCTATGAAAGCGACGAGATTCGCTTCCATGCGCTACGCAGCCGCGTGGCCGGTTCGCGCCGCTTCGTGTCCTTCCATGTGCTCGTTCCGGGCCACTGGACGGTGCAGGCCGGCCATGACCTCTGTGACCAGCTGGAGCACAAGGTGGCCGCCACCTTGACCCGCACCCATGTGCTGACCCAT
>CALPNT020000165.1 GCA_943325005.2 Bifidobacterium breve | reverse complement strand
GGCGCCGTAGGTCAAGGGAAACGAAATGGCGCAGATGTTGCAGGGGAATCTCACCCTTGAGCTGCAACTTGAAGGGCACGGGTCTGGAACCATCCGCCCTGGGTTGCTGGCGCACTTTGATCACCAGATCGCCCGTTTCGGGGCGGGTGTAGATCAACTCGCCGCGGACGGAGAAATAATCATCGCCCTCAGGCAAGGCATCGATTCCGGTGTCTGGGCTGCTCGTTTCTGTGGCGCTGGCTTCTGTGGGGCTTGCTTCTGTGGAGCTCGCTCCTATGGAGCTGACAACAGCCGTGAGTGGTTCCGAGACGCTGGCCTCCTCGGCAGGGCTGGTCACCGCGGCAAGGCTCTCGCCTTCTGAACGGCTCTCCGCTTCTGGCAAGCGCTCACCATCGGCAAGCGGTTCTGACTCAGGAGGATCGCCTGCAGCGGCTGACCTCACGCCAGCCTCCAGCACCTGATCCACCTGGGCGAGGGTGCTGGGCTCCCACACCCCCACCATCTGCAGATGCAGGTGATTCTCTTCCCGGGTGCGGGGGTAGACCACCCAGAGATGGGCCTCGGCCAGATCGAGATGGCGACGCATCAGCGTCAGCAGGCGTCCAAGCACCACCGCTTCGATCTCGGTGCCATCGGCAGTGCGGATCACGCCGCGGGTGAGCTGCTCGGCATCGGCTGGAACGTACTGACCACGGACAACACCGATGGCCCGGTACTGCGTCGGTTCGGTGACCGGGGAGATGGGGTGCTGGCGCATGTCATCGCTGTGGTGGACCCCGCCGCTGAGCGGGAGCGGCTGCCGCCGCGCGGTCAATGTAGCCAGGGGCGGCGGTAGTCTCCGCCCGGACCCAGACCGCCCCCCATCCCTCGCCGTGTGCACCGATGGCGACGCCCAGCCGCAGCCGCCCTGGTCTCTGGTCGGGCCTCGCTGGCGCCTTGGTGCTGCTGGCGGCAGCGGGGGGCTGGTGGCTGGGGCAACAGCAGGCCGGGCGCCACGGCGATGATCCGCGCACCAGGCCGTTGATCGCGGAGGCGAGCCGCCTGCAACAGCGATTCGAGCGCCAGGAAGCCAGCGCCGGCGAACAGCAGCGGCTGCTGGAGTTGCTGATCGCCCTCAACCGCAAAGACGAAGCGATCGCCCTGCTGGAGCCGCTGGCGGATCGGGAACCGGAGCGCTGGTGGCTGCGGCTGCTGCTGGCGGAACTCCGGCGCGATCAAGGCGATCGCCACGGCGCCCAACGGGAGCTGCGCATGATTCTGAGCCGCCAACCTGACCAGGTGGAGGCCCTACAACTGATGACCCTGCTGAAGCTGGAGCAGGGTCATGGGGCTGCCGCCGAAGCCGAGGTGAGCAAGGCCTATCAGAGCGCCAGCCAAGGGGAGGTGAAGCCCGAAGCGATGGGCCTGGGGCTGCTGCTGGCCGAGCTGCAGCAGCGGCGCGGGCAGCACGTCCAGGCCCAGGCCACCTACACCAGGCTGGCCTCCCAGTTCCCGCAGGACCAGAGGCCCCTGCTGGGATTGGCCCTGCTGCACCACCAGCTGGGACAGACCCAGGCTGCCCAGGCAACGCTGGCGGCAGCCCGTCAGCGCAGCGGCAACCCCGGCCAACCGGATCCGATTCTGGACAAGCTGGCTGCCAGCTGGGGATTGGAACCGCTCAGGGCGCCTTCACCTGGGACGAGACCGCTGCCGCAGGGGCTGCAGGCGCCGACTGGGCGTCGAGGTCCTTGAGGGCCTGATCGATCGCCGAACTCGGGGGAGTGGCGTCGTCCATGGCGGAGCCGCGCCTCAACTTGTTCATCAGATCGATCGGATTGGTGGAATCGAGAATCGAACCACTGCCGGGTTTGCTGGTGCCGTCGTACACCTGCCGCTCCATCGGCGAGGTGCCCATGGTCTGGCCGTAGCCCGCCTGCTGGGCCCGGACCGGAGCCCCAGCGGACGCCACCAACAGAGCGACCCCAAACCAACGCAGACGCCGCCGCAGCAACGGCAGGCAGGGCCTGGTGACTGGACGGAAAGGCTGGCGGGCCATGGGCGGCGTGCCGTTGCAGGCTCACGATCGTGATCTGGATGTTAGGAGACCTGGGCCGGAACCCAGCCCGAAGCCGATGCGGATTGCCACCTGGAACGTCAATTCGGTGCGCACCAGGCTCGAGCAGGTGACGGCCTGGCTGGCGGCGCAGCAACCAGAAGTGCTGTGCCTGCAGGAAACCAAGGTGAGCGACGAGCTCTTCCCCCAGGCCGCCTTCGAGGCGCTCGGCTATCAGTGCGCCATCAGTGGCCAGAAGGCGTACAACGGCGTGGCGATCCTCAGCCGCCTGCCGATCGAGGCGGTGCAGATCGGCTTTGACGCCCTGCTGCCCGACGACGCCGAGAGCTGCCGCCTCAGCGAACAGAAACGGGTGATCAGCGCCCGCATCGAAGGGCTGCGGGTGCTCGATCTCTACGTGCCCAATGGCTCGTCGCTCACGAGTGAGAAATACACCTACAAACTCGCCTGGCTCAGCTGCCTGCAGCGCTATCTGGCGGTGCAGGAGCAGCAGGGGGAGCCGCTGGTGATGCTGGGGGACTTCAACATCGCCCTCGAAGCCCGCGACATCCACGACCCCGAACGCCTCAACGGCGGCATCATGGCCAGCGACGCCGAACGCTCGGCCCTGCGTCAGGCCCTGGGCGATCGGCTGAGCGATGGCTTCCGCATGTTCGAAGCCGACAGCGGCCACTGGAGCTGGTGGGATTACCGCAGTGGCGCCTGGGACACCGGCCGCGGCTGGCGCATCGACCACATTTATCTCGATGACGTGCTGCAGGAACTGGCCACCGGCTGCGTGATCCACAAGGATCAACGCGGCAATCTCCAGCCCAGCGACCATGCGCCGGTGGTCGTTTCGATCGCCTGGCCGCCGGCGGAGGAAGGCGACGACGAGGAAGCCGACCTAGGGTGAAGCGATCCACCCCCCTCTTGGCGGGGACGTCTGGACCCCCCGCCGGGCAAGGCACCCGGCAGGCCATTCGGCCGACCTCTCTGAGCGTCCCGCGAGGATCCGCTCCTTTTGGCATTGTCACTCCAGGCCCCGAGCCTGCCGCAGCTTTGGTGTGGGCTGGCCCCAGCCACCACCAAGCCGGTTCAGACCGCCCTGATCTACTGCGAAGGCCAGTTCAACCATCTCGACGGCAAAACCGCCCATGGGCTGGTGCGCCACTGCGAGGCGTATCGCATCGCCGCTGTGATCGACAGCCATAGCGCCGGCCAGGATGCCGGCCTGGTGCTCGACGGAGTGGCCAATGGCATCCCGATCGTCCGCAATCTTGAGGCCGCCCTGGCCCTGGAGGGTGAGCGCCCCCAACTGCTGATCTACGGCATGGCCCCAGCCACCGGATTGATGAGCGCGCCGGAGCGCCAGGTGTTGCTGCAGGCGATGGCCGCCGGCTTGAATCTGGTTCAGGGGCTGCGCGAATTCCTCAACGATGACCCGGAGTTCGCCGCCGCCGCCAGCCGCCATCAGGTGACGATCCGGGATGTGCGGCGGGTGCCGGCCCTGAAGGATCTCCGTCTGTTCAGCGGTGCGATCACCACGGTGGGCTGCCCCCGCATCGCCGTGCTCGGCACCGATGGCGCCATCGGCAAACGCACCACCGCCACCCGCCTGGTGCAGGCCCTGAACCAGGCCGGCATCAAGGCGGTATTGGTGAACACAGGCCAGACCGGCCTGATGCAGGGCGGCCGCCATGGCATCGCCCTCGATGCCATCCCCTCCCAATTTTGTTCCGGCGAGGTGGAGGCGGCCGTGGTGCAGGCCTGGCAGCAGGAGCAGCCCCAGCTGATCGTGGTCGAAGGCCAGGGAGCCCTCAGCCACCCCGCCTATCTCTCCTCCGCCTTCATCCTGCGCGGCTGTCAGCCGCAGGCGGTGGTGCTCCAACACGCCCCGCGGCGGCAATGGCTCAGTGATTTCAGCCACGTGGCCATGCCCACCCCGGCCAGCGAAATCCGCCTGATCGAAGCCTTCTCCCCCACCCGGGTGATCGGCCTCACCCTCAACCACGAGAACATGGACGACGCGGCGATCACCACCGCGATCGCCCTCTACGAAGCCGAGCTGGGCCTTCCGGTCACCGATGCCCTGAGCCGTCCACCGGAGCGCCTGGTGCAGATGGTGCTGCGGGCCTTCCCCGCCCTGGCGCCAGCTCTGGTGCCAGCTCTGGCGGCAGCTGGTTGAGGGGCCCCAGGCTGGAGATCCGTCTCGATCGCCTGCATCACAACGCCCGCAGCCTCAGCCAGCAGCTGGCCAGCCGCGGCATCAGCGTGACGGCGGTGAGCAAGGCCAGCCTCGGCCTGCCGGAGATCGTGCGCACCTGGACGGCGGCCGGGATCGACTCGATCGGCGACTCCCGCATCGAAACCATCGAAGCCCTGGTCGGCGCCGGCATCACCACGCCGATGCTGCTGATCCGCTCGCCCATGCTCAGCCAGGTGGAGCGGGTGGTGGCCCATGCCAGCAGCAGTTGCAACAGCGAACCGGTGGTGTTGCAGGCCCTGGCGGCGGCAGCCCGGAGCCAGGGTCGCCGCCATGGGGTGCTGCTGATGGTGGAACTGGGGGATCTACGCGAGGGAATCCTGCCGGCCGATCTGGAGGCCGTGGCCCAGCTCACCCTGGAGCAGCCTGCCCTGCGGTTGCTGGGGATCGGCACCAACCTCGGCTGCCAGCACGGCATCGCCGCCGATCCGCGCAACATGGCCGAACTGTCGGCGCTCGCCACCGCCCTGGAGCGACGCTTCGCCGTGAAACTGGAGATCGTCTCCGGGGGCAATTCCAGCAACCTCCCCTGGCTGGCCGCGGGCCATCCCCCCGGCCGCATCAACCATCTGCGCCTGGGCGAAGCGCTGCTGCTGGGCCGCGAACCCCTGGCCCGCACGGCCCTGCCGGGCCTGCACACCGAGGCCTTCTGCCTGGTAGCCGAAATCATCGAGGCCAAATCCAAACCCTGTCGGCCCTGGGGCCGGCGCGGCCAAACCAGCTTTGCGGCCGTGGCGGCACCAGCCCAACGGCGGCGGGGCCAACGACAACGGGCCTTGCTGGCCCTGGGGATTCAGGATGTGGATCCCGCCGGTCTGAGCGCGCCGGCGGGGATCACGATCGTGGGAGCCAGCAGCGATCACCTCGTGGTGGAGGCTGACCACTCCCTGGCGGTGGGCGAGGAGCTGCGCTTCGGCCTCGACTACAGCGCCCTGCTGCGGGCGATGACCAGCCCCTTCATCCAGCGCCACTGCCTTGCAGCCCACTGCCTGCAAGGCAGTGGGCTGCAAGGCAGTGGGCTGCAGGCGTCCACGGCCCAGGCCGGCTCTGGACGGGGGCGCTGGCCTCTGACCCCGGGCCTGCCGGTGGGCCGCCTCAGTCCATCAGGCTCTCCAGGCTGAGATCAGGGCGGCGCAGCAGCACAAACAGGGTGCCGGCATTGCCGCGGCAGACGCGGATCTGCTCATCCACCACGGTGATGTCGAGCCAGGCGGGGAAGCTTTGCTTCACCTCCCGCAGCAGTTGCAGGCGGTTCTGGCCGATCCGGGGCCCCAGCCAGCCGCCCCGTTGGAAGCGCACACTCACCCGCTGGGCGGGCAGGACCGGCTCAGCGGCAGCAGCGGCCACGGGCTCGATCGCGATCGCCGCCTGCACGGCGATGCCGGCCACAGGGCCGAGGGGACCGGCCAACCGCAACAGGTTCATGCCCCGGCCGTTGGCCGGATCGAGCAGCTGCAGATTCTCCAGCCAGGCCGCCACCGCCAGGTAGGGCAGCGAGCTGCTGCTCCAGCGCAACTCCCAGACGCCGCGCAACAGCGCCTGATCGCGAACCAGGTCGGCGGGTTGCTCCAGTTCGAGCTGTTCAATCAGCTGCCGCACCCGCTCGCCGGCTGCGGTGGCCCGGTGGCCGGGTCGGGGCGAGCGCAACTGCGTCAGCAACTGGCTGCGGGTCGATTCGCGGCCGGAGGGGAGCGTGGACATCCCGCAGGCTCATGACGGACCAGCCGAACCGTAGCGAGGAGCTGTGCCAGGCGGAGTTCCCGGCCCTGGTCGCAGAGGAGGGCGAAGCGCTGAAGCTCAGGGAACGGACCCTGGCTCCAGCGAGCTTCAGCTCCCGGCCAGAAAGCGAACCAGCAGGGCCAGCTCCCGATCCCGCGGCTGCATCAGGCCCCAGCGCACCTCGAAGGGGGCGGTGGCGAACAGGCGCAACATCGCGCCCACCAGCTCCGGGACGCTGAGGCTGTTGGCGAGAAAGCCATACCAGAGAGGATCCGGCATGGCGAAGAAACTGGCGAAGAAATGGCGCAGCTGCTGCTCCTCAAAGCGCATCAACTTCTCAAGACCGAAGCGATAG
>CALPNT020000164.1 GCA_943325005.2 Bifidobacterium breve | reverse complement strand
GGCGATCGCCTGGTGTTCAGCAACGGCATCTTCGCCCTCAGCGGCTTCGCCGGCCTGCTGTTGATCCTGTTCCAGGGCAGCGTCAGCCGGCTGATTCCCCTGTACGCCGTGGGGGTGTTCATCAGCTTCACCATGTCCCAGTCCGGCATGGTGGTGCACTGGTGGAAAGAGCAGGGTCGCGGCTGGTTGAGCAAGGCCCTGCTCAATGGTCTCGGCGCCCTGATCACGGCCCTGGTGGGCCTGGTGCTGCTGGTGAGCAAGTTCAGCCACGGCGCCTGGCTGGTGATGCTGGCGATTCCGCTGCTGGTGAGCCTGTTTCTGCGCATCCGCACCCACTACGACGCCGTCGCCCGACGGCTGCGGATGGCCTCGGACAAGCTGCTGAAACTGCCGGAACCGCCGCCGGCCGGCGGCGGCAGCCCGACGGTGGTGCTGGTGGGGCAGTTGCACCGCGGCAGCTTCGAGGCGATCCGTTTCGCCCGCAGCATCGCCAGTGAGCTGGTGGCGGTGCATGTGGACCTCGGCGGCGGCCGCACCCAGAAGTTCATCGAGCAATGGCAACGCCAGCTGCCGGAGGTGAAGCTGGTGGTGCTCGATTCCCCCTACCGCTCGCTGGTGAATCCGGTGGTGCAGTTCGTCAAGCAATTCGAAGGCGACCATCGCCAGGATCGCAACCACTTCTGCGTGATCGTGCTGCCGGTGTTCGTGACCCGGCGCCGCTGGGAGAACCTGCTGCATAACCAATCGACGATCGTGCTGCGCAATGCCCTGCGCGCCCAGGGCACCCGGGTGGTGACCACGGTGGGCTTCTATCTGTAGGGCCGAGCCTCTTGCAGGACTGAAGCTCAGGCCTGACTGCCGAAGCGGCGCCGATGGCGCATCGAGTCCCAGAAGGAGAGGACCAGCAGCACGATGCCGATCATGCCCGTCATCCATTCGGGTACATCGAACTGGTGCTCATGCAGGTAGATGCTGCCCAGCATCACCAAGCCCAGCGCCCCGATGGCGTAATGGGCGCCGTGTTCGAGGTAGACGAGGTGATCGAGGGCCCGCTCGCGGGTGAGCATCAGCGTCAGCGAGCGGATGAACAGGGCACCCAGGCCCAGGCCCGTAAGGATCAGACCCAGGTTCGAGGTGATCGCGAAGGCGCCGATGGTGCCGTCGAGACTGAAGGAGGCGTCGAGCAGCTCCAGGTACATCAGGCTGGCAAGCCCGCCACCGGCCGCCAGGCGGACACCGGCCTGCTCCTCATCGCCGAAGGCTTCAGCCAGCGAGGTGCTCAGCAGCTGCAGCACCAGGCCGAGCACGCCGGCGATCATCACGTCGCCACGCAGCCCCTGGGGCAGCACCACATCGAGCAGCAGCAGCAGGATCAGGGCGAGGGCAATCTCCAGCGCCTCGATGCGGCCGGCCTGGCTGAGCCGCCGTTCCAGGGGCTTGAACCAGTGCAGGGTCTTGGCTTCATCAAAGAAGTAACGCAGAAACACCAGCAGCAGAAACATGCCGCCGAAGGCCAGGATGCGCGGCTCCGCCTTCTCCAGCAATTCGCGATAGAGGTCGGGGTGATGCAGGGCGGCATCGAGGGCTTGCCCGATCCCCACCCCCCCGGCCAGGGCCACCATCACCAGCGGGCCAAGAAAGCGCACGCCGAACACCGGAATCACCAGACCCCAGGTGAGAAAAAAGCGCTGCTGGCCGGGGCTGAGCTTGTCGAGCACCCGGGCGTTGACCACGGCGTTATCGAACGACAGCGACACCTCCAGGGCCAACAGCACCAGGGTGAGCCAGGCCGCCAGAGGCCCCTGCACACCGAGCACAATCAGCAGACCGGCGGCACAGGCCGCCAGCGGAAAGGTCAGATAGCGGAGATAGCGCATCAGGGCGATCGCTCAGGCGGCCTCAGTTGGCCCCATGATCCCCCCTGGCCTCCCTACAACCTGCATCGAGCCGCACGCAAGGCTGGCTGGCTGAAGACTCAGAGCTCCTCGTCCTGACGCTCCAGCTGGCGCCGTTCCAGCAGCGACAGCAGCCGAGGCAGCACCAGGGTGACGGTGACCAGAGCCAGGGCACCGAGGCCGAACTGAATCACCCCCCGCATCATCTGGTCGAAGGGAATCCAGCGCCCCCCCAACCAGGCGAGGCTCACCATCGTGCCGGCCCAGAGCACGGCGCCGGCGGCATTACAGAGCAGAAAGCGGGGATAGGGCATGCCCACCGCCCCAGCCATCGGCCCGGCCACCACCCGCAGCACCGCCACAAAACGGCCAAGCAGCACCGACTTACCGGAATGGCGCAGGAACTGCTCACGCAGCCGATCCAGCTGCTCCGGCGACTGCCGCAGCAGGCCACCGACCCGCAGAATCAGCCCCCAGCCGGCCCGCCGCCCCACCCAGTAACCGATGTTGTCGCCCAGGATCGCGCCCGTGGCCGCCGCCGCCATCACGCCCAGGCCATGGAGCTGGCCGCTGCCGGCGGCATAGCCACCGAGCAGGGTGACGGTCTCGCCAGGCAGGGGCAAGCCGGCATTCTCCAGCAGCATCGCCACGAAGATCACGCCGTAACCCCAAGTCTGGAGCAGCTGTTGCAGGGCTTCGGGGTCGATCCAATCGCCGCCGAACGTAGCCAGCACAGGGTGCACTCTCAATCCCTGAGCCTATTCCCCCAGCTCGGTTGACGGAACGGCAACAGAGCGCCGCTGACGCCAGCTCACCACCCGCCAGGTGAGGAAGACCAGCAGCAGCGGCAGCACCGCCACCACCACCACCAGGCGATATTCATCGAGCACCGTGGGAGCTCGATACAACAGCAGCTGCTCCACCAGGTACAGCCCATAGAGGCCCACCAGGATGCCGCCCTCCAGCCGTGTGATCACCCCACCGGTCCAGAAAATCGGCAGGCAGGCGAGGGTGGTGAGCACCATGATCGGCAGATCGCGGGCGATCATCACCGGATCGACCAGCAGTCCCTCGCCGCCGGAGACGGTGGCGCAGAGGCCCAGGATCACCAATTGATTGAGCAGGTTGCTGCCCACCACATTGCCGATCGCCAGGTCGGCCTTGCCCTTGGAGGCCGCCACCAGGGAGGTGACCAGCTCCGGCATCGAGGTGCCGGCCGCCACGATCGTCAGGCCGATCACCGTCTCGCTGACGCCCAGCTGGGTGGCGGCGCCAATCGCCCCTTTCACCAGCAACTGGGAGCCCACCACCAGCAACACCAGGCCGGCGGCCAGCCTGACGGCCGCCTTGGCCGGCGAGAGCCGCTCGCTCTCGTCGATCGGATCGCCCTCCTCGGGATGCTCACCGGCGGTGCGCATTTCCCAGACGATGTTCATCACCGTGGCCACCAGCAGCGCCACGCCCGCCTGCCAGGTGAGGCGGCCGCCCGAGGCCATGCCCCAGACCGCCATCGAGACGCCCAGCAGCAGCGGCACGTCGCGGCGCACCAGGCGGCTCTTGACGCGCAGCGGCATCACCAGCGCACTCATGCCGAGCACGATCAGCACATTGAAGATGTTGCTGCCCACCACGTTGCTGACGGCGATGCCGTCGTCGCCCTGAAAGGTGGAGAGCAGGCTGACGAACAGCTCCGGAGCGCTGGTGCCGAGCGACACGACCGTCAGGCCGATCACGATCTGGGGGATGCGCAGCAGCAGGGCCAGGGCCACCGAGCCGGCCACGAACAGCTCGCCACCCCCGAACAGCAGCAGGATTCCCCCCGCCATCCAGAGAAAGTCGTTGAAAAAAGCCATCAACAAAGCGCGGTGGCGGGAGTCTGTCGAAAAGGGCGGAATCCTGTGGGTTTTGCCCTCGGCAAGATGGAATCCTGTCGCTGTTGCCCACGGCAACAGCGAGGCGGCTCAGAACGCCTGTCAGAACAACTGGCTGTTCCGCGCCACCCACTGATCCCAACCACCAGCTGATCCACACCCCATGGCTGTCCGCCCCGTGCTCGAGATCGGTGATCCGCGGCTGCGGCAGCCCAGTCAAGCGGTGCCCAGCAGCCTGATCGGCAGCCAGGAGCTGGAGGCCCTGATCACCGACCTGCGCGACACCATGGCCGCCCGCGACGGCGCCGGCCTGGCCGCCCCCCAGATCGACGTGCCGCTGCGGGTGGTGATCTTCGGCATCCACCGCAATCCCCGCTATCCGGAGGCGCCGCCGATCCCGGAGACGATTCTGATCAACCCCGAGCTCACGCCCCTGGGGGACGAGCAACAGAGCGACTGGGAAGGCTGCCTGAGCGTGCCGGGACTACGAGCCCAGGTGCCCAGGGCCCAGCGCCTGCGCTACCGCGCCCTCAGCCCCGCAGGCACCTGGCTTGAGCGCGAGGTGGAAGGGTTTCACGCCCGGGTGGTGCAGCACGAGTGCGACCACCTCGATGGTGTGCTGTTCCCGGACCGGCTTCAGGACACCAGCGCCGGGCGAGCGCGGGCCACCAGGGCCAGCCCCACCAGCATCAACAGCCCAAACATCAGCAGCATGGTGTTCTGATGGCCCACCGCACTCCAGAGAAACCCGAGGGCCACGGCCGCCACCGCCGCCAGGCTGGCACCACCGACCAGCCGGCGCCTCAGGCCGGAGACCCCAGGCAGGGTGCTGACCAGCGCCGCCACGGCCACCAGGCCGTACACCAGCAGGAAGGCCAACACCGCAAAGCCCCCCAACTGATCGAACAATTGGCTGACGCTCAGCCCCCTGAGCTCCAGAACGGCACCGATGCCGATCAGTGGCAGGGTGGTGGCTGCCAGGGCGTTGGCCGGGGTACGGAAGCGGGGATGCACCCGGGCCAGAGCCCGGGGCAGCACGCCACCGTCCGCCAGGTCGAAGGCGATGCGGCCGAGGGCATTGAGGCTGCCGAGGGTGCTGCCGAACAGACAGAGGAAGGCGCCAGCCCGGATCCATTCGCCCGCCCCAGGTTGGCCTAGCCGATCAGCCAGCAGGGCAATCGGATCGAGGCCGCTGCGCTGGGCCGCAGGTAGCCAGGCCAGACCTTCGGTGAGCACCACCGCCCAGAACAGAAACAGCACGCCGGCGATCAGCACGCTGAGCCGGATGGCTCGGGGCACGGCCCGCTCCGGCCGCAGCGATTCGGCGCCGAGGGTGGCGGCGCTCTCGAAGCCGATGAAACTGAACACGGCCACCATCAGGCCGGAGCGGACCTGCAAGGCCGTGTCGCCGACCGGATTGAGGGCGGCCAGATCGGCAGGAGCGCCACCATGCTTCAGCACCACCCCACACAGCACCAACACGATCAGCACCGAGATCGACTCGGTGGTGAGCATGGTGTGAATGGAGAAGCGCACATCGCGCCGGGCCAGCAGCAGGCAGCCCAGGCCACCGACCCCGTAGCCGAGCAGGGGCAGCGGCTGCCACCCCAGCAGGCCGATCAAATGGTTGATATAGGAGCCGAAAAAGACCAGGCAGGCCAGCATCGTGCCGCCGTAGCCGAGCAACAGGGCCCAGGCAGCGACGGCGCCGGCCAACGGCCCCAGGCCCACCTCCACATAGCTGGCGATGCCGCTGGCGCTGCCGGGCTCACGCCGGAACAGCACCAGGGTTTCGGCCACCAGCACGATCGCCACCAGGGCAATGGCGTAGCAGATCCAGGTGGCGTGGCCGGCGCTGCGGGCGGCGGCGGGGATGTTGATCACCGCGGTGAGGGTGAGACCAACGGTGGCCACGGCCTGGGCGGTGACGGCCACCGGGCCCAGGCAACGGTTGAGGGTGACGGGGCTGGCGGGAGTCGCCGCCGTGGGCAGGGCGTTCATGTCTGGATCCCTGGCCATTCCAGCCTGACAGCGAGGCGCCCCGGCGATCGGCGGCCGAAGACACAGCCGTAACCTGCGTCAAACCCTGGCCTCCCATGCGCAGCGCCTCGCCCCCGGGACCATTCGGCAACCTGCCAGCTCAGCCGGGCGGCAGCGGCCCCCGCTGGTGGGTGCGCGGCGATCTCGACGGCTTTCTGGGCCTGGGGCTCGACAACCTGATCCAGATCCTGCTGATCGTCTCGCTCTGCCGCGGCGTGCTCGGCTATCCCGATCAACTGATCTTCGGGGTGATCCTGCCGGCCACGGGGCTGAGTCTGGTGGTGGGCAACATCGCCTATGCCATCCAGGCCCACCGGCTCGGAAGCGCCGAAGGCCGCAACGACCGCACCGCCCTGCCGTACGGCATCAACACCGTCAGCCTGTTCGCCTATGTGTTTCTGGTGATGCTGCCGGTGAAGCTCGCGGCCCTGGGCCAGGGGCTGAGCGCCGAGGCGGCGGTGACCCTCTCCTGGCAGGCGGGCCTGCTGGCCTGCCTCGGCTCGGGCCTGATCGAGGCGGCCGGCGGCTTCTGCGCCGATGTGCTGCGGCGCTGGCTGCCGCGGGCCGCCCT
>CALPNT020000163.1 GCA_943325005.2 Bifidobacterium breve | reverse complement strand
GATGTGGGGCACCAGCCCCATGGCGTAGTGGGGCATCGGCGTGGCGGTGCGCCGCTGGATGCGCATGGGCAACCCCGGCTCCAGGGGCTCCACCGTCACCCCATCGGCACCCGGGCCGTAGAGCGAAGGCACGTAGACACCGGGCACCTGGGCCAGATCCCGCAGGGTGTCCGAGCGGCTCAGGCCGGCGGCGCGGGCCTCGGCCACGACCAGGCCGATCTCGGGCAGCAGCTCCTCGCCATCGCCGAGGGCGATGAAATCGAAGAAGGCGGCGAAGGGTTCGGGATTGCTGGTGGCAGTGGGTCCGCCGGCAAAGATCAGCGGCGGCGAGGCCGGATCGGCCAGGGGCCGATCGCCGCGAGCGGCGGCACGCAGCGGGATGCCGGCCAGATCGAGCATCTCGAGGATGTTGCTGGCCCCCAGCTCATAGCTGAGGCTGAAGCCGAGGATGTCGAAGGCGGCCAGGGGCCGGCGGCTCTCGACGGCGAACAGGGGTACATCCCGCTGCCGCAACCGGGCCGAGAGATCGGCGGCCGGCAGGTAGGAGCGATCGCAGATCTGGCCGGGAACGGCATTGAGAATCGAATAGAGAATGATGTGGCCCAGATTGCTGGACCCCACCTCGTAGACCTCGGGGTAAGTGAGGGCCCAGCGCACCCCGGCAGCCGGCCAGGCCCGGCTCCAGTCCCGGGGCTCCACGCCCCGTTCATTGCCCAGGTAGCGGGCTGGTTTGAGAATGTCCGGGCCGATCAGGGCCTCGAAGTCCACCGGCGCATCCAGCGGAGCAGCGACAGGCGAGACAACGGGCACGGCGATGCGCTGGACGATGGCCTGATCGTATGCAGGCCGGCGGCTCGCCATAGGACAATCCCGCCATCAGCTTCCGCGCGGCAGCGTCCGAATCCCCATGGTCCAGGTCAACGGCAACTACCTCAAGCTCAAGGCGGGCTACCTGTTCCCGGAAATCGCCCGGCGCGTCAAGGCCTTCAGCGAGGCCAACCCGGCGGCCCCGATCATTCGCCTCGGCATCGGCGATGTCACCGAGCCCCTGCCCGAGGCCTGCCGCACCGCCATGAAGGCGGCCATCGATGACATGGGCACCCACGCCGGCTTCCACGGCTACGGCCCCGAGCAGGGCTACCTATGGCTGCGCGAGGCGATCGCCAGCCACGATTTCCAGTCCCGCGGCTGCCAGGTGAGCGCCGAGGAGATCTTCGTCTCCGACGGCTCCAAGTGCGACAGCAGCAACATTCTCGACATCCTCGGCCCCGACAACCGCATCGCCGTCACCGACCCGGTCTATCCGGTGTATGTGGACAGCAACGTGATGGCGGGCCGCACCGGCGAGGCCGATGACGCCGGCCGCTACGGAGGCCTCACCTACCTGCCGATCACCGCCGCGAACGGCTTCAGCGCCGAAATCCCTGACCACCCGGTGGATCTGATCTACCTCTGCTTCCCCAACAACCCCACCGGCGCCGTCGCCAGCCGCGAGCAACTGCAGGCCTGGGTGGACTACGCCCGCGCCCACGACGCCCTGATCCTGTTCGATGCCGCCTACGAGGCCTTCATCCAGGATCCGGAGCTACCCCACTCCATCTATGAAATCGAGGGCGCCCGCGACTGCGCGATCGAGTTCCGCTCCTTCTCCAAGAACGCCGGCTTCACCGGCACCCGCTGCGCGCTCACCGTGGTGCCCCGGGGGCTGATGGGCACGGCCGCCAATGGCGAGAAGGTGGAGCTCTGGAGCCTCTGGAACCGGCGCCAGTGCACCAAGTTCAACGGCGTCAGCTACATCGTGCAACGCGGTGCCGAGGCGGTGTACTCGCCCGAAGGCAAGAGCCAGGTGCAGGGCTTGATCAGCTTCTACATGGAGAATGCCGCGATCATCCGCCGTGAGCTCAGCGCCGCCGGCCTGCAGGTGCATGGCGGCGAGCAGGCCCCCTATGTGTGGCTGAAGACCCCTGAGGGACTCGATTCCTGGGGCTTCTTCGACAAGTTGCTGAACCAGGCCCACGTCGTCGGCACCCCCGGCAGTGGCTTCGGCGCCGCCGGCGAGGGCTACTTCCGGCTCTCGGCCTTCAACAGCCGGGCCCGCGTGGAAGAGGCGATGGAGCGGGTGCGTGCTCTCTAAAGTTAGCCACCGTCATGTCGCGGGAACGGCCATGATCCGACTGCCGCTCACCACCAGCACCACGATCTCCACCCAACTCCAGCCGCCCAGCGCTGACAGCCCGGCTTGGCGGGCCTCGGCAACACCGGACCGTCCCGGCGGCACGACGGTGCTCGACAAGCAAGAGCAGCGGGTGCGCAAGCCCTCACCCCGCTACAAGGTGCTGCTCCACAACGACCCGGTCAACTCGATGGAGTTCGTCGTCTCCACCCTGCGCCAGGTGGTGCCTTCGCTGAGTGAGCAGGACGCCATCGCCGTGATGCTGGAGGCCCACAACACCGGCGTCGGCCTGGTGATCGTCTGCGACATCGAACCGGCGGAGTTCTACAGCGAAACCCTCAAGGCCAAAGGTCTCACCAGCACGATCGAGCCGGAGAGCTGAATGATGCCCGCCAGCGACCCTTCCGCGGGCGCCGGAAAACCCACCTGGCTGGGCACCGCTCTGTACATCCCGCTGCTCTACGGCGCCGGCTGGCTGCTGGTGCTGCCGCTGGCCGCTCTGTTGCCGGCCTGGGGCGCCGAGCGGATCTCCCTGCTCGGCACCGGCATGGCCTTTGCCCTGTTGCTGGGCAGCCTGCCGCTGCGGCTGCGGCGCGTCTGGGGCGCCTCCCATCCCTGGCGAACCCTCGGACTGGCCCGGCCGTGGCGGGCGGCCGGACGCGCCTTTCTGCGGGGACTGCTCAAAGCCCTGCTGCTGCTGCTGCTGATTGCCCTGCTGCTGCTGGCCAGCGGCCATGGCCACTGGAGCGGCAGCCTGCGTAGCGGCGACCTGTGGAATGCCCTGGCCCTGATCCTGGGGGTGGGACTGGCTGAGGAGCTGTTGTTTCGCGGCTGGCTCTGGGGCGAACTGGCCCTGCAGCTCGGAGGCGGCGCCAGGGGCGATCAACGCGCCATGGTCCTCCAGGCCGTGCTGTTCAGCCTTGTGCACACCCGCTTCAACCTCGGGCCGCTCGCCAGCCTGGGTCTGCTCGGTGGCCTGCTGATGCTGGGGCTGGCCCTGGCCCTGCAGCGCCGCGCCGATGCCGGGGCCCTGCACGGGGCCATCGGCCTGCACGGCGGCCTGGTGGGGGGCTGGTTTCTGTTGCAGCACGGACTGCTGACGATCGCCCCGGGCACGCCGCTCTGGCTGCAGGGCCCCGGTGGCGCCTTCGCCAACCCCCTCGGTGGCGTCGTCGGCTGGCTGGGGCTGGCGCTGCTGCTGGCGGCGCGGCGGCGCTGGTGGCCCCCCCAGGTCCAGAGCATCACCCCCTGAAGCCGGGCACCGCCGATCGGCAGACCCGGCGACTCCTCAGAACAGCCGCAGGCAGCGGCTTCCAGGGTGCTGGCGCCTCAACGGGGTGCCGGCGCACCGGAAGGATCAGACTTCAGAGAGCTGTTCGCCCAGGCGCCCCAGCTCCAGCAGCCCCTCGGCCTGATCGGGCCCGTGCCAGAGCCAGCGGACCTGCCAGCCCAGGGACTCGGCCATGGCCGCGAACTGCTCGCCCTCGGCGGGATAGTCGCTGCTGGCCATGTGATCAATCACCAGCCGCCGGCTGGGCTGCGTCAGGACGGTCCAGCTGTTCACCCGGGCCCAGTAGCGCTCCAGAAATTGCTGACGGGGCTCCGCAGGCTGGCGGAAGAGATCACCGATCAACAGCCGGCCGCCAGGAGCGAGCTGGCGGGGCACCAGCTCCAGGAAGCGCCACTTGTCGGCATCGGCCAGATGGTGCAGGCCGAAGAGACAAGTGATCAGATCCCAGGGCCCTGAGGGGTGATCGGCTCCGCTCTCGGCCCAGAGCAACAGATCCTTCGCCCGCCAGTGGCAGGGGTAAGGAACCGGTCCCAGCCGCGCCTCCGCCTGCGGCAACACCCCCACCGCCGCATCCACCGCCTCCAGCTCCCGCAGCGGCAGTCGCCGCAGCAGCGGCGCCAGGGTCGTCAGGTCACCGCAGGCCAGATCCGCCATGGCCAGGGTGCTCGACAACCCCGCGGCTTCCCGCTCCGGCAACCAGGCGATCAGGCGCTGC
Organism: Bifidobacterium breve; assembly: GCA_943325005.2. GTDB lineage: Bacteria > Cyanobacteriota > Cyanobacteriia > PCC-6307 > Cyanobiaceae > Cyanobium. The sequence continues at coordinate 2,210 of CALPNT020000163.1, read as the reverse complement.
TCCAGGGCCTGGCCCAGGGCGTGGTGCTGCATCAGATCATGGGCCACCAGCAGGTGATAGGTCTGCCAGCTGCGCTCGAAGATGCTCAGGCTGTCGCCGCCGCCCACATTGCGAATCGTCATGGCTTCGGCCCCTCAGCGCACGGCCTGGGCCAGAGCCCGACGCCCCTGCACCGGCGCATGCAGCGCCTCCTCCAGCGGAGCAACGCCGTAGTCGCGCTCCAGCAGAGCCATCACGGTACGACCGAAATCACTGGGGTTCTGCTCGAAGGCCTCCAGGCAGATGCGGCCGAAGGTGCTGCCCATCGGCTCCGGATTCCAGAGCAGCTGCCGGGCTGTCCAGGGCATCATGCTCATCGGGTTGTAGCCGGGCCGCAGCGAACCCTGCTCGAAGGCGTACTGCTCCAGATGGGTGTGGGGCTGCAAGCCGATGAAGAAGATCGCCGGCTCCACCTTGTCGGCGCCGAAAATCCGCTCCAGCTCCCGGTGATAGGCGACGGTCTGGCGGATCGTCTCCGGCCGCTCGTCGATCACATTGAACGAGTAATTCACCGACACGTGTTCACGGAAGCCAGCGCGAGCCAGCAGCCGGCAGCTCTCGAGCACGGTGCGCAGGTTGTAGCCCATGCGCATCTTGCGCACGAGCTCCTGGGAGCCTGAAGTGATGCCGATCTCGAAGTAGCTCATGCCGGTGGCCACCATCAGCTCGGCCAGTTCGGCGTCCAGGTTGTCGGCCCTGATGTAGGCCGCCCAGCGGATGTCGGTCATGCCAGCGGCGGCGATGGCCCGCAACAGCTCCTTGGCATCGTCGATCTGACGGCGGGCCGGGATGAACTGGGCGTCGGTGAACCAGAAGCCGCGCACGCCCCGGTCATAGAGCTGGCGCATCTCCTTGACGACCTCTTCGACCGGGTTGAGGCGCACCGCCTTGCCCTCGATCACGGTGTAGACGCAGTAGCAACAGTTGTGGGGGCAGCCGCGCTTGGTCTGCACGCCCACGTAGAAATCGCCGCCATCGAGATACCAGTCGAGCTGGGGCCAGATCGAGGCGATGTAGTCGTAGTTGCAGGCGGTCTTCTCGAGGGGGGCGGGCTGCTCGTGGATCAGGCCGGGGCGTGGGGCCTCACCGGCCAGATAGCAACGCTCCGCCGCGATCGACTCACCGCGGATCAGCTTCTCCAGCAACACCTCCCCCTCCCCCACCGAAACCACCGTGCCGGCGGGCAGCCGGGCACCGAGCTGCTCATAGAACACGCTCACAGCACCACCTCCGATCAGGGCCCGGGCCTCAGGAGTGAAACGGCGCGCCCGCCGCAGACCCCGCCGCACCAGGGCCAGGTTGCGCCAGAGCTCGCCGTAATACGCCCCCATCAGCTTCAGGCCGCCGAGGGCTCCGCGCAGGCGCAGCAGGGGGTTGCGGGCGTAGAAGACCTCAAACGAGTTCTGCAGCGGGTTGCCACCGCGGCCATCGACGGGCGCATAGATCTGGATGTCCCGCCAGGAGAACACCAGCAGGGTGGGCCTGAAGGCTTCCACCGTGGCCAACAGCACCCGCTCCACATCCAGCAGGGGCAGGGCCGCCAGATCGAGGATCTGTTGCGCCATGGCCGGAAACTGCTTATGCAGATGATCGGCCAGGTAGATCGGTCCGATCGGGAAGATCGGGTTGCAGGGCAGCCGCACCAGCAGCACCCGGTGGTCGCTCACGGCGGGCCGGATCGGAGTACCGGGACGCTAACAACGCCAACCCAACCGCCACGGGGCCAGCGGCCAGAGACCTGGCAGCGCTCCACCAACCCTTGCCAATCCCTGCCACCAACCGTGGCGACCCACTCCTGACAGCAACCCTGGCGAGCCGTTCTGCCAGCTCGGCGACCGCCCTTGTCCAAGCGGCCAGCCGGCGAGGGCTACGGAACGGGAAGGCGCCATCAAGGCCACGGCGGCCAGGCCGCCCCCCCAGCCACCAGCAACAGATCCAGCACCAGAAACGTCGCCATCGGCAGCGATCGCCCAAGCCCGCCCCTGAACGACGCAAAGGCCCCGCCGCAGGCTCCGGGCATGCCTGCCCGGAAACCCGTTCCCCAGACCGCCGCCCTTAACCCCTTCCTCCCGGGCGCCCGATTCCACCCCTCAGATTTTCTTCATGAAGCCCCCTTCACAAACGGCGCAATCTTCCGTTACATTGGCTTTGGCGGGATTCCGCCCTTTCAT
>CALPNT020000162.1 GCA_943325005.2 Bifidobacterium breve | reverse complement strand
GGGTGAGGCCGGCATTGTTGGCCACCGCCACGAAGAACTCCCTCACCAGTTCGGTGTCGTAGCTGCCGATGCGCTGGGCCGGGATCGTCAGCCCGTAGGAGAGGTGGGGACGCCCTGAGCAATCCAGGGCCACCTGCACCAGCGCCTCATCGAGGGGCGCCACGAAGTGGCCGAAGCGCTGGATGCCGCGGCGCTCACCCAGGGCCTGCGCCAGGGCCTGGCCGACGGCGATGCCCACGTCTTCGTTGGTGTGGTGGTCATCGATGTGGGTGTCACCCGTGGCGCTGATCTCCAGATCCACCAGGCCATGGCTGGCCAGCTGGTGGAGCATGTGGTCGAGGAAGGGCACGCCCGTGGCCACCTGGCAGTGGCCCTGGCCATCCAGTCCCAGGGTCACCCGCACATCGGTTTCGCCGGTGACGCGGTGGATCTCGCCGATGCGCATGACTGCGTAGCACCCTTCTTGCGCAAATGATGCTGACAGGTGCTGCCTGTGATGGACGCCCCCTGATGGCCGTGTCGACACCCCCCATTCCCGACGAGGCCTTGGCTGGGTGGCGTTGCTGCAGTGGCTGGGCCCGCTGACCGCACCCCCAGGAACTCAGGCCTATGTTCAGGGCCTCCGGGCCGAGAGCCTTTGACGACTGGATTGCAGGGGCTACTGGTGGTGGTCACCCTGGTGGCCCTGGCGCCGTTTCTGGCCCGGCCCTTCGGTGGCCGGGTGCCCACGGTGGCGCTGCTGATGCTCGGGGGCATCGCCGTGGGCCCCTCGGCCCTGGGCTGGCTCCAACCCAGTCCGGCCCTGGACCTGTTTGCCAAGATCGGCCTGGGGCTGATCTTCGCCCTGATCGGCCTCACCATCGATCAACAGACCCTGGGCGGCCCGGCTGGTCGGTTGGGGGGCCTCGGCTGGCTGGCCACACTCGGGGTCGGCATCCTGCTGGCGACCGCCCTGCCCCTGGGTGGCGGCCTGCGTCCCGTGGCCCTGGTGGTGGCCCTCAGTTCCACGGCCCTGTCGACTCTGTTGGTGATCCTCAAGGAGTCGGGGGAGTGGGAGTCCCCGTTGGGGCGCTTGCTGCTCAGTGCTGGTACCTGGGGGCAATTGGGGCCTGTGCTGGCGGTGGCCCTGCTGCTGGGCTCCGCCGATCCCCGCACCACGGTGCTGAGCGTGGGCCTGGTGGGCCTGGTGGCCTGGCTGCTGGCGACCGTGCCCGGGCGGATCTCCCATAGCCAGGGCTGGGCCTGGATGCGCTCCGTGGCTGGCGCGGCCCTGGCGACACCGCTGCAGCTGCTCTATCTGCTGATCGTGGGGCTGATCGCTCTGTCGGTGAGCCTGGGGGTCGACATCCTGATGGGCACGATCCTGGCCGGTCTGGTGATGCGGCGCTACATCGCCGATCCCCAGACCTCCGCGATGCTCCGGCAGCTGGAGGCTGCTGCCTACGGCCTGTTCGTTCCCCTGTTCTTCGTCGTGGCCGGGTCCAGGCTGGATCTGGCCTCCGTCGCGACCCATCCCTGGGGACCGTTGCTGTGTCTGGCGGGGATCCTGCTGATTCGGGGCGCGCCCCAGTTCCTGCTCTATCGCCGCGCTCTACCAGATCGAGGCGAGCGGCTGCGCTTCTGCCTGCTGGTGTCCCAGTCCCTGAACCTGCCGATCGTGGTCGGCTATCTGGAGGTGCAGGCGGGCCTGATGAGCCCCCAGGTGGAGGCTGCCCTGGTGGGCGGCAGCCTGCTCTCGGTGCTGTTGTTGCCGGCGGCGGCCCTGGCGCTGCGGCGCTGAGGCCTCACATCCCGGTGATGCAGTACCCCGCATCCACATAAATCACCTGGCCGGTGATGCCGCTGGCCAACGGGCTGGCCAGGAAGGCGGCGGTGGAGCCCACCTCCTCCTGGGTGACGGTGCGGCGCAGGGGGGCCTTGGCCTCGACGTTGTGGATCATGTCGAGGATGCCGCCGATGGCGGAGCTGGCCAGGGTGCGGATCGGACCGGCGCTGATCGCATTGACGCGCACGTTCTTCTCGGGGCCTAGCTCCGCGGCCAAGTAGCGCACGGAGGCCTCCAGGGCCGCCTTGGCCACGCCCATGACGTTGTAGTTGGGGATGGCGCGCTCGGCGCCCAGATAGCTGAGGGTGATGACGCTGCCGCCGGGGTTGAACAGGGGCTTGGCGTAGCGACAGAGGGGCGCCAGCGAGTAGGCGCTCACCTCCAGGGCCCGGCCGAATCCCTCGGGGCTGATGGCGGAGTAATCGCCGATCAGCTCCTCCTTGCCGGCGAAGGCCAGACAGTGCACCAGCACATCGATCGAGCCCCACTGCTCGGCGACGCGGGCGAACACCGCCTCGATCTGGGCCGGATCCTGCACGTTGAGCGGTTCGAACAGGGTGGGGGCGAGAGGGGCGGTGAGATCGCGCACCTTGCCTTCGAAGCGCCCCTTTTCATCGGGCAGGTAAGTGACCCCCAGCTCAGCGCCGGCTGCGTGCAGCTGCTGGGCGATGCCCCAGGCGATCGACTTGTTGTTGGCGATGCCGGTGACGAGGGCCTTCTTGCCTTGCAGATCGAGGAGCATGGAGGGAGGGCCGCAGCGCGGTCATGGCATTGGCGTGATTCTCCCGCAGCGTCAGGATCCGGTCTCAGGGCCCCGGCGCTGGCGGCGGCGGCTCCTCGTTCTGGAAATCCTCTGGCGTTAAGGGCTGGCCCAGCAACCGCTTCTCGGCCCGCAGCACCGCCTTGGGATCGCTGATCAGGTTGCGCTCTTCGACCATCGGATAACCCGTGGGCTGGAAGTCTTCAGCCCGGCGCGGCGGCTCGCGCCAGACAAAGCGCCGTTCGGGTGTTCGCTGCTGGCAGAGGGCGGCGAACTGGCGGCGCAGCTGCCAGCGCACCGGGCCGCGGGCCATGGCGGCATAGAACTCCTGGCGGGAGGCCCTGCCTGAGCTGGTGGGTCTGGCGCTGGTGCCGCCGTGCAGGCGAGCCGCGTCCGGATTCCAGCGGGGGCTGCAGCGACCGGCTTCGCTGGTGTCGATGTCCAGCCACAGATGCAGACCCTCCCCTGCGGCTTTGGTGCCCAGCGCCAGGCCGTCATTGGGCTGGTGGCGGGCCAGCGGAAACATCCAGCCGCTGGCCCGCTCGGCCGCTGGTACACAGCCCGCCAGGCTGCTCAGAATCGCGGCCAGGGTCAGGCTTGCCAGGGCGGAAGGGCGGCGCAGCGGGGCAGGCTGGGGGCTGGGCAAAGCGCTGGTGGCTGCGATTTAGGCGCCATGATCGGTCTTTGACCGTTCGGGCCCTGGCCCTGGCGGTGCTGAACGCGATGGTGCTGACCGCTTCGACCATGCTTCCCCTCGGCACAGAGCTGCCGCTGGAGCTGATCGATCGCCATCGGGGTGAGGGGGTTGGTGACCCTTTTGACCCCGCAGCCCTCGCTGGACGCCCCGTGTTGGTGGTGTTTCTCTGCCCCCACTGCCCGTTCGTGAAGCACATCGAACCGGAGTTGAGCCGGCTGCAGGCGGATTTCGCCGCTCAGGTGGCCCTGCTGGGTGTCTGCAGTAACAGCTCCCTCACCCATCCCCAGGACGGACTGGAGGGCCTGCGGGCTCAGGCTGCCGCCCGGGGCTGGACCTTTCCCTATCGGCTTGATCCCGACCAGGCCATCGCCCGCGCCTTCCAGGCGGCCTGCACTCCCGATCCCTTCCTGTTCGATGCCGACCAGCGGCTTGTCTACCGGGGCCAGTTCGATGGCAGCCGTCCCGGTAACGCCCTGCCGCTTGACGGTCGCGATCTACGCGCCGCGCTGGCTGCTGTGCTGGCCGGCACGCCGGTGCCAACGGCGCAACGGCCCTCCATCGGCTGCAACATCAAGTGGCATCCAGGCCAGGAGCCGCCATGGATGGGCTGAGGGGCTGGGGGCGGCGCCATGTTCAGCCTGCGCGTTCTTGAATCCTGACCTCGGATTAAGGTGGCCGCCATGCAAGTGCCCCCCTTCAGCCTCGGCGAGCAGCTGCGGCAGCTCGGTGATGCCCTCGATGGCGCCGTCCTCGAAGTGTTGAGGAGTGGTCAGTACATCGGTGGCGCCACGATCGGTCGTTTCGAGCAGGAGTTCGCCGCCAGCTGTGCTGTCCCCCAGGCTATCGGCTGCAACAGCGGCACCGATGCCTTGATCCTGGCCCTGCGCGGCCTGGGCATCGGCCCTGGCGATGAGGTGATCACCTGCTCGTTCAGCTTCTTCGCCACCGCCGAGGCGATCAGCGCCGTGGGCGCTATTCCGGTGTTTGTCGATGTGGACGAGGACACCTATCTGATTGCGCTGGATCGGATCGAGGCGGCGATCACCCCCGCCACCAAGGCGCTGCTGCCGGTGCATCTGTTCGGCCAACCGGTGGACATGGAACGCCTCTGTGCCATCGCCGCCGCCCATGAGCTGCTGGTGGTTGAGGACTGTGCCCAGGCCACCGGCGCCCACTGGGCCGGCCGGCCGGTGGGCAGCTGGGGCGATGCGGGTTGCTTCAGTTTCTTCCCCACCAAGAACCTCGGCGCCGCCGGTGATGGCGGCGCCGTCACCTGTCGGGATCCGCAACTGGCCCAGCGGGTGCGGGAGCTGGCGGTGCATGGCATGCCGCGCCGCTATCTGCACACTGCGCTCGGTTACAACAGCCGCCTCGACGCCTTGCAGGCGGCGGTGCTGAATGTCAAGTTGCCCCATCTGCCGGTCTGGGTGGAGCGGCGCCGGGCGATCGCCGAGCGCTATCAGCGTGAACTTGCCGATTTGCCTGGCGTGCAGCTGCCCGCCCGTGGCGGCGAGGGCCACAGCTGGAATCAGTTCGTGGTGCGGGTACCCCAGTGCCCGGCTCGTACGGCCGCCTGCGATGGTGGCTGCATCCCCTCCGCCGATAGCGCCAGTTTCGGCCTGCCGGAGGCCTGCTGCCGCGACTGGTTGAAGCAGCAGCTGCAGGAGCAGGGTGTCAGCACGATCATCTACTACCCGATTCCGATTCATCGCCAGCCCGCCTATGCCGAGCTCGGTTATGCCCCCGGCAGCCTGCCCGTCACCGAGCGGCTCTGCAGCGAGGTGCTCAGCCTGCCGATCTTCCCGGAACTCACCAGCGAGCAGCAGGAGCAGGTGATCCGGGTGCTGCGGCAGCTGGTGAGTTGCCCGGTGGCTGTGGCGAGCTGAAGCGGCGGGCCGGCTCAGCTCCCATCCACTGGCGCAGGTCAACTCCGAGGTAAGCCCGCATACAGCGTCTTGAAATGCGCCTGCTGCTCCTTGTGCACGACGATCGCCTCGGGATAGCCACGGCGTTCCAGGGGGGCGATCTCGCCGCTGATCAGATCCCGCGTCGCCACATGGCGCAGTTCCGGCAGCCAGGTGCGGATGTAGCTGGCCTCGGGATCAAACTTGCTGGCCTGGGTGGCGGGGTTGAAGATGCGCAGCGGCTTGGGATCCATGCCGCTGCTGGCGCTCCACTGCCAGCCGCCATTGTTGGCGGCCAGATCGCCATCCACCAGCTGCGCCATGAAGTGGCTTTCGCCCAGGCGCCAGTCGCAGATCAGATCCTTGACCAGGTAGGAGGCGACGATCATGCGGCAGCGATTGTGCATCCAGCCGCTGGCGCTTAGCTGGCGCATGGCGGCATCGATGATCGGCATGCCGGTGAGGCCGTCCTGCCAGGCCTGCAGTCGCTCGGGGTCGTTCTCCCAGGGGAAATGGCGCCACTGGGGTCGGTAGGGACCATCGGCGAGTTCGGGGAAATGGAACAGGGCCTGCTGGTAGAACTCGCGCCAGGCCAGCTCCTGCTCCCACACCGTGATCGAGGCCAGGGCCTCGTCGCTGCGGGCCAGCTCCCGGGCCTGCTGGGCGGCGGCCCAGGCCTGGCGGGGGCTGAGCGTGCCCAGGGCCAGGGCGGCCGAGAGCGCCGAGGTGCCGGTTTCGCTGGGGATGTTGCGGGCGGGTTCGTAGGCGCTGATCGGGCCGTCACCGCCGCTGCCGCCATCGCAGAAGGCCTCCAGCTGGGCCCTGGCGGCCGCTTCGCCGGGCCGGCAGGGGCAGAGCTCGGCGCCGGCGAAGCCTTCCCCCAGCAGAGAGGCGGTGTCGAGCTGGCGCAGGGGCAGGTGATCCCAGCTCTGCCGTTGTGTGTCGCTCAGCTGGTCGGGGGCCAGATCCAGCAGGCCGGTGGGGGCCGCCACCGGCTCCAGACCGCCGCTGGCGGCGGATCCCAGCAGCACCTTGCGCTCCACCTGGTGGCGCCAGTTGCGCAGGAAAGGGCCATACACCCGGTAGGGATCGCCGCTGCCGGTACGCAGCTGCTCCGGCGCGATCAGCAATTGATCCCAGTCCACCAGCACCTTGCGGCCGGTGGCCTGCAGGGCGGCGGCCACACGCCGATCGCGTTCGCGGGCGAGCGGTTCCCCATC
>CALPNT020000161.1 GCA_943325005.2 Bifidobacterium breve | reverse complement strand
CCGGAGCAGAGCAAGGAAAAGCTGGGGCTCACCCCTGCCCAGATGGCGGCAACAATTTTGAAGCGCTTCGCCGCCGCCTTCAGCCCCGATGCCCGCCAGGTGGTGGCGGCCTGAGTTCGTCGCCAATCCGTTGCTGACCCTGCGCGTCCAGGTGCTGGTGGTGGGAGCGGGCCCGGCCGGTGGTGAGCTGGCCCGTCAGCTCGCTGCCGCCGGCGTGGAGGTGCTGCTGGTGGATCAGCTGGCCGATCTCGGCCAGGCTGCCTTCAGCAGTGCCGCCATGCCCTTCGCCAGCCTGGAGCGCTTCGGCTTACCGGCCCAGGTGGTGGCGAGTCGCTGGCGGGGCTGGCAGTTGCTTGGTCCGGCCCAGGAGCGTCGCCGCTGGCTGACCACAGCGCCGCTGGGTGTGGTGCTGGATTTCGGAGCTTTGCGCCAGTGGCTGGCGGATCAGTGCAGCCGCTTCGGCGGCCGGGTGCAGCTGGGTCGGCGTGCCTTCCATTGCCAGTCCCAGGACGGCATCTGCCGCACCTTTCTGCGCGATCGCCAGGGGGCGGTGCAGGAGGTGATCAGCGACTGGGTGGTGGATGCGAGCGGCCAGGGCAGGGCGCTGATCGGTCCGTTGGCGCCGCCGCCCCGGGCCGCCGAGGCCGGGCGGGATCTGGTGACGGGCGTCGGTGTGGAATGGCTGTTGCAGGTGCCGCTGGGCTGTTGGCAGAGCTGGTCTGATCAGCTCAGTTTCTGCCTCGGCAGCGACTGGGTGGCCCAGGGCTATGGCTGGATTTTTCCGATGGCACCCGGCCAGCTGAAGGTAGGGGTCTGCCGGCTCAGGCCCGATCGTCACCTGCTGCCCCTTGGCAGGGTGCTGGAACAGTTGCTGGCGCGGCTGTTCAGCCCAGACGAACGGCAGGCCAGTGTGGTGCTCGATCGCCACGGTGGCTTGATTGTCAGTTCGATCCGCCGCCGCGATTGCCATGGCCAGGGACGGTTGCTGGCGATCGGCGACGCGGTGAGTACCGCCAACCTGCTCGGTGGCGAAGGCATCCGTCATGCCTTGAGCAGCAGCCGGGTGTTGGCGCCTTTGCTGCTGGAGGCGATCCAGTCCGGGCAGCCGTTTCGCCTGCGGCGCTACGAGCAGTTGCTGGCCCGCCAGCTGGGCTGGCGCTGGAGCCTGAGCGGACGGTTGGCGCGCCGCACCTGGCTGGGCCTGAGCGGCCCCGAGGCGGATCAGCGGCTCAGCCGGTTGCTGGTGGGTCTGGAGCCAAGACGCGCCGAAGACCTGGCAGCCCTCCTGTTCGACTACCGCTTTGAGCGCTATGGGCTCAGAAGCCTGCCCTACCTGTTCGGGAGGCGTTAATAAAGCCTCCCTGGCTTCGCCAAAGGCAGCCAGGGAGGCTTCAACTCCGGGATTTCTGTGCCGATGCTGCAGCCCCACCAGAGCGGAGAGGCTGCAGCGGAATCGGGCTTCAGAGCACGCCGCGGGAGGCCAGGCCTTGAATGGCGCCGAACCCGAGGATGTGTCCCAGGCTCATGGTGCCGAGCATGGCGCCATGGCTGAGACCGCCGAACAGGCTGGAGCTGGGCAACTGCAGACCCACATTCGGTTGCTTGATGGTGGCCTTGCCGATGGCAATGGCGATGATGTTGCAGACGATCATCACCAGGCCCACCTTCGGTGACCAGGAAATAGTCGCAGGGGCCAGGGCCAGGAGAGGAGCGATCATCGAACACTTGGCAACGGCCCTATCTTCCGGGGATAGTGGACCCCTTGCAGGCTCCCCGTAAGACTTGTTCACCTCTCGTGCTTGCTGGCAGCGGTGGCGAAGCCCAGCATCACCAGCAGGTTGCTGAGGGTGAGGAAGGCTTCAGCGCCACCGTGCAGGGGATCGACATCGGCTAGCAGAGCGCCGAAACGCACCTGGGCCACGATCGCGGCGGCGATTGTCACCGCCACAAACAGCAGCGTCAGCTGAAAGCCGCGCAGGGCCAGCCGGGGGAATGCCTCCACCTTGCTGGCCCACCAGAGGAAGGCCAGATAGGGCAGCAGCGACAACACAAAGAAGGGTGCTGGATCGATCGCTGCAAACCGTTCCAGCGGGACTGACCAGGCGGTATTCATGGTTGAGCCTGACGGGTGCGCTGCTGGCGCAGCAGATTCCAGCAGGCGATCGCCATCGTGGTGTTGCCGATGGCGGTGAGGACCGCCTGGAAGATCACCAGACCCTTGAGCGCGGGGCTGTTGTCGAATAGATGCCAGGTGCAGGCGGCCATGGCACTGATCAGGGCCGGAACCATCGCCAGGGCCAACCAGCGCCAGCCCCCTTCCCGCCGCGCGGCGCCGAAACGCTGCACCGCCAGCATCGCCACCAGCCACTCGAGCACGGAGGTGACGTGGATCCACCAGGTGCCCAGAGACAGGGCGTGCATGGGACACAGCAATGATTCTCGATAATCTAAGGACGTCGTCCCGGACTCCCCGTGCAGCCAGCGCCGAACCGTTCCTCCGTGTTGGTCTGCGGGTACTACGGCGAGCACAACCTCGGCGATGACGCCCTGCTCCAGGTGCTGCTGCAGCAGCTCCCCGCCGTGATCAACCCCGTGGTGACGGCCTGGGACCAGCCCCTGGTGAGACGCCTCTACGGCGTCGAGACCACCGACCGACGGAGCTTGGGAGGAGTGCTGGCGGCCCTGGGCCGCTGCAAGGCGCTGGTGCTGGGCGGCGGCAGCCTGCTGCAGGACTCCACCAGTTTCCGCAGCCTGCTGTACTACGGCGCTCTGATCGTCGTGGCCCGCAGTCAGGGCAAGGAGGTGATCCTCTGGGGCCAGGGTCTGGGACCGCTGCAGCGGCGGCGCAGCCAGCTGCTGGTTCGCTGGTTGCTCCGCCTGGCCACGGCGATCAGCTGGCGTGATCCGGCTTCAACCCAGCTGGCTCGCCACTGGGGCGTGCGCTGCCTGGAGGGCAGTGATCCGGTCTGGGCGCTGGCTCCCCAGCCCTGGCAGGGAGCGGCAGGGCCGATCGTGCTGTGCTGGCGGCCCGTCCGCCAGTTGGATCGGCAGGGATGGCAGCCCTATCTGGAGGCTCTCGATCAGCTTGCGGCCGCCAGCGGTCGGCCCGTTCACTGGCTGTCGTTCCATCAGGAGCAGGACGGGCAGCTGCTGGGCTGGCTCGACCAGCAGGGGCTGCTGCCGGCACGGTTGAAGCAGGCCAGTGTGCTGCTGACGGTGCAGGATCCCCAGGCCGCCATGGCCGAGTTCCAGGCGGCGGGGCTGGTGATCGCCATGCGGCTGCATGGCCTGATCCTGGCGGCTCTGGCGGGCAGCCCCTGCGCCGCCCTCAGCTATGACCCGAAGGTGGCGGCAGCCGCTGACGGCATCGGCTGTCCTTGCCAGGATCTGGCGCTGCCGGCCGCAGCCACGCTGCTACAGAGCTGGCAGGCCAGCCTGGATCATCCCCCGGATCCGCAGCGGCTGGAGCAGTTGCGCCGCAGCGCCGCCATTCACCGGGAGCTGCTGGTGCCTCTGGCCAGCCTGGCCTGATCGAGGCGTTGCCCCTGGCTGTTCCAGGCTTCGATCGTGAGTTCAGTGGGGGTGAAACTGAGTTCAGCAAAGCTGTAGGCGCTCACGGCCCGGGCACTGTTGGGCCCCGGCAGCACCGGCCGCAGGGTGGCACCACCACCGCCGACGGTGAGATAGGTGATGCCATCGATCGGCTTCGAGCGTTCGTAGTTGTGATCGTGGCCATTGATGTAGAGCTGGACGCCATGGCGTTGCATCCAGGGCACCAGCCTGGCGATGGCGACCGGATCATCGCCGTAAAGACCGGAGGAGCGGATCGGATGATGACCCACCACCACCTTCCAGGGAGCCGTGCTGCTGGCCAGGGCCTGCTTGAACCAGGGCAGCTGGTGCTGCCAGGCAGCGTTGACATTGGTGTCCAGCATGAAGAACTCCACCGGGCCGCGCCGCAACGTGTACCAGCGTCCCTTCATGCCGAAAAGCGGATAACGCACCTGGGGATCGCCGTTGTCGGTGCGGATGTCATGGTTGCCCAGCACGGCGTGAAAAGGCACCCGGGCCTCCAGTAGCTGCCGGTAGGGGCGCAGGAAGGTGGCTTCGACCCGGTTGAGATTGCCGTTGTCATAGATGTTGTCGCCGGCCATGATCACCAGGTCCACCGGGCGCTGGCGGTGCACGGCGGCCATCTGGTCGGCCACGGCCTGCTGGGGGGCGTTGCCGCCACCGGCATCGGCAAGCGCCAGTATCCGCAACGTTGCTGTGGTGGTGGTGGTGGTGGGCGAGGCACCACCGATCGCCGCTGTCCCAGCTCCTGCTTGCGGAGCGAGGGCCGCAGCCACCAGGCTGCAGGCCAGCAAGGCGCCGGTGGCGAGCAGGCGGCGGCGCCCAGATCGCCAGGATCGACCAGAAGGGGCTGGGGCGTCGGCAGCCCCTCGACGGCTCTGGCTCACGGCTGGTCTGATCAGGCCTTTCAGGCTATCGAGCTCTTCTGCCGTTGCAGTTCCGCTAGCACCTCCTGGCTATGGCCGGAGGGACGCACGGCGGTCCAGCGCTGGCGCAGGATTCCCTGGGGGTCGATCAGGAAGGTGTGCCGCTGGGAATAGGGCGCGATCCAGGAGCCATAGCGGCGGCTCACCACACCACCGGGATCGGAGAGCAGCGGGAACACCAGTCCTTCACTGCCGCAGAAGGAGGCATGGGCCTCCAGGTCATCGGCACTGACGCCGATCACACTGGCGGATTCCGCCTGAAAGGCCGCCAGATCCTGCTGGAAGCCGCGGGCCTCCAGGGTGCAGCCGCTGGTGAAATCCTTGGGATAGAAATAAAGGACCAACCAGCGACCGGCTAACTGGTTGAGGGCGATGTGGATCGGCAGGGCCTCGCTACCGGCCTTGCTGGTCAGCAGCTCGCCGCCGGGAGCCACGCCATCCAGCTCAAAATCCGGCGCCGCCTGCTCCAGTTCGGGCAGCAGTCCGCCGATGGCTGAGGCCCGCCTCGGGGCCACACCCAGCGCCAGAGGCACCAGGGCCAGTCCAGCGAGCAGAGAACGACGCTTCATCGGCAGGGCTTTTCGCTCGTTGGTACAGATACAACAACTGGGTGGATCCGCCCAGGCACCTGGCCTTCAAAGCGAATCCACCCAGATGGGGAGGGGCACAGAATCTTGGGCTCTGAGTGAGCCTGGCGGCTTCAGAGGCGGGCGAGGTTGACGCCGAGCTCTTTGGCGTAGCTGCCCAGGCCCTTCTTCTGGATGGTTTTGAGGGCGCGGGTGCAGACGCGCAGCTTGACGAAGCGCTTGCCTTCCGCCCACCACAGGCGGCGCTCCTGCAGGTTCACCTGCTGCAGCTTCTTGGTGCGCACGTGGGAATGGCTGACCGCCATGCCGTTGTTGGCGCGCTTTCCGGTGAGTTGGCAGACGCGGGACATGGGAATCAGCTGAAGACTTTGGAACGTGGTTAGTCACCACTGCGGCACCTTATCAAACAGCCCCCTGGGCCTGGTGGTGGCTCGGCATGGAGGGGCAGCGGGCCTGCCAGCTGCCGTCAGCGGTTCACGGCGTCTACGGCGATGTAAGAGGCGGACCATCAGCAGACCATGCATCACCGCCCTGGTTGCCAGGATGTCAAAACCAGCGACCTGAACAGCCTGCAACAGCAGGACCCGGGCCAAGGTGATGCCCACTCGATCCGGAACAATCCTGTCTGTGTCGCCGCAGCAGCCCCAGCAGGGGGCTAGGGCGCAGGCGGATGATCAGGTTTGAGGGGTTGTCCATGGCCAGGATCAATCAACCACCAGGCTTCAGCACCCGCTCGATCTCGACCGGGGCCGCTGCGATGCCCTCTTCTGAATCGAGATGGTCCAGGGTGGAACCAGAGAAACACCACATCGAATTGGCCTGAACCAAATGGCAGCTCTCTCACATCAGCTTGCAGAGCTACGAGATCGGGGTTGCGAGCCATCGCCTGAGCCACGATCAAGGGTGAACTATCGATGGCGGTGAACTTCAGGCCACAGCTCAGCAACACCCCCACGAGCAGGCTTGATTCAAAGTGTCAACTCGGTTCAGGGCTGGGCTGCCGCCTTGCCATCGCCAGCAGCGCCGAGATGTCGTGCATCACCGCCTGCATGCCGGCCTGGATCGACTGAAATCCTGACAATCGCAGCAGGTTGAGGGCTGCCGTCCGCAGCGTGGCCATGGCTCCAGCGGTCTCGCACCAGTGGCAGCATGGCTTCTGGAGTGGTGCGCAGACGGGTGTCCCCTTGAGGGTGCGCTGCATGAAACAAGCCAGGTGTGTTGCCTGGAACGGCTTGCCGTCATGGCTGCCGGTGGTGCTCACCTCCACGATCCAGCTGGTGCCGCTCGATGTCTCGCGGATGTGCTCTGGAGCCTGTGTGGCCCGCAGTGTCCAGTTGAGGTCTCGGCCGTGGCTTTTCTCCTGATTGGTTG
>CALPNT020000160.1 GCA_943325005.2 Bifidobacterium breve | reverse complement strand
GTTATTCCCGCAAGAACAGCATCTTGCAATCATCGGAGCCATAATTCTGGCTGAGGTCGATGAAGGGAGAAACCTCGTTGAAGCTCTCGGCTTTGGCTGGCGTGAACACCAGTTGATAGGAGCCTGCTGGGATACCCCCAAAGGCGGGAGCCGGGCCAGCTGTCACCGTAACCCCCGTTGTGGCGGATAGGTCATTCAGTTCGTTGACCAGGCTTTGAATATCAAAAGCGGCAACCTCAATGAAGATGCCGTTGAGCACCAGCCTGCCTTCGTAGACATAGCCGTTGGCATTGGGTCTACCCGGGGTGGTGATGGTGGCGAGTTGATCCCAGGTGTTCATCCCTTGGGTGGTGAGATCAATGCCCATTTTGGTAAGCAGGGCATCGTTGGAGCCTTCGCCCCAATTGATGGTCACCGTGTTGCTGCGCGACCCGGTGATGGTGGTTGCTCGTCCGGCTGTATAAAGTCCATCGCTGGGCAGCAGCTCAATCTTGACCTTGCCATCGGCCCCTTTGTTAACGAAATCGAGGCCATGGTCGAAGAACTGCCCCAACGCCGACATGAAGTTGCTGTACGCCAGGGGGTTGACAGCCCCGGAAGTGGGCGAGACGCGGCCGGTGGGGTCGTCCTGCAGCTTCAGCTGCAGTTTCAGCGCGTAGTCAGGGTCGGTGGTGTCGAGGCTGGAAAAGCCGATGGTGTCGGTGCTGTCCGCGATCAGATTGCTGATGGTGCGCATGTTGAGCGCATCCTTCTTTGCACCAGCGAGGCCTACGGTGTTGCCGATCGTGATCACCTCATCCTTACCGCGGATGGCGGTGGAGAAGGGCCTTGAGATCTTGTCCACGGCCTTGCCGCCCGGCGCTGTCAGCCGGTTGAAGGTGAGGCGGGGGAAGAGGGTGTCGCCGGCGCCGAACCACCAGTTGGGGGCGAGGGGGTCGCGGCTGTGGTTGCCGATGCCCTGCACTCTGCGGATGCCGGTGGGACCCAGTGGGACTACGCCGCCCTGCTCCTCAGGCAGCCAGTCCCAGCGCACGCGGGAGAGCAGGAAGCGGAGGTCAGAAGTCCCAAGAGTGAAAACCATAAAACCAGAGTGCTTTTACATTACGTTTCCTTTCTAGCCGATCTGCCTCTGTTCCGTCCCGATTGCGTGGCATTTTGTGGAATTCATTAAGATTGAGTGAAATTCCGTGGTGGCCTGGCCTGGTCTGCGCGCGCGCTCGATGCCAGGGCTGTCAGGCTTTCCTTAAGGTTTGCGGGGTTGCCGCTGGCGGCGGATCCGCGTGAGCGTGCCGACGGCGCTGTAGGGGCGCAGCCATGGCTCGCACCGCGGGCTTTGCTGGCATCGAACCATGGCGCCGGACGTCCGCAGCGGGCTGAGGCTGCCGGCGCTGCCCCATTGAACAGTTGCTCGGGTGTCGTGCCCCCGAGCAGCCTGCAGGGACGCTCGGCTCTGCAGGCTGATGTTGGCGGCGGTTTGCCCGTGCGTGAGTGTTCGCGCGCCTTGTCAAGGTCCAAGTGGGTCCGCTGAAGGCCGGCGACGCGGCCCCCAGGCCTCAGCCGAAGGCGCTGAACAGCAGAACCATGGCGATCACGCCGCCGAACACGATCAGGGCATAGAACTGCACCCGGCCGGTTTCGAAGTATTTGAGCCCTTCGCCGCTGCCCAGGGTCAGCAGGCCGGTGAGGTTCACAACACCGTCCACCACCTTGGAATCCACCTCCAGCACCTGGCGGGCGATCTTGCGGCTGCCCTTGACGAAGATGCGCTCGTTGATCGCGTCGAGATACCACTTATTGGTCAGGAAGCGGTTCAGGGCCGGGAAGCGACCCGCCACGGCGGTGCCCAGGTCGATCTTGTGCAGCAGGTAGGCCAGCACCGCCAGAGTGATGCCTGCCACCGAAATCGCCACCGAGGCGCCGGCCAGGGGCAGGAACTCAGCCCAGGAGAAGTGTTCAGCCATCTCGGCCGCTTCCTCCGGATTGAGCAGGGCGGCGAAGCGGCTGTGCCAGGGGGTGCCCAGCAGGCCGATCAGCACCGACGGCACCGCCAGTACCGCCAGGGGCATCGCCATCTGCCAGCCGGATTCATGGGGATGGTCGGCATGGCTGTGGCCGTGGTCATCACCGTGCTCCTCGCCAGTGCCTTTGCCGGCTGCCGCCAGCAACAGGGCGGCGGCGGCCTTGTCGTTGCCGCGGAAGCTGCCCTCAAAGGTGAGGAAGTAAAGCCGGAACATGTAAAAGGCAGTCATGCCGGCGGTGATGAAGCCTGCTGCCCACAGAATCGGGAAGCTGCCGAAGGCCTGGCCAAGAATCTCGTCCTTGCTCCAGAAGCCGGCCAGGGGGGGGATGCCCGCGATCGCCACACAGCCGATCAGGAAGGTGGTGCTGGTGATCGGCATGAACTTGCGCAACCCGCCCATCAGGCGCATGTCCTGGGCAAGCACCGGCTCATGGCCCACCACCTCCTCCATGGCGTGAATCACCGAGCCGGAACAGAGGAACAGCATCGCCTTGAAGAAGGCGTGGGTGACGAGGTGGAACATGCCGGCCACCGGGGCGCCGCAGCCCATCGCCAGCATCATGTAACCCAGCTGGGAGACGGTGCTGTAGGCCAGCCCCTTCTTCAGATCCATCTGGGTGAGGGCAATTGAGGCGCCCAGAAACAGGGTGATCGTGCCGATCACGGCGATCGTGGCCTGCACCGCCGGGAAGGGTGCGTACACCGGCTGCAGCCGGGCCACCAGGAACACCCCGGCGGCCACCATCGTGGCGGCGTGGATCAGGGCCGAGATCGGTGTCGGGCCCTCCATGGCGTCGGGCAGCCAGACATGGAGCGGGAACTGGGCCGACTTGGCCATCGGTCCCATGAACACCAGCAGGCACAGCAGCACCGCCACGCCATTGCCGAGGCTGCCGCCGGCCACGGCTTCACTCAGGCGGCTGCCGATCTCCTCGAAGCCGAAACTGCCGGTGGCCCAGAACAGGCCCAGGATGCCCAGCAGCAGGCCGAAGTCGCCGACCCGGTTCACCACAAAGGCTTTCTGGGCTGCATTGGCGGCGCCGTCCCGGTCGTACCAGAAGCCGACCAGCAGGTAGGAGCACATGCCCACCAGCTCCCAGAACACATAGATCTCAAGCAGGTTCGGGCTGATGATCAGGCCCAGCATTGAGCTGCTGAATAGGGCCAGATAGGTGAAGAAGCGCACATAGCCCTTGTCGTGGG
Source organism: Bifidobacterium breve (assembly GCA_943325005.2). Taxonomy (GTDB): domain Bacteria; phylum Cyanobacteriota; class Cyanobacteriia; order PCC-6307; family Cyanobiaceae; genus Cyanobium. Next base: position 3,422 of record CALPNT020000160.1, on the reverse strand, counting down.
CCATGTAGCCATCGGAATAAACCATCACCAGCAGGGCGATGGTGGTGACCAGGGCCAGCATCACCGCACCGAGGGGGTCGACCCGGAAGCCCATCTGCAGATTGAACGTGCCGGCGCTGGCCCAGTCGAACAGCACCTCGGTCATGCCGGCTCCAGCCAGCTGTTCGGCCAGCACGGCGTAACTGAGCACGGCGGCGGCGCCCACACAGGTGAGCAGCATCACGGCCACCGGCTTGCGCAGGCGGTTGACGGTGCGGTTGAAGGTGATCAACCCCAGACCGGAGAGGCAGGCCCCGATCAAGGGCAGCACCGGGATCAACCAGGCGAGCTGGGCTGCAGACGGCATCCGGCTGAATCGGCTGTTGGGAGTGTAGGCAGCGTGGCCCCGGGATCCGGCTCGTGTGCTGGGGCGCCGATCAGGACCAGCCGATCAGGCGAGCCAGTGGCCGATGGCGCTGCGGGCGAAGGCGGTGGCGCCGGCGCCGATCAAGCGGTGCGCCCACCAGAACACGCCCACGGCGATGGCGATGCCCAGCTGGGAGGGCCTCAGGAACTCAGCCAGCACCAGCTTCTGGCGTCCATCCAGCACCGCCTGGAAGGGAATCACTGAGGTGCTGGCCTTCAGTTCTTCGAAGGCGGCGCCGAAACGCTGGCGCAGGCGGCGATCGCCGTTCCAGACGGCGAACAGGTGGTGGGCGATCAGGCCGAAACAGGCCCAGGCCGTGAAGCTGGTGCCGATCCAGAGCAGGTGGGTGGCGCACCAGAGAATCTGGCCCACCGCCTGGGGATGGCGGCTGATGCGGATGATGCCGGTGGCATAGAGCCGCACCTGCGGTTTGAGCACTGCCGGAATCTCCAGCAGGTTGTAGGTGGCCGGATACAGAAACAGAAAGCTGATCGCCGTGCCGATCCAGACCAGCGGCACGATCCAGGGCTGGTCCTGCAGATTCCAGAGGCGCACGCCGTCGTAGCGGTGGGCCAGGAAGTAGCCGATCACCAGCACCGCCGCCGGGATGCTGAGGCCGGCGAACAGCAGCCGCCAGGCCCGCTCGCCGATCCGCTCCACGCCCCAGGCCCGCAGCGAGGCGCCGCCGCTGTGCAACACGGCAAATCCCAGGAGCAATCCCAGCATCACCAGGCTGCTGGGATTGGGGCCGCCGCTGGGCATGGACTCGGGGAGCAACTGTGAGCTGCAGATTCTCGCTGCCAGCCGAGCCCCCTAGAGTTCAGTCCAGCGCGACGATGGGGATCGCCCCGGGGCCTGGACTCGAGCCAGGTTCCAGGCCATGGCGTTAGGCCATGGCCTGCTGGCCCAAGCTTCTTGCCCGGGATTCGTTCCACGGCAAGGAGCTTTGACCAGACAGTCACAGAGGTTCAGCCACAGAGGTTTTTCGACGGCATGCCACCGAAGGCGTTGCCGCGATGGCCGTCCCGCTTTTCCATTCAGGCCCCCGGAGCCGCATTCCTCTGCCCCCGCCAGCCGCTTCCGTCATCCCAACGACGTCACCCCAAATCCGCCAACCCGAATCCGTTCAAGCACCCCAGCGCGGGATTTCCCTCCCTGCCGCATCAGGCCTGCAGGCCCGGGCGCCTCGGCGCCTCTCCCAGGCCCAGGTCTGGCTGGCAACCCTGATGCCCCTGATCCCGATCGACCGCGGCCTGATCCCCTTGATTGCGATCTCCCCGTGTCCGATTCCTAAGCCTCTGCCTGGCAAGCAGGCTTGGTCTGGTCAATCGGCTGCGGCTGGGAAACCGGCTCGGCTGTGCCAACCGGCTCGGCTTTGCCATTCGGTTCCAGCGCCTGTCTCGGCTGTGCAGCCCAGCCTTCTCCAGCAGACCCGCCGTCCTCAGCCGGTCAGTCCCGCCAGCTGCTCAGGATCTGCTTCTGTTCCGTTCTCTGACCCCGAGGCCTGACTGGAATCCCATGGCGGACCTCCCCTTCACCCTTGATCAGCTGCGCATTCTGCGGGCCATCGCCAGCGAGGGCAGCTTCAAGAAAGCCGCCGACAGCCTCTATGTGACCCAGCCGGCCGTGAGCCTGCAGATCCAGAACCTGGAGAAGCAGCTCGATGTCTCCCTGTTTGACCGCGGCGGCCGCAAGGCCCAGCTCACCGAAGCCGGCCACCTGTTGCTGAGTTACTGCGATCGCATCCTCAGCCAGTGCCAGGAGGCCTGCCGCGCCATCGATGATCTGCACAACCTCAAGGGCGGCTCCCTGGTGGTCGGGGCCAGCCAGACCACGGGCACCTACCTGATGCCGCGCATGATCGGCCTGTTCCGCCAGAAATATCCCGATGTGGCGGTGCAGCTGCAGGTGCACAGCACCCGCCGCACCGGCTGGAGTGTGGCCAACGGCCAGATCGACCTGGCGATCATCGGCGGCGAGCTGCCCGGCGAGCTCAATGATCTGTTGCAGGTGGTGCCCTACGCCAGCGATGAGCTGGCCCTGGTGCTGCCGCCCAAGCATCCGTTGGCCCGCTTGCCGGAACTCACCAAGGACGACCTCTACCGGCTCGGCTTCGTCTGCCTCGATGCCCAGTCCACCACCCGCAAGATGGTGGATCAGCTGCTGCTGCGCTCCAAGCTCGATGTCGGCCGGCTCAAGATCGAGATGGAGCTCAACTCCTTTGAAGCGATCAAGAATGCTGTGCAGGCAGGCCTCGGCGCCGCCTTCCTGCCGGTGGTGTCGATTGAGCGGGAGCTGGCGGCCGGCACGCTCCATCGGCCCCAGGTGGCCGATCTGATGGTGCGCCGCCAGCTGAAGTTGATCACCCACCCCGCCCGCTACTGCTCCCGGGCGGCTGAAGCCTTCCGCAAGGAGGTGCTGCCGGTGTTCGCCAGCCCCGACAGCCCGCTGCGGCAGGGGGGAGGGGCCAGCCGCGGCGACAGCAGCGGCGGCACCGTCGGCTGAGCGGAGCTGGGTCTCCGCTCAGCGACAGCGCCGCTCGTCGACAGCGCCGAACATCGGCTGTGTCGCCGCAGCGAGCTGGGCGCTGCTCGCCGGTGCAGCCGGCCATCAGCCAGGTCCTGTGCGCGGAAGGCAGCGAGGCCGCCGCCAGGGACGGGCGCGGCTGGAAGGGCCCTGGCCGCCGCCAAACCGGGCGCGGCGTTGCGCCGGGCAGGCCGGAGCGTTCCGCTCAGAACTGGTTGGCTTCCGGGGTGATGCCGGCGGCGTCATCGGCGACGCCCTTGGTGATGAACTTGTTTTCGCTGATGTCGGTCTGATAGACGCAGCGCACGATCGGCTTGTCCTTGACCGAACCGATGTAGGCGAAGGTGTTCATCCGCTGCTTGCACTGGCGCATCTGCTCGGCCGTCACGGCGCCCTCCTTCTGCAGCACGCTCCAGTTCTCCCGCCGGATCACGCAGCCCGGCTTGAGGGTGGGCTGGGTCACGAAGCTGCTGCTGGGGTTCATGGTCGT
>CALPNT020000159.1 GCA_943325005.2 Bifidobacterium breve | reverse complement strand
TGCCCCATGTGGCCAAACCCGGCAACGGCCTTGATGCGGTGGAGCCCTCGCTGTGAGCCCAGCGGTGCTGCTGGTGGGCACGGAGGCGGAACTACTGGCCCCCCGGCTGGAGATTTCGGGCTATGCGCCCCTGTGCGCCTCCCAGCTGCCGCTCGGCGGCTTTGAGGAGGTGTCGAGCGGCGCCAGTGGTTCCGCATGGAACGGGGCCCTGGCAGGTACCCCCAGTCTCCAGGCGGTGATCCTCTCCCCCGGCAGCGATCGCCAGATCGCCGCTCTGCGCCAGCGCTGGGGGGCGATCCCCCTGTTGCTGGGCATCGAGCAGGACACGGTGGACCAGCGCTGCCACACCCTCACCAGCGGTGCCGATGACTTCTGGCTGTGCTCGCTGGGCCCCAGCGACCTGCTGACGCGCTTGCGGCTGCATCTGAACCGGCGGCGGCGGGGCGGTGGCGAGGAGTTGTTGCAGGTGGGGGATCTGCAGCTGCTGCCTGCCAGCCGCCAGGTGAAGCGGGGCCTGCGAGCGCTGGCCTTGACGACCCGTGAATACGAGCTGCTGCTGCTGCTGCTGCGCCACCGGGGTGAGGTGGTCAGTCGCGAGCAGATCCTCACGGAGATCTGGAACGATCAACCCAGCAGTGCCAGCAACGTGATTGAGGTCTACGTGCGCTACTTACGCCAGAAATTGGAGGAAGGAGGTGAGTGCCGCCTCCTCCACACCGTGCGCGGCCAGGGCTACTGCCTGGGGGAAAGCCAGCCGCTGCGGCATCGGGGTGCGGCATGAGCGGCCCCGTTCGCGATCCCCGGGCCCTTGATCCCAGCGGCCTGGCCGCCAGGGCTCGCCAGCTGGGTTCGTCATTCCTGGCTTTTCCCTCGCTGGCGCTGGTTCTCCGTCGCTGGACCTGGTCTGCGGCCAGGGCGCTTGCCCCGGTTCTGGCCCTGGCCCCAGCCCTGGCGGTTGTCCCAGCCCTGGCCGCCGCACCGGCCGATTCCGCTCCCCAGGTTCTGCCGGTGACCGCCCAGGCCTGCTTGCTCAGGCCTGAAGGCGCCGCACCCGTCTGCCTACAGCTGGAAGAGCCCCGCAATCTGCGCCAGTACGCCCTGGGGTTGCAGCTGCGGCCGCCGTTGAAGCCATGGCAGGGCATGTGGTTTGCCTATACCCCGCCGTCGGTGGTCCGTTTCTGGATGCACCACACCCCCGCACCGCTGGACATGCTGTTCATCCGGGATGGACAGGTGAGGGCGATCGTGGCGGCGGCGGAGCCCTGCATGCGCTTGCCCTGTCGCAGCTATGGGCCCGATCAAGCGGTGGATGGGGTGCTGGAGATCGGCAGCGGCCAGGCGGCGGCGCTGGGGATCCGTGTTGGTACAGCTCTGCGCATCACCCCGTTGAGCCCTTCCGCCCGCTCAGCACCAGCACCGGATTGAGCGGCGCCAGCCGAGTGCCATCGGCCAGGGGAGCTCCGCGCCAGGCCTGATGCTGCGCCACGCTCACCTGCAGTCCGGCCGCCTCGAGGCGGGGTCGCAGCTCGGCCAGGGCTTCGATTGTGGCCATCGGGATCACCACCAGGCCCCCGGGGCGTAAGCGCCGCAGCACGGCCTCCAGCACCGCCACCCGATTGCGGCCGCCGCCGCCGAGCAGCACCCGATCCGGATCCGGCAACGGCCCCAGGGCCTCCGGAGCCGCGCCTTCCACCACCCCCGCCGGCCTCACCCCCAGCCGCTCGGCATTGGCCTGGATCAGGGCCGCGGCGCCGACACGACGTTCCAGCGCCCACAGCGCCAGGGCCGGCCGCAGCCGCAGCGCTTCCAGTCCCACCGAGCCGACCCCGGCGCCGATATCCCAGAGCACGCCGATCGCGGGCAGTTCCAGATCGGCCAGCAGCTGGATGCGCACCTCCCGTTTGGTCATCAGCCCGGGTTGATCGGCATGCTGCAGCCAGAGGCCATCGGCGATGCCGAACAGGGGCAAGGTCTGGGGATCCGGGGCTGGTGGCTCCTCGGCCACCAGCAGCACCAGGTGCAGGGGATCGAGATCGGCCGGCAGTGGCTCAGCGGGGGCCAGTCGCTGCACCCGTTCGGCTGGATGGCCCAGGCGCTCGCACAGCCAGAAGCCATAGGCCGCCGCCAGCCCAGAAGCCGCCAGCAGGCGGCGCACCGTGGCTGCGCCACCGCGATTGGGGTCGGTGAGCACCGCCAGGGCGGCGGGGCGTTTCTGCAGGGCCGCCGCCAGGGGTTCGGGATCGCGGCCATGCAGGCTCACCCAGCTGGCGTCCTGCCAGGGCCGGCCGATGCGGGCAAAGGCCAGCTGCAGGCAGGCGGGCGCCGGATGGAAGCGCAGCTGTTCGGGCGGAAACACCTGCAGCAGCAGCCGGCCGATGCCGAACCAGAGGGGATCGCCGCTGGCGAGCAGCACCGCCGGCCGGCCCGCCGCCAGGGCCTCGCCCAGAGGCGCAACGATTCGCTCGGGCTTGTCGCTGGCCAGAAGCTCCGGGCAGGGGGTCGCCGCCGACAGCCGTCCGGCCGCTTGCTCGGCCTGCCACCAGGGGGCCAGCTCCGGCAGCAGTCGGGCTGGAGCCACCACCAGCAGGGCGTTGCGCAGCAGGACCAGGCTGGCGGCGGGCAGGCCCGCCAGGCCGCCGGCGTCGGTGCCGATCACCGTCAAGACCCTGGCTTCACTCGTTGCCACCGCGCTGTTCAGGGAGTCTTTTGCCATCGGCACCATGATGCTCAGCCGATCGCTTCGACCCCACGGCGGTGGATCTCGCTGGCGTAATCGGTCCAGGTGCCCTGGCCCCAGTAGCGGAAGCAACTGGTTTCCAGCAGCAGCAGCTGGAGCAGCGCCTGTTGATAGTGGGGCGTTGTGGTGACCCCAGGATCCTCAGCCACCAGGGGATCGAACACCTGGTGAAAGCGGGCGCTGAGCTGATTCATCGGTTCGAGAATGTTGGCGTAGCCCTCCACCCAGCTGAGGTTGTTGGTCCAGGAGGCGCCGGCCATCGAAAAGCGGGGATCGTCGGCCTTGAGCTTGACGATGGCCGCCTCCACGGCTTCAGGAGTGGGCTGGCTGCCGACCTGTTGCCACAGTTTGTGCTGATCGACCGCCTCAATCCTGGGGAAATCCGTTGATTGCACACCGGCAGCTTCCAGCAACTCCAGGTATTCGGTGCCGTTGATCGCCACCGTGCCCGTTGTGCCGCCCCCCTCGCGGGCGAGGTGCTGATGGGCCTGGATGAAGGCCGAAGGGAATTCATTCATCATCACGCCACCATTTTCGCCATCAGCAATCTGCGACACAATCGCTGGAATTGTTGTCGTTCCCAGCTCTTGCCGTCCCAGGCCGAGGGCTTCGTAACAGGGCTGCATCTGACCCACCAGCTTGGTGTCGGAGCCCTGGGTTTTGATCAAGGCGGTGATGCTCACCGTTTCCCCCTTGGAGTTGCGGGCTACCAGCTGATTAGGGCCATACTTTTGCGCTTGCCGCAGACCTGAACCATCAAGATTTTCAACGCTGTGCTCCTGTACCAGCAGCCAGCGGTAGCCGCACTCCCTGAGGGCCTTCACGAATTCATAGAGCGTGTCGGGGTGGTTGGGAAGGTGCATCTCCGGTGGCGAGAAACCCTTCACCCGCTGCAGGGCCTCAGGGCCAAATAGGGCTGCAAAATGGTGCTGCCAGGCCAGGATCTGCAGCTTCAGATCGGGAATCGGTGTGGAGGGTGCCACCGCATGGCTCCAGAAGGTGCCGAGCCACTCCACATGGGGTTGAAGGGCGGGATCACAGGCGAGGTGCCTGAGCGCATCGAGAATGTCGCTTCTGCCCATCTGCTCGAATCCCCAGAGCAGATTGCCTGAATAATCCAGCATGATGCGCGGATTGCAGCCCTCGCTGATCAGCTGAGGGATGATCTCGGCCAGACGCTTGTAGCACTGGGCAAAGGGTTCGGCGTTGTGGTTGTCGCCCTCGCCAGGGTGCTCCACCATGTACTGCAGATGGGAGATGAGTTCTCCATGCGCCCCGGCTGGAATCGTGGGCTGGTGCATGTGCAGGGCACAGGCAAACGTTGACTGGATCTGCTCCAGGTTGAGATTGCTCTGTGGCAGAAATACAGGGAGCTCCTGCTGCACCAGGGCCAGGATCTCGGCTTCGCGGCCGGCGATCGGCGGCAGGGCTTGGTCGTTCATCAGCGTTGCTCCTGGGGTTTCATCAACGAGAGCTCCACCCAGGTCCGCAGCCCTTTGGCCACCGACCAGGCCTGGGCGATGCAGCCCCCGGGTGGTGGGGTGCATCGCCATTGAACGTCGGCACCGTCTGGATCCGCCACACCTATGGATGGCTGTCACGGCTTGGCAGGCGCTGAAGCTTTGAGGCACTGAGCGCGCTTCGATCCAGCGGCCTGGGCCGGCTTCACCGCCACAGGTGAAACGGTGGGCAGCAAAGGACATCCGCCAGCACTGCACCAGCAACGCGGGATCGCTGCCGGGGAGCCGTTGCACCAGGTAGCGGTACTCGGCATCTGCCGCCTGCTCAGCCGTGGCCAGAATCACAACGCCGGGTTGCGTGCTCAGGAAGGAGGTTAGGAAGTGGCTGGGGCTGGGATCGTGGCGCAGGCTTGTGGCGAGCCTCCAGGCGGCGCCGGTGGGGGAAGCCAGTGAAGGAATACACGGCGCGGGTGGCCAAGGGAAAGAAGCGGTTCCTTCTGCCAGTGCCACCGGCGTAGCAGCGCTAGCGAGCCTGTCGCCCAGAAGCCACCCCGCGGCGCCGGCTTAAGGAAGGCGGCTGTGGGCATCGAGATCCCCGGGGCTAAGGGCCGCGGTGAGACAGGCCCCGAGCTCGAACGGCGCAAGCCACGAGGGTCGACGGTCCCGACGCACGGATGCAGCGTCAACGCCACTAACTTGCTGTGTCTATCGGCGTTTCGTCGAGTTACCTAGTGATTCAGCAGCTTCATTGACCTCCACTGTCTCCCTGTCCGCCTCCCTGTCCAGCTGCGCCCAGGCGCCCCTCGCCCCGTCTTCCCCCAGCTTCCCCAGCAAGGCCGAGCTGCTGGCCTGTCTGCCTGCCGAGTCGCTCCGGATTGATCCGGCCAAGGCCTGGGCAAGCCTGGCCCTGTCGCTCGGCTTGTCCCTGGTGGCCTACGGCCTGGGCACCCAGATCCCCTTGACTCCCCTCGCCGCTCCCCTCTGGTTGCTCTATGCCGTGATCACCGGCACCGTGGCCACCGGTTGCTGGGTCTTGGCCCATGAGTGCGGTCATGGTGCCTTCCATCCCAACCGTCGGCTGGAAGCCACGGTGGGCTTCGTGCTGCACAGCCTGCTGCTGGTGCCCTACTTCGCCTGGCAGCGCAGCCATGCGGTGCACCATGCCAACTGCAACCACCTCGAAGCTGGTGAAACCCATGTGCCTCCCCGCTCTGATTCGCCTTCCGGCCATTCGGTGCTTTCCCTGAGCGGCTGGTTGGGATCCAGGCTTTACGGCATCCAGTCGTTGTTCACCCATCTGGTGCTGGGTTGGCCGCTGTATCTGCTGATCGGCGTGGCCGGCGGTGAGGACTACGGCGCTCCCACCTCCCATTTCTGGAGCGGTGCGCCTTTTCGCAACGGCAGCCGGGCGCTGTTCCCAGACTCCTTCCGTCGCCCGATGCTGATCTCCAATCTCGGGGTTCTGGCGATGCTGCTGGCTCTGGCGCTGGCCTCCGTTCAGTTCTCCTGGCTGCGGGTTCTGCTCGTCTATGGCCTGCCCTATCTGGTGGTCAATGCCTGGCTGGTGGCCTACACCTGGATGCAGCACACCGACACCAACATCCCCCATTTCTGCTCCGCAGACTGGACCTGGGCCAAGGGAGCCCTGCAAACGGTGGATCGTCCCTACGGGCCACTGCTGAACCTGCTGCACCACGGCATCGGCTCCACCCATGTGTGCCATCACATCAATCCCCGCATTCCCCACTACAACGCCTGGCACGCCTCCAGGCTGCTGAAGCAGCGCCTGCCCGATCTGGTGCGCTACGACCCCACGCCGATCCACCGCGCCTTGTGGCGGGTGGCCAGCCGCTGTGCGGTGGTGCGCCAGGGTGCTGCCGGCGGCGGCTTCTTTTACCAGCCCCAGGAGGTAAACGGTCACTGAGCCTGGCGCGGCTGGCTGGATGCGGCTCCGCAGAGCCAGGCCGGTTCAATCCCGCCGGCTGCGATCCTCACGGCAACGGCTTCCATGAGCCAGAACAGCTCTGAGAGGGATGATCAGGGTCCGCCAGCCCTGGCTGCCCAGCACCGACGCCAGCCCATGTCCGATCGCCGTCAGCGCATCCATGAACTGGTGCTGGCCCTGTTGGCCCAACAGTCCGATCTTGAGCTGCTCGATGGCGATGCCACCGGGCCGGGTGGCTTCTCGGGCCTGGCGGCGAGAGATCCCGGTAGCTGGCTGGAGCGCAACCGCCGGGTGGTGCAGCGCTATCAGGCCCTGGTGCGCTCAGCGCTCACCCTCGATGCGTTGGTCAATCAGGAACTGGGCAGCGATCAGCTGGGGGGCGGCTCCAAGCCCGGCTGATCGGCGAGGAAGGCCATCAGGCTTGAATAGAGCAGCAGCGCCCCGGCGTTGCTGAGGTGGTTGTCATCGCTGTAGAGCAGGGTTCCCGCCTGAACGCTGGAGCAGACCCGGTGCTCCGGTGGACAGAGGCTGTCGAAGGGGCTGAACAGGCGGGTCCCG
>CALPNT020000158.1 GCA_943325005.2 Bifidobacterium breve | reverse complement strand
CTCCTGGTTTGGGGTGCCCCGAACGAATGGGCTGAACGGCCCCACTCTGGGAGTGGCTGCCGGCTCTGAGAAGGGCCGGTTGACCCCACGAAAGGTGAGGGCAACCGGCTGCTGCCCGAGCGCTTCAGGCTTCGACCAGACCACTTTCGAGGCCCGCCTTGCGCAACTTGCGCAGGGCGCGCTGCACCACCTGCCGGCAATATTCGCGGCTGCATTCCAGCTGTCGAGCCACCTCGGCCAGGGTGCGCCATTCATGGCTGCCATCCAGACCGAAACGCAACATCACCACGGTGCGCTCCTTGGGGGTGAGATGGGAGCGCTCCAGCAGGGTCCAGACCGAGGCGGAGCGCTCGGCCAGCTCAGCCCGCTCCATCGGCGGCATCTCCTCACTGGGTAGAAGATCCACCAGTTCAGAGGGATCCGACTTGGAGCGCACAGCCCCCTGCAGGCTGACGGTGACGCTGCGCAGCTCGCAACCGAGCAGTTCCTCCACCTCAACCAGTGGTAGAGCCAGGGCCTTGGCCAGCTGGGCGGGACTGGCGGATTGGCCATGGGCCTGGAGATGGCGGGCCTTAGCGGCCCGCAAGCGAGTGAGCTTTTCGTTGACATTGACCGGAATCCGAATCGTGCGGCTCTGGGTGGAAAGGGCTCGATTCAGACCCTGACGAATCCACCAATAGGCATAAGTGCTGAAACGATGGCCCCGGGTTGGGTCGAATTTTTCGACGGCGCGGGTGAGGCCGATGGTGCCTTCCTGAATCAGATCAAGCAGATCTAGGCCCTTGCCCTGATAACGCTTGGCAAGATTCACAACCAGACGCAAATTGGCCGTGATCATCTGTTGTTTCGCCCGCTCGCCATGGCGCAGGGTGCGGCGCTCGAGGTCGTCATAGACACAGGCTTCACCGAGGCCACCGGCCAGGCTGCAGCGTTCCTGCAGAACCACCATCGCCTGCACTTTGCGGCCGAGGGTGAGCTCCTGTTCGGGTGTTAATAATTGATGCCGACCAATCTCACCGAGATAGGCACTCAGGGAACTTGCCATGGATCGGCCAAAGCGCTTTTGATTGAACCTAGGGTTGATTTTGCGCATCAGTTGAACCCACGGAAAGGCTTCAGACTTCGCTTTCATTCCTGATTTGACCCGAGCCAACACCGGCCCCCCCCTGATTGGGTGAGTCACTGCCTTGTTGGTTCGCAAATCCCGATCGATCCGTCGCCATCGCCACCGCGCGCACCCCTGCAATCGAGCCGGGTCGCTACCTTGATCAGCCCTGCCCCTAGCCCCATGGCCGGCTTTGCCGCCCTCAGCGCCGCCATCCCCACCGGAATCCTGCCCAGCGCCGGCGTCGCCTATGTGCATTACCTCAGCTTCATGGTGTGTTTCGGTGCCCTGGTGCTGGAGCGCCGCCTGATCCGGCCCAACCCGAACCGCCAGGACGCCACCTTGATGGTGATCACCGATGTGGTGTATGGCATCGCCGCTCTGGCGCTGCTGCTCAGCGGCATCGCCCGGGTGCTGCATTTCGGCCAGGGCTCCAGCTTCTACACCGAAAATCCCCTCTTCTGGTGGAAGGTGGGCACCTACCTGGCCGTGGGCAGCCTCTCGCTGTACCCCACGATCACCTACATCCTCTGGGCCATCCCCCTGCGCAAAGGGGAGCTGCCCCAGGTGAGTGAGGCCCTGGCCAACCGGTTGCGCTGGATCCTCAACATCGAGCTGGTGGGCTTCGCGGCCATCCCCTTCCTCGCCACCTTGATGGCCCGCGGTGTGGGCCTGGCCAGCTGATGCTGCGGCCAGGGCTGCTTCCCTGGACGCAGCCGCTCCAGGCACCAGCCGGCCTGCTCGGCCTGCTGGTTGCTCTGAGCCTGCTCGCCACCTCCCCGGCAGCGGCGCTCGCAGGCCCTGGGGCCGAAGCCGCACCCCTCGAGGTGAGCCCTGCGCCATCGCCAGAGCCACCAGCCTGTGCTACGGCCAGCAGCAGCCGGCCTCTGCCCCTGCCAGCCGGTGCGCTGCTGCAGCCGGCCGCTGGCTCCAGCGTCACCGCCGATCACCGCAGCGACGACTACCGCCAGCGGTTGAGCAGCACCGCCCTGGGCTGGCCGCGACTCGATCGCTGGTGCGTCTGGCTGGAACCGGCCAGCGGCGCCGCTGCCGCCGTGCTGTGGGAGCAGCGCTGGAGGCAGGCCAGCCTGCAGGCCCTGCAGCGCTGGCGAGCCGTGCTGCCGATCGAACTGGTGGCCGATCCGGCCGCTGCCCAGATCCGCATCCTCAGGCGCAGGCCCCCACGCCAGCCAGGCGCCGATGGTCGGCTGCGAGCCAGCCACGGGCGCGCCACCCTGCAGCTGCTGGAGGTGACCCGGGGTGGATCGGCGCGGCTGGAGCCGAGTGTGGAGGTGCTGCTCAGCCCAGGCCAACGCCCCCAAGCCAGCGAAGCCACCGCCCTGCACGAACTGGGCCATGCCTTCGGGCTCTGGGGTCACAGCGAGCAGGCCACAGACGCCATGGCGGCCGTGCCGGGAGCCGTACCCGTGCTGGAGCTGAGCCGCCGCGATCTTGCCACCGTGCGCTGGCTGTATGCCCAGCCGACCCGCTTCGGCCAGCCCCAGCCGGCGGCCCAGCCGCAGGAGGCCGGGACGATCCGGCCGTGATCCAGCTGGATTCAGGGGCGAGCCAAGCGGCTGTGGGGGGCCACCAACAGGGCCAGCAGAAAACCGAGCAACTGCACCACCACCACACTGGGGCCCGACGGCAGATCAAAGGCACCGGAGGCCAGTAGTCCCACCACCGCACAGCCCGCCCCCAGCAGGGCCGCCACCAGCACATAGGCATTGAAGCCACGGCAGACCAGCCGGGAGGCGCAGGCGGGGATGACCACGAAGGCACTGATCAACAACACCCCCACCGCCTTGATCGAAATCGCCACCACCACCGCCAGCACCACGATGAACACCAACCGATGCCAGCCGGCCGCCACGCCGCGGGAGATCGCCAGGGGTTCGTCGATCGTGAGCAAAATCTGGCTGCGGCGACTGAGCAACAGATAGCCGCCGGCGCTGATCAACAGCAGCAGGATCACGCCGAGATCCAGCCAGGAGACCCCGAGAATGTCGCCGAACAGCAATTGCTGAAGGCCGCCCTTGTAGCTGCGCACCCGGCTGAGCAGCAGCACGGCCAGCGCCAGCGACGAGGAATAGACGATGTTGAGCAGGGCATCGGTGGGCAACTGGCTGCGACCGGCCAGATGGTTGACCCCCAGGGCAAACAGCACCGCGAAGGGGATCAGCACCAGGGTGGGATTGAGCCCCAGCAGCACGCCGAGGCTGATGCCAAGCAGGGCGGAATGGCCGAGGGCATCACTGAAGAAGGAGAGCTGACGCAACACGGCGAAACTGCCGAGCAGCCCCCCCAGCAGACCGGTGAGCAGGCCGGCCAGCAGGGCCCGCTGCATGAAGGGCAGCGCCAGCAACTGGGTCAGATGGGCCGGATCGAAGCCTGAATCCAGCATCAGCTTCTACTGGCGTCCGAATGGTGATGGTGGTAAGCCACCCAGCCGCGGCCATAGAGCCGCTCCAGTTCGGCGGGGCTGAGGGCGTGATCGGGGCTGCCGGAACAGCGCAGGCTGCGATTGAGACAGAGCACACCACTGCAGGTGCGGCGCACCATCTCGAGATCGTGGGAAACCTGCAGGATCGTCCAGCCCTCACTGCGGCGCAGGTTGAACAGCAGGCCATGGAACTGCTCAGCCGCCTGGGCATCGAGCCCCGCCTGGGCCTCATCGAGCACCAGCAGCCGGCGCGGCCGCACCACGCAGAAGGCCAGCAGGATGCGTTTGAGCTGGCCGGTGGAGAGATCGCTGACCAGCCGCTTGGCCAGATCCTCGCCACCCACCTTGGCCAGGGCTAGCGCCACCGCAGCGCGGCGGGCCCGCCCGCCGCGCCAGGGCAGCGCCAACGCGGCCCGATCCCAGCCCAGGCCGACGAACTCGGCCACACTGAGCGGGAACCGACCGTGCAAGGCGATGCTCTGGGGCAGATAGGCCACCTGATCACGCACGGCTGCGGGCAGCTGCCCGCGGAGGCCAAGGGCGTGACCCAGCACCCTCACATCACCGCTGCGACGGGGCAACACCCCGAGGATGGCCTGCACCAGGGTGCTCTTGCCGGCCCCGTTGGGACCGACCAGGGCCGTATCCGATTCGGCCTCCAGCCTGAAACTGACGTCGTCCACCACCGTGCTGCCCTCACGGCAGATGGTGAGGTGGCTGACTTCGAGAATCATTTCCGCCATGGTTTCACCCTACCGAGGGATGGCCGGCTGTCAGCCACGCGACTCCTCAGCGCGGCTACAGCGGCACCCGGGCGCTCCACGGCTGGCGGGTCTGGCTCGGGAGCGGCAACGATGCCGTTGGCTGGCCCATGCATCATTCAGCGCCCCAGGGCCTGGAGCAGCTGCTGACCATTGCGACGCATGGTGCTCAGGTAATAGGCCGCGGCCAGGGTGGGATCGGCGGGGGCGGTTTCGAGCGGATCGAAGCTCACCAGGGGCAGGCCCAGGTCTGCTCCCAGGGCGACGAACGCCTTGCTGCTGGCCTGGGGTTCGCTCACCAGAGCCCGGGCTCCGCTCTGCCTGGCCCGCCGGCTGAAGCGCTCCAGATCGGCCACCGATGGCGCTTGATCGGGATCATCGACCAGGGCCTCGTTCAGCAGCTGATAGCGCTGGGCGAAGTAGGGCCCGATGGCGTGGAATGCCAACAGGGGCCGACCGGCATAGGGTGCGAACTGACCGGCCAGATCGCGATCGAGCCGATCGAGCTGCGTGAGGAAGACGGCGGCATTGGCCTGGTAACGCGAACGGCAGACCGGATCAGCCGCGATCAGCCCCTCGCGGATTGTTACCACCTGCTGGGCCGCCCGGCGGGGATCGAGCCAGATATGCGGATTGACCGGGCCGTGCTGGCTGGCGTGGTCGTGGTCGTGGGCATCGCCCGGCGCCGCGGCGGGATGAGCGATGGTGACGACACCGCGACTGCTGTCGATCTGCCGCAGCCCGGCGTTTCCCGAGGCGTCCACCAGTTTGTCGAGATGGCTCTCGAGCCCGAGACCATTGATCACCAGCACATCGGCCTGGCTGAGCCGGGCCAGATCAGCCGGTGTGGCCTGCCAGTCGTGGGGGCCGAGATTGGCCGGCACCAGGGAGTCCACCTGGGCACAGCCGGCGGCCACGGCCCGGGTGAACAGGGCGACCGGCAACACGCTGGCCATCACCTTCAGGGGCGGGGAGCCGCCGGGCCGCAGCCCTGGTGGGCCGGGCGTGGCACCGCAGCCAACCAGCAGCAGCGAGCTCAGCCCGGGCACCATCAGCCACCGGCCCAGCCTGAGCGCCAACCGCCCGGGGGCAGCCAACGCCGGCACCACAGCCACGCACAGGAGCTGGATCGAGCCGACCATCGCCGCCACGCAATTGGGAATGGTTCTCATTCTATGCCAGGGCGTTGCTGGTCACCGCTGCCGGGACGCTTTGCATACGATCCAGGCCAGTACCTTCCGCCCCACCATGCGCATCGCCGTGACGGGCGCCTCCGGCAAAACCGGCTGGCGCGTGGTGCAGGAAGCCCTGGGCCGCGGCCTGGAGGTGACGGCGATCCTGCGACCCGGCTCCATCGCCCCCGAGGGACTGCGCGGCGCCCGGATTGAACGCCTGGAGTTGCAGGACAGCGCCGCTCTGCGCCAGGCCCTGCAGGGCTGCGAGGCCCTGGTGATCGCCACCGGCGCCCGCCCCTCGATCGATCTGCTCGGCCCTTTGAAGGTGGATGCGCTGGCGATCCGCCCCCAGACGCAGGCGGCCCGGGCCGCCGGGCTGAAGCGGGTGGTGCTGGTGACCTCCCTCTGCAGCGGCCGCCTGCTGCATCCACTCAACCTGTTCGGCTTGATCCTGGTGTGGAAGGGCCTCGGCGAACGCTGGCTGGCCGAGAGCGGCCTCGACTGGACGGTGATCCGGCCCGGCGGCCTCAAGGAGAGCGAGGAAAACCTCGAAGCCGAAGGGATCGTGTTCAGCGGCCCCGATCAGCAGGAGAGCAACAGCATTCCCCGCCGCCTCGTGGCCCGGGTCTGCCTCGACGCGCTGCAGACCCCGGCGGCGATCGATCGGATCATTGAAATCACCAGCAGCCCGGCCCAGGCACCTGGGGCCCTAGCGGACTGGCTGGCCAGCTGAATCGGTAGATCTGCCGGTCATGTCGCCGCCCTCCCAGCACGCCCGGATGGGCCCGACCGCGCTGGTGTTGGGGCTTGCGCTGCTGCTGGCCGCTGTGGCGGGTTTCCAGGCCAGGCGCTGGCGCACCAGCCCGGCGGAGCTGGGGCCCCATTCCCGCAACCGGCCAACGGCGAGCGCCGCGAGCGCCCACCCGCCAGCCACCACCCCTACCAGGCCCACAAGCGCCAGCAGCGCTGCGGGGATCGATCCCAACCTGCCCCTGTACAGCGGCGACACCCGGCGCCTCGCCGCCCAGGCGATCGATGACACCGCCCGCTCACGGCTGCACCAGGCCCTGCTTGCCCTGGCCCGCCGCAGCCTGGGCCGACCCGCCCGTGCCTGGCGGCCGGAGCCGCACCGCTCGGAACGGCTGCGGCTCGATCTCGAGCAGTTCGACCAGCTGCGGTTCGTGGAGCAACTGCTGGCCCTGGTGAACAGCCGCCAGGTGACCAGCCGCACCGAGGCGGTGGACCGCTTCAGTGATCATGTGCGTCAGCTGCGCTACCAGGACGGACAGGTGGCCCCCT
>CALPNT020000157.1 GCA_943325005.2 Bifidobacterium breve | reverse complement strand
GTCTTTCCGTTTGAGCTGCTCAGCTTCCAATGCCCGCTGCTCAGCGAAATCGAGATCTGGACCCATGGACTGGGCGGCGCGGAGCTGGTGGAGACCGTGCCCGCTGGTGAGTTGATCGTTGAAGCGCCGCTGCCGCCAGCAGCCGCTCCGTCCAGCACCGAGCCGCTGCTGGAGGGAGCGGAACTCACTCCCTGGTTGCAGGCCAGCTGAACCGCGCGGCGCTGGGGCAGATTGGGAAGGTTCGGGACGTCACGATCCCAAGACTCACCCCGTTACGATTGTTCAACAATTTCCTCCCATCATGAATCAGCGCTGGCGACTCCTGGCTCTCTGGCTGCTGCCGATCGGAGTGGCGCTCTTCCTGGGCTGGCAGCTCCTGGGCAGTGGGCCCAACAAGCTCACCGCCAGTGGACCAACCGTGGCGCCCCGCAACGCCGCCGTCGCCCGCATGAGCTACGGCCGCTTCCTCGATTACGTCGAAGCCGGCCGTGTCACCGCTGTCGACATTTTTGACGGTGGCCGCACAGCGGTGATCGAAGCCGTCGATCCTGATCTCGACAACCGCGTGCAGAAGCTGCGTGTCGACTTGCCGGGCCTGGCACCGGAACTGATCAACAAGCTCAAGGATCAAGGCATCAGCTTCGACATTCATCCGCCCCGCACCACCCCACCGGCGATCGGCCTGCTCGGCAACCTGCTGTTCCCACTGCTGCTGATCGGATCCTTGGTCTTGCTGGCGCGCCGTTCCAACGGCATGCCCGGTGGTCCGGGCCAAGCGATGCAGTTCGGCAAGACCAAGGCTCGTTTTGCCATGGAGGCCGAAACCGGGGTCAAGTTTGACGATGTGGCCGGTGTGGAGGAAGCCAAACAAGATCTGCAGGAGGTGGTCACCTTCCTCAAGACTCCGGAGCGCTTCACCTCGGTAGGCGCGCGCATTCCCAAAGGTGTGCTGCTGGTGGGCCCTCCTGGCACCGGCAAAACTCTGCTGGCTAAAGCGATTGCCGGCGAAGCTGGCGTGCCCTTCTTCTCGCTCTCCGGCTCGGAGTTCGTCGAGATGTTCGTGGGGGTCGGTGCCAGTCGGGTGAGGGATCTGTTCAAGCGCGCCAAGGAGAACACCCCCTGTCTGATCTTCATCGATGAAATCGATGCGGTCGGACGCCAGCGCGGCGCCGGGATCGGCGGCGGCAACGACGAACGGGAGCAGACCCTCAACCAGCTGCTCACCGAAATGGATGGCTTCGAAGGCAACAGCGGCATCATCATCATTGCCGCCACCAACCGCGCTGATGTGCTGGATTCAGCCCTGATGCGGCCGGGTCGTTTCGATCGGCAGGTGCAGGTCGATCCTCCTGATATCAAAGGACGCCTTTCGATTCTGGAAGTTCATTCCCGCAACAAAAAACTGGCCGACGGCGTCTCCCTGGAAGCGATCGCCCGCCGCACCCCCGGCTTCACCGGCGCCGACTTGGCCAACCTGCTGAATGAGGCCGCGATCCTCACGGCCCGGCGTCGCAAGGAGGCGATCAGCCTGGCCGAAATCGATGATGCGGTGGATCGGGTGATTGCCGGCATGGAGGGCAAACCACTCACCGATGGTCGCAGCAAGCGCCTGATCGCCTATCACGAAGTTGGCCACGCCATTGTTGGCACCCTGATCAAGGATCACGATCCGGTCCAGAAGGTCACCCTGATTCCCCGGGGTCAGGCCCAGGGACTCACCTGGTTTTCTCCCGATGAGGAACAAATGCTGGTGAGCCGGGCCCAGCTGCGGGCCCGCATCATGGGCGCCCTGGGCGGCAGGGCCGCTGAAGATGTGGTGTTCGGCCATTCGGAAGTGACCACAGGAGCCGGCGGTGACATCCAGCAGGTGGCGTCGATTGCTCGCCAGATGGTGACCCGCTTCGGCATGAGCGACATCGGCCAGTTCTCGCTGGAAGCCGGTAATCAGGAGGTGTTCCTCGGCCGCGATCTGATGACCCGCAATGACGGATCCGATGCCCTGGCCAGCCGTATTGATGATGCGGTGCGTCAGATTGTGCAGACCTGTTATGTCGATACGGTCAAACTGGTCGCAGCGAATCGGGTGTGCATCGATCGTTTGGTCGAACTGCTGATTGAGAAGGAAACGCTCAATGGCGAGGAGTTCCGTTCTGTCGTCGCGGAGTTCACCCAGGTGCCCGAAAAGGAGCGTTACAGCCCAATCCTGAATGCCGTTGTGAGTGATCGGGAGACTGTCACCCAAACCGCCTGAGCCACGAAAAGCCCGCCTGGATCCAGCCCAGAACGCAGCACAAATCACTCAACGGGCTGTCAAACCCTTACCAACCAGAGCCCACCTCAGCGGTGGGTTTTTTCATGGCTCAACAGGCGGCAGGCCTGAAACCGTGAAGAGTCGTCCAGCCTCGGGAATGGAGAAGCCGCTGGTGCGCAGGTCGATGATGCCCCCAGAGCCGCCAAACAAAAGGCACCCACCGCAGTGAGTGCCTGTTCAATAGACAGCAGACCTTGTCAGACAGCAGCTCAGACCGGTCGCACGGAGCGCTTATCGATCACCTTGTCGATCAGTCCATAGGTCATGGCCTCAGCCGGTGACATGAAGAAGTCACGATCAGTGTCGGACTGCATGCGCTCAAGGGGCTGGCCGGTGCGCTCGGCCAGCTCACGGTTGAGCTTGTCCTTGAGATAGAGAATCTCATCGGCCTGGATGCGAATGTCGCTGGCCTGGCCCCTGGCACCACCGAGGGGCTGGTGAATCATGATGCGGGAATGGGTGAGACTGCTGCGCTTACCCTTGGCTCCGGCACAGAGCAGAAATGCTCCCATGCTGGCAGCCAAGCCAACACATACGGTCTGTACATCGGGTTTGATGTGCTGCATCGTATCGAAGATGCCGAGCCCGTCATAGACCGAGCCACCAGGAGAGTTGATATAAAGGAAGATATCCTTGTCCGGGTCTTCCGCCTCGAGGAACAGCAGCTGAGCCACGATGCGATTCGCCGATTCGGCCGTTACCGGCTCACCAAGAAAGATGATTCGCTCCCGCAACAGGCGGGAGTAGATGTCGAAAGCTCTCTCGCCGCGACCCGACTCCTCAATCACAATCGGGATCATGGACCGCTGCAGCACAACTTGTTCAATCCTACTGAAGCCACCGGTGCATCGGCTCGGGCTGCAGCGCTATGGTCGCAGCACTTTGATGGCCGACCTGCGTGAGCGACGCCCGAACTGTTGCCGACAGCAAGCGTGCGTTCCACAGCGCCTTTCCCCACGTCATCAGCCCGATGTACCGGCGGATGGTGGATGAGCTGCTGGTGGAACTGCATCTGCTGAGCCACCAGAGCGGCTTTGTGGCCGATCCCCTCTTCGCCACTGGTCTGGTCCAGGTGTTTGACGGCTTCAGCCGCGGCTACCGCCCCGACCAGCAACGGCTGCCCCTGTTCGAGGCTCTTTGCAGCTGCTCCGGGTTTGACGCCGTCAGCCTGCGCCAGCAGCGCGAACAAGCGATGGCCGCCATGGGCAACCACTCCGTGGACGCGGTGAAGCAGTGGATCGAGCACCAGGGAGAAGGTGCTCCAGCTCCGGTGGCTCAGGCCCTGGCCAGCATCCGTCGCCACGATTTTCATTACTCGCGACTGATGGCTGTCGGCTTGTTGTCGCTGCTGCAACAGGCGAAGGGAGCCGAGGCGCTCGAGCCCGAGGCCCTGCGCACCGCTGCCCACGAGGTGGGCGAGTCGATGGGCCTGCTGCGTGATCGCCTCGACAAGGATCTCAGCCTCTACAGCGCCAATCTGGAGAAACTGGCCCAGGCGGTGGAGTTGCTGGAGGAAACCGTGGCCGCTGACCGCCGCCGGCGCGAACGCCAGCAGATCAGCGAGTCACCTGAAGGCGTCCCGTCAGCAAGCTGATCGGCAGCGACTGATCTCCAGCCAGCCGGGCTTCGATCTCCAGCTGGCTGGAGCGGCGCATCAACTCCGGCACCTCGGCAGGCAACATCTCGAGCGCAGCCAGAGCGGCGGGCCGACTGCGCAGCAGCAGGCCGCCGGCGGATGGCAAGGGGTTCGCTGGCCCGCCGATCGGCGCCATAGGAGCCTGGGGTACGGGACCGAGGAAGAGCAGCAGCTGGGCTTGCCCACTCCCAGCGGGCAGCCAGCGCCAGCCGCCCACAATCACGCCGTCAGCCCGGCTCCAGGTGGCGGAGGAGCTCAAGGTGTCGCCGCCAGCACGGCGTGTCGTGGCGATAGTGGCGGGCGGCAGGCTAGAGCCCGTCAGGCTGGGGCTGCTGACGGCGGCTGAGGCTGGCGATGCAGCCTGCACAGCCGGCCGCAAGCCCTGCTCCTGCAGGGAACGGCTGAGCCGATCCAGCAGCCGCTGCCAGGCCGCCCGATCCTTGCCTGCCAGCAACTGCAGCTCTAGAGAGGCCTGGAATGGCCCCTGGAGCCGGGGACGCAGCCGCAGCTGGAAGGGAGCACGGCGCAACAGCGCCAGACGGTCGGTGTCGATCCCGTAGCGGCTGGCCAGCGGATCCCTGATCATCTGACGCGAAAGCAGACCCTGAATCAACAGATCAAGCGACGCCCCCTCAATCTGCAGCAGTTGATCGGGGGGCAGCGGCCCATGGCGCGGTGGCTCGATCCAGGTGGGGCTGGCCGCAACGCTGGTAAGCACACCATCAACGGCCGCCGCTTCGCCAGACCAGACCACGCCCGTGGCATCAAGGGCGATGCTGAGGCAACCATCCTGGAAGCGCTGCAACAGGGGCGCCATCGGACCAGCGATCACGCCGATGGCTGCCGAATTCCAGAACACGGCCTGGGTGCTGCGCAGGCGGTCGAGACAACGGCGCTGCAAACCGCGGCTTGGTCGTTGCTGAGGCCTGAGCCCATCACGCAGCATCTGCAGCGCCAGCGGATCGGGAGCCACCACCACAAGATCGCCCAGCCGCATGGCCTGGGGCGGCAGAGCCGCCACCGTGGCCGCTGGCAAGGTCGCCGCTGGCAGGGCCAGCATCGGCGCACCATCAGCGTGCTCGCCCCAAAGCTGCCACCACAAGCCCCGCTGTTGTCGCCAGGCTCGTTCGGCCAGAGGACCGCCAAGCCGTTGGCGCCAGAGATCGGGAATGGCCCGCTGCGGTGCGGCTGGAAAACTCTGCAGCAACGTGACGCCATTGAGCAGCTGCTCCAGTCCCTGGGCCCGAGGCCGGGGCAAGCGTTGCAACGCCACCAGGGGCAGCGCCACCAGCACCAGAATCGCGGTGGCCGTGATCGGCAGGGGCAAGCGGCGCCAGGACGCGCTACCTGCCACTGCGCCGGCACCGCTCAAGGGCAGGGCGGGGATCTGGAAACGCCGCAACAGCGTGGAACTGAACAGCCTCATGGCGCCACGGATGAAGGAGCAGCGCGATCTCTCCAACACAGCGCCACTGGGCTGGGAGTGGACGTGATGGCAGTGGTCGTGATGCCAGCCAAGCGATCAAGCGAAATCGCCCGCAAGCGGAGAGGACAGGAGTGGCGCCGACCCATGTCGCGGACGTTCAGGGACGGTTCCGGGATTCGAGGGCCTTGCGACGCCAGCGATCCCGCCACTCCATGGCAGAGAGGTAGATCACCCCGGCGCTGACAAACAGCAGCAACAGCGAGGCGATGGCGGCCAGAACGGTGCCGCTGCTGAGGGACAGCTCAGAAATCGAGGCTGTTGTCACCGTTACGGCCCCACACCACCATGGCGATCGAGAAGGTGAACATGGCCGCCAGGGAGGCCCAGCCGAGGGTGATCAACATCGGTGACTTGCGCCGGGAACAACTCGCGCATGATACCTAGGCTTCAAGCCGGAATCCGTGCGGGATGCGATGGCCGTCACCCTTGCCACCAGTTCGGGGGAAACTCCTGCCGGTTCGCCCACCGCCGTTCAGGAGCGTCAGCTGAACCGCCAGCCCTATCCGAACTATCGGGTGATCGTGCTGGATGATGACGTCAACACTTTTCAGCATGTCGTTGATTGTCTGGTGCGGCACATCCCGGCCATGCTGCCCGACCTGGCCTGGACGCTCGCCCACCGCATCGATTCGGAGGGAGCGGCCACCGTCTGGCGAGGGCCCCAGGAGCAGGCAGAGCTCTACCACCAGGTTCTGGGAGCCGAGGGGTTGACCATGGCTCCGCTGGAACGCGATTGAAACCCTTTTGCTTGGAGCCAGGATGATGGGACGGGTGGTGATCACCCACAGCACCTACATTGAGGGGTTGATTCCGCTGCTCAAACAACTGGCCCAGGAGCGTGGGATCGACACGGTGACCCCCGCCGTGATCAGCCGGGTGCGGGGTCGCAGCACCAGCCTGAGACTGCGGATTTCAACCCCGATCACCGGTGGCTACAAACTGATGGCGCGCCGTGGAACCAGTGCCCAGGAGGTGTTTGTCGTCACCGCCCGGGAACGGGAGGATCTGCAGCTGCTGCTGGATGGCCTCGTTCCTGGGCGCTGAGGCCCGATTCGAAGGGGAGCTCAGGAGCCCAGCAAAGTGGTGGGTTCCTGAGCTCGCTCGTAAACCGCCGCCGCCGTGAAGCGGCACCAAGCGCCGCCGTTGCGGAACCAGGGTTCGCCATTTTCCAGGGTGAGGTCGTCCGGTCGCAGTTGCCAGTGCTGTTCCAGGTAGGCCAGGTAGGCCTGGGCCTCCAGCTGGGGCCCCTGCCAGTGCACCAGAGCGAAGCTCAGGGCACGCACTCGCATGGCACCAGCGCCGGCCTCCTGGATCTCCTCCTGCAACAGGAAGGTGCGGAAGCGGGCGGCTGCCGTGGCCTCGAGGCAATACTTGCGCAGATAGAGCGCTCGGGCCCTAGGGAACACCGGACCCGGCGCGCT
>CALPNT020000156.1 GCA_943325005.2 Bifidobacterium breve | reverse complement strand
GGCTGCGGATCCAACGGCTGGACAATCTGGCCGTGCACGGTCTCAATCTGAGCGAGCATCTGGACTGGGCCCTGCGCGGGCCTGGACGCGAGCTGCTGGCCTGGGCCCTGGGTGAAGGCCTGGTCGGTCAGGTGGGCTTCTCCAGCCATGGCTCCACCGAGCTGATTGCCGAGGCCCTGGCCTCCGGTCACTTCTCCTTCTGCAGCCTGCACCTGCATCTGTTCGACCAGGAACGGATCCCTCTGGCCAGAGCGGCCCTGGCCGCCGGACTTGGCGTGATGGCCATCTCGCCGGCCGACAAGGGGGGGCGGCTCTATGCCCCGCCGGCCGAACTGCTGGCGGACTGCGCCCCCTATGCGCCGCTGGAACTGGCCTATCGCTTTTTGCTGGCCGCAGGCATCAGCACCCTCACCCTGGGGGCCAGTCAACCCGCCGATTTGGCCTGGGCCCAGCGACTGGCCGCAGCTGACCATCCCCTCCGTGAGGGCGAACACCAGGCCCTGGAGCAGCTGGAGCAGGCCGGCCGCCGTCGGCTGGGGGAAAGCCGCTGCGGCCAGTGCCGCCAGTGCTTGCCCTGCCCCCTTGACCTGCCGATCCCGTCCCTGCTACGGCTGCGCAACCTGGCCCTGGGCCATGGCATGGAAAGCTTCGCCAGCGAGCGCTACGCCCTGATCGGCCGGGCCGGCCACTGGTGGGAACAGCACGATGCCAGTGCCTGCAACCGCTGCGGCGACTGCCTGCCCCGTTGCCCCCACGGGCTGCCGATTCCCGACCTGCTGGCCCAGACCCACCAACGCCTGGCGTCGCCACCAAGGCGGCGGCTCTGGGGCTGAGCTGGCCGACTCTCAAGTAGCGGGTGCGGCCTCATCCCAGAGGGCCTGAAGCTCCGCCCGTTCGGCTGCCGCCAGGGGTGGCAGATCACGACAGCGAGCCAGGACCGCGGCCGGCGGCAACAACAGATTCGCCACGGCCGCAGGGAAAGGAGCCACGGCCCGTTGCACCACAGCGCGCGGTAAGGGCGGCACCCAGCCCGCGGCCAGCAGCAAAGGCAGCAGCGGGGGCTCCAGCACCGCCGCCAGCCACTCCAGCGGCGGGATCATGGCGGTAGCTGTAGCAGCAGCGTTTGTGGCCGTGGAGGAGGGCCTCAGCAGCAGACTCCAGCCCAGGGGTGCGCCCTGCTTCGGCAGGATCACGCTCAGTCGGGGATCTCGGCGCAGCAGGGGCACCACCCGTTGACGGGGCAGCACCACGGCCTCCGCCGCACCGCTGAGCAGCAGGCTGAGACCATGGCGATCGTCCTGGGCGAGCACATTGCGACGCAAGCGGCGCAAGCGCTCCGGATCCCCATCCACCAGAGCGATGGCGACCCGGGGACTGGAGGGCAACACCAGCTTGGCCCTGAGGCTGGCATCCAGCAGTAGATCCCAGCCCTCACTGCGACGCCGCTGCAGATCAGGGCGATCGCGCAGTAGCAGCACCCAGGGATTGCACGACCAGGGGAAGGCCAGGGTGGCCCCGCCCTCGGGGGCATAGAGGCGGCTCACCGGCCCCGCCTCAGGCGCCAGCCGGGCCAGCAACTCCGCGGTGCCGATCGGCCCGAAGGCCGAGCGAGGCAGGTCGGTGGCCCAGCCATCCCCCAGCTGCAGCAGGGAAGCCCTGGCCCGCGCCGCGATCACGGCAGCCGGATCATCCAGCAGCCCCAGCTGCCACGGCCGCGGCAGCCGGGAGGTCCAAGCTGCGGGCAGATCGCCGCGGGCGGCCAGCAGCTGGGGCCCCTGGCCGCGGCAGCCCGCCAGCAGAGCCAGGCCACCGATCGCCCCCAGCCGCAGCAACTGGCGCCGGCCCAGACCCGGGCCCGGTGTGGTCGCCGACCAGGCCAGGGGCGCAAACGGCTGGGAGGTAGCGAGGCGATCGGGAGCGGCCATCCGGCGACCGTAGGCGCTCATAGCGTCCCGCGCCTAGCGGCATCCGGCCGCCCCAGAGCGGCCCCGTCGGCTGCAGAGGACGAGGGATCGGGATGGACAGAGCGCCGCTCAGGGTCCGCACCTGGAGCTTGGGCCGCCGCGCTTCAGGCCCCAGCCAGCAGAACGCGGCAGGCCCGGTCGCAGGCCAGCTCCAGGGCCGCCGGCGAGCGGCCCGCCAGTTGCCAGAGCAGGGCCAGACCGCCGGCCCCGACGCCCTCCTTGACGAAACCACGCTCGTAATCCCGCAGGGCCGGATGGCAGTCCGGGCCAAAGTGCAGATCGGCGGCGAAGCCCAAGAGCTCCACGCCCCAATGGGCACCGATGCGCGCCAACAGCTGGGCCAGATCACTGGTCGCTTCATCGGCCACCCAGGCCGTGGTTCCAACCGCCACCTGGGCAGCGATGGCCGCACGCCGCTGCGCCGGTGCCAGAGCCAGGGCCAGGGCCAGCACCGCCGCCATCTGACTGCCACCAGCCAGCAACAACGGCAACCCGGCGCTGGCCGCCGCCAGCACCAGGGCCGCCGCCAGCGGTTGCATCGGATCCCCCAGCGCCCTCACCACGGCCAACGGATCGGGCGTCTGGCCAGGGCGATCGTCCAGGGCTGCAGCCCGCAGGCCCCGGCGCACCAGCTCGGCCTTGAGCCCATGGACGGGCCCAGGCATGCTGCCGCTCACCAGTCCAGCCACGTCCAGACCCAGCCCTGTCAGCAGGGCCTGAGCCGACGTGGTGCCCCCTGGCACGCACTCAGCGATCAGCAGGGGCCGGCCAGAGCGGGCCAGCCGCTCCCCCCAGAGACGCCCCTGCAGCACGAGCGCCTCCACCCGTTCCGCCGCCATCGCGGCCCCAGTGCTGAGGCAGCGCGCCGGCCCCTGCTGGCCGGCCAGGCGCAGATGGGGCACCGCCGGCGCGACGGCACAGCCCAGATCCACCACCAGAGGCGCCAGCCCCAGTTCGGCCACCACCACCTGGCTGATCAGGGCGGGGGACACCCCCGCCGGCAGCGGCGGCAGCCGATGGAGCCGTTGCCCCGCCGGACCCTGCAGCAGCAGCTCGGCATCGGCTGCCGCCGTCTGCAGGCGTGAGGCGGGCGTGGCACCGGCGGCGGAGATCCCCTCGACGGCAGCCGTGTCGGTGGCGGCCAGCAACAACAGGATTTCGCTGGCAGCAGGCTGGAGCTGCCAGGGGCGGCACCAACGCGCGGCCGCGGCCTCGTCACCAGCGAATTGACGCAGGGGCCTCAAAGCGGATCGAGCGCCACCAGCGATCGCAGTGCCGGCGGTGGCTCGCTGATCGGCGACTGCAGGCGCGGGAAGATCCAATAAGCCACGGCGTGGAGGCAGAGCACGATCAGCAGGTTCTGGATCAGCACCAACGCCAGGGCCGCCAGCTGCACCTGCAGCAGATCCAGTCCAGGCCCCAGAGCCAGCAGACCCGCCAGGCGCTCCAGCAGTCCGGCGGCGGCAGCGGTGATCACCACCCAGAGGTTCTCGCCCACCATCACCGACAGCACCGCCACCCGCACCAGGAAACCAACGGCACCGATCAGTCCCCCCACCGGCAGGGTGATCCACCAGCTGAGACGACGGCGCCAGCCCCAACCGAGCCAGAGGGCGAGGAAGCCATTGGGGAACAGCACCAGCGGCCCCCGGATCGGACCCATCAGCGCCAGCAACAACAGGGCGGTGACCGCCACCCCCTCAAGGGCACAACGCCAACCATGGCGGAGCTGCAACAGGGCCAGTGGCAGGGGCAGGGCCAGCTGGAACAGGGGCCTGCCCACCGGCAGGTAATACAGCGCCAGCCAGAGCAGGGCCGTGGCGGCGGCCAGATAGGCGGTGTCCATCAGTTGGCGCGCCTGGCGAGCACTGAGCTGACGGTCCTGGGGACGGCGTTCCATCTCAACGAGGAGCCGGCGCCGACCGGACCGTGGGGCCGGACGGAGTGGAAGGCAGACCCGCCGCCGGGGCGGAAAGGGAGGAACCAGAGCCGATGCGCTCGATTGTTTCCACCTCGAACGGCACCCCCGCCGCCCGCAGGGCCTGGGTCACCACCTCGGCCGGCGCCGAGGCATCGGCCTGGGGCAACAGGATCGTGACCCGATAGGGGGCCGGTCGAGCCGGCACAGGCGCCGCCGAGGACCTGGCTGAACCGGTTGCCGCGGTGGCTTGAGGGGCGGCACCGGCAGTGCCACTGGACTTGGCAGCCGGCGGCGCTGGGCCAGCGGACGGGGCCTTGCCGGTCGTGGCGCCGGGAGCGCTTGCCGCGGTCGTGCCAGCGGGTGCCGCTTTGGCACCGGGAGACGCCGTCGAGCCACTTGCCCCCCCGCCAGCCGGGGCTGCGCCAGCACCCGACGTGAGCGAACCAGCAGCCGGGACGTTGGGAGCACCGGAGAAGCTGCCAGAGAGAGCCTCGCCAAAGCGGGTGCCGCTGCACCCCGCCAGCACCAGGGGCAGCAGCACGGCGGCGAGCCAGCAGCCACGCCCGGCAGACCGCACGGTGAACTTCAACTGCCCGCCGGTTTGATCACCCGCACGGCACTGGCACGCAGGCGACCGGTCTTGGTGGTGGCAGGCGGCTTGGGTGCGGCTGGAGCTTTGACCGACGGAGCCTTGGCGGCTGTGCTTCTGGAGCTGCCGGCCTTAGCGGAGCTGCGAGGTTTGGCGGCCGTTTTGCCCTTGGTCTTGCCCGTGGATGCCTTGGCCGCCAGCAACTCCACCGCCTGTTCCAGGGTGATCGTTTCGGCGGTGGTGCCTTCCGGCAGGGAGGCGTTGAGCTTGCCCTGCTTCACATACAGCCCGTAGGGCCCGTCGAACAGCTGGATCGCCTCCTCGCCGCCGGCGGGAACCCCAAGATCCTTGAGGGCGGTGCGGCCGCCACGGCCCTTCTTGGGCATGGCCAGCAGCTCGATGGCCCGTTCCAGAGTGATCAGCAGCACATCGTCGTCGGCCTTGAGCGAGCGGTAATCCTTTTCCGCCTTGCCCTTGTCGTGCACCACATAGGGGCCGAAACGACCCAAGCCCGCCTGCACCTTGCCGCCCTCGGGATGCTCGCCCAGCTGGCGGGGCAACCGCAGCAGACCGAGAGCATCCTCCAGTCCCAGCTCTTCGGGCTTGACCCCCTTGGGCAGAGAGGCGCGCTTGGGCTTGGGGTTCTCCTCGCTCACCTGGCCCAGCTGCAGGTAGGGCCCGTACTGACCAAATAGCAGATAGATCTCGTCGCCGGTTTCCGGATCGGTGCCCAGCGCTTCAGGACCTTCGGCCTTCTGCCGCAGGATCAGTTCGGCCTTCTCGGCATCCAGATCGCCAGGGGTGATCTCCGCCGGCAGGGTGGCTTTGAGCAGCTCCTCAGCGCCGTCCTCAGAAACCCGCTTGGTCTCGAGGTAAGCGCCGAAGCGGCCGATCCGCACCACACAGGGCAGACCCTCCAGCTCCACGGTGCGGGAGGCGCCCGGATCAATATCGCCTTCGCGCTGCTGCACCTGGGTTTCCAGGCCATTTTCGCCCTTGTAGAAGCCCTCGAGATAGGGCAGCCAGGACACCTTGCCGGTGGAGATCTCATCGAGGGTGGACTCCATCCGAGCCGTGAAGCTCGTGTCGACCAGATCGGGGAAGTGCTCCTCCAGCAGGGCCGTCACCGCAAAGGCGGTGAAGCTGGGGATCAGGGCATTGCTCTGCAGCGTGGCGTAACCGCGATCAATGATCGTGCCGATGATGCTGGCGTAGGTGGAGGGGCGACCGATGCCCTCCTTCTCCAGCGTTTTGACCAGCGCTGCCTCGCTGTAGCGAGCCGGAGGCTGGGTGTGGTGGCCGAGGGCCTCGACGGCTTTGCAGGTCGGGGCATCGCCCACCGCCAGGGCCGGCAGCAGCAGCTCCTGTCCCTCCAGGGCGGCCTCGGGATCATCACTGCCCTCCACGTAGGCGCGGAAGAAGCCGGCGAAATCAATGCGCTTACCACTGGCCCGGAAGGTCGCCGGACCGCTGGCCGAGGCCGCGGCGGCTTCCAGATCGACGGCCAGCATCGTGAGCCTGGCATCGGCCATCTGGCTGGCCACGGTGCGCTTCCAGATCAGCTCGTAGAGCGCCAGATCGCGGCCATCCAGGCCGGTTTCGTTGGGGGTACGGAAGCTCTCACCGGCGGGACGGATCGCCTCGTGGGCCTCCTGGGCATTGCGGGCCTTGGTGGAGAACTGCCGCGGCGCCGGGCTGAGGTAGTCCTTGCCGTAGCGCTCGGCCACACAGGCACGGGAGGCCTGGATCGCCTGGTCGGAGAGATGCACCGAATCGGTGCGCATGTAGGTGATGAAGCCCTTTTCGTAGAGCCCCTGGGCGGTGCGCATCGTCTCCCGGGCCGAGAGCCGCAGCTTGCGATTGGACTCCTGCTGCAGGGTGCTGGTGGTGAAGGGCGGCACGGGCTTGCGCACCGTGGGCTTCTCCTCCACCGAGGCCACCCGCCAGGGGCCGCTCTCGACCGCCTGCTGCAGCTGGCGCGCCTCAACCTCACTCAGCAGCTTCACCTTGCTGCCGGCCTTGAGGCCGCCGGTGTTCTCGTCAAAGTCGGCACCACCGGCAATGCGCTCACCCTTGAGGTGGGTGAGCTTGGCCTCAAAACCAGCGCCCTGCTGGGCCAGTTTCGCCTTCAGATCCCAGTAGCTGCCGCTGTGGAAGGCACGCCGCGCCCGTTCCCGCTGCACCAGCAGCCGCACCGCCACCGACTGCACCCGGCCGGCCGACAGGCCCCAGGCCACCTTTTTCCAGAGCAGGGGCGAGAGGGTGTAGCCCACCAGCCGATCGAGGATGCGACGGGTTTCCTGGGCGTGGACCAGCTCCATGTCCAGCTCGCGGGTGGCATCGAGGGCGCGGCCGATCGCCTCCTTGGTGATTTCGTGAAAGACCATCCGCTTGACCGGCACCTTGGGGGCCAGCAGCTGCAGCAGGTGCCAGCTGATGCTCTCGCCTTCACG
>CALPNT020000155.1 GCA_943325005.2 Bifidobacterium breve | reverse complement strand
TGGGCCAGGGCCAGACCGCTGCTGTCGGCCCTGGGCGCGGATCCCGCTCACGGTGGCGTCCAGAGATCGGACGGGACAGCCAGCCAGGAGGAGGGGTTCAGGAGCCAGCCAGCGGCCGCTGAAGCCATTGCAACGCAGCTTCTGCCGGAGTTGACGCTGGATCGCGGCGACTGGACACGGAATTCCGGTGCTCAACAAAAGCTGAACCGTTGGGCGCTGCCTGGCTCATTCGGCGTTTCCGCTGAGGCGGCACCCAACGGTTCCCCCTGTTGGCAACGCCTCTGCTGGTGGAAGCCTCCCGGCGCGATGGCCCCAGCAGGGAGCTGACCTGCTGCGCCGGTTAGCCGCCCAGGACCGCCTGGCGCAGGCCCCGATGGAGCCGGGCGGCACTTGGCTTCACCACCAGCCACCTGACCAAGCGTCTGGGGAGAGCGCAGGAAACACCCCCTAAAAAGGTGGCAAAACCACAGGAGTGTTGGACCCGCTGGAGTTGACTCGTTTTCCACAGGTCTGGGAAACGGTGGAAAAGACGATTTCCGGCTCAGATCCAACATGCTTTTCCACAGCGGTTATTTCGATAATTGCCAGTAAGGGGAAGGGATCTGACTTGTTCCTGTCGTTTTCCACCGCCCCTACTACGGCTGAAGATTTTTTTTATTTCAGGAAATCAATCCTTTGGACAGCAGAACAGTTTGAGCTGGAGGTGCCGGCACGTTGCGCTTTTGCCCGGCCTGTGAAACCGTGGGCCCGCCCATGACATCGCCCCGGGCAGGCCAGGACCCCAACCCATGAAGCTGGTCTGCTCCCAGACCGAACTCAGTTCCAGCCTTCAGCTGGTGAGTCGTGCCGTGGCTTCACGCCCGACCCATCCGGTGCTGGCCAACGTGCTGCTCACCGCTGATGCAGCCACCGGGCGCCTGAGCCTCACTGGGTTTGATCTCAACCTCGGCATCCAGACCAGCCTTGCGGCCGCGGTCGAAAGCAGTGGCGCGATCACGCTGCCTTCGCGTCTGTTCAGTGAGATCGTCAGCCGGCTGTCGTCCGACAGCCCGATCACCCTCAGTTGTGGCGAGGCCGATGAGCTGGTGCAGCTCACCAGCCTCTCGGGTAGCTATCAGATGCGGGGCATGCCCGCCGAAGATTTTCCCGATCTGCCCCTGATGCAGAGCGGCACCCCGATCCGGATCGATGCCGAGGCGCTGGTCAAGGGGTTACGCGCCACCTTGTTCGCCAGCAGTGGCGATGAGGCCAAGCAAGTACTCACCGGCGTTCATCTGCGCCTCGATGACGACGGTCTGGAGTGCGCCGCCACCGATGGTCATCGCCTGGCGGTGCTGCGGCTGGCCAACATCACCGAGCCCCAAGCTGTTGCGTCCGCCGAGCTGGTGGCTGGTGAACCCTTTGCCGTCACGGTGCCGGCCCGGTCGCTGCGCGAACTGGAGCGACTGCTCAGTGGTCGTCCCAGCAGCGAACCGCTCAGCCTGTTCTGTGAACGCGGTCAGGTGGTGGTGCTCTGGGCCGATCAGGTGCTCACCAGTCGCATCCTCGACAGCACCTATCCGAATTACCGCCAGCTGATCCCGGAATCGTTCAATCGCCGGATCGTGCTCGATCGCCGCGGCTTTGTCTCCGCCCTGGAGCGGGTGGCTGTGCTGGCGGATCAGCACAACAACGTGATCAAGATCAGCAGTGATCCAGCCGGCGGCAAGGTGATGATCCGTGCCGATGCCCAGGATGTGGGCAGTGGTTCTGAATCACTGGCTGCCGAGATCAGTGGCGAAGAAATCGAGATCGCCTTCAACGTCCGCTATCTGCTTGACGGTGTCAAAGCGATGGCTTCGGATCAGGTGGTGTTGCAGTGCAATGCACCCACCACCCCGGCCGTGCTGGCGCCGGTGGGTGAGGAGAACCCGTTCACCTATCTGGTGATGCCGATCCAGATCCGCAGCTGAGCCGGTGACCCTTCCCGAGCAGCTGCTGCTGAGCGATCTGCTGCGCCGGAAGGTTCGCTGCGATCAGGGCCTCGACCACGGCGGTGGTGTCAGCGGTTGGATGCATCCGCCGGTGCATCGGCTGCTGGGCTGGGTCAGCCGTCCGTCGGCGCTCTCCCGGCGCCGGCTGGTCTGGCGGCTGGATCAGTTGCGGGGGCTGGGTGAACTGGAAGCCTTCGTTCAGGGCACCGCCGCCGAGACCGAGCCCGCCACCCTCGACCGCCTGCCCACCTTGATCGGCGCGGCCCTGATCGGCGCGGACGGAACCTCGCTGGGCCTGGTCAGCGATGCAGCGGTGGAGTTGCGCAGTGGCCGGATTCGCCACTATCTGGTCTCCCGCAGTGATCCGCGCTTGCCGGGCAGCAGTCGCTGGCGGCTGAGCCCCGAGCGCATCGTCGATCAGCAGCCGGGGCTGGTGGTCACGGCGCTGCAGGGTCTTGATGATCTGCCCCTGGCCCGGGCCAGTGTGCGCCAGGAGTTTCTGCGGCGTTCGCGGCGCTGGCGGGAGCAGATGGGCGAGGAGAGCAGCCGGCTGCGGGATCGCTTTCAGGAGGTGAGCGGTCGCTTCGAGGAGCGATTGGAAGGCTGGCTGGAGGAGCCGCCCTGGGATGGCCTCGAGCGTCCCTCAGGGAGTGAGCCGGGCTCCTGGGATAACGGGGACGACGAAGAGCGCATGGCCCCGTCTCGGCGGCAGCAGCAGCGCTCTGAGCCGCCGCCGGTCGATCCGCTGGAGGATTGGTCTGAGGTGGATTGGCCTGAGCAGCCCGCGCAGGCTGCAGACGAACCATGGGAGCAGCGCCCAGCTCAGGACGAACAGGATGAATCGGCATGGGGTCGAGCCGAACGGCCCTCATCAGGCCGATCGCGTTCCAGGCGAGGCGAGGCGCCGGGCGATCGCTTCCGCGGCCGCGACGAGGAAGACGATCCCTGGATCTGATACTGGAGGCCTGCTGCAACGGCCTGCGTTGGTCTCCTCTCCCTCTTCCCCTTTCTCGGTGCCTGAAGCGCTGCGCAAGGAAGGTCTCAGCCAGAGCGACTACGAGGAAATCATGCGTCGGTTGGGCCGCGCTCCCAACCGGGCCGAGCTGGGCATGTTCGGGGTGATGTGGTCGGAGCACTGTTGTTACCGCAACTCCCGGCCCTTGTTGAGTCAGTTCCCCACCACCGGCCCTCGCATCCTGGTGGGGCCAGGTGAGAACGCCGGCGTGGTGGATCTGGGGCAGGGGCAGCGCCTCGCCTTCAAGATCGAGAGCCATAACCACCCTTCCGCCGTTGAACCCTTCCAGGGAGCTGCCACCGGCGTGGGGGGCATCCTGCGCGACATCTTCACGATGGGGGCGCGGCCGATCGCCCTGCTCAATGCCCTGCGTTTCGGCCCCCTAGAGGACGAGCGCAATGTCGGCCTGATGGAGGGGGTGGTGGCCGGTATCGCCCACTACGGCAACTGCGTCGGCGTGCCCACCGTGGGCGGTGAGGTGGCCTTTGATCCCAGTTACGGCGGCAACCCCCTGGTCAATGCCATGGCCCTGGGCTTGATGGAAACCGACGACATCGTCTGCTCCGGTGCCCGGGGTGTGGGCAATCCGGTGGTGTACGTGGGCAGCACCACCGGCCGCGATGGCATGGGCGGCGCCAGCTTCGCCAGTGCCGAGCTCACCGAGGCCTCCCTCGACGATCGCCCCGCCGTGCAGGTGGGTGATCCCTTTCTGGAAAAGGGGCTGATCGAGGCCTGTCTGGAGGCCTTCCAGAGTGGTGATGTGGTGGCGGCCCAGGACATGGGCGCCGCCGGCCTCACCTGCAGCTGTTCGGAGATGGCCGCCAAGGGTGGCCTCGGGATTGAGCTCGATCTCGATCGGGTGCCGGCGCGGGA
The DNA here is from genome assembly GCA_943325005.2 of Bifidobacterium breve. GTDB lineage: Bacteria > Cyanobacteriota > Cyanobacteriia > PCC-6307 > Cyanobiaceae > Cyanobium. Next base: position 3,125 of record CALPNT020000155.1, on the reverse strand, counting down.
AACCGGCATGACCGCCTACGAGTTCCTGCTGAGTGAATCCCAGGAGCGGATGCTGTTCGTGGTGCAGGCCGGCCGCGAAGAGGTGCTGATGGCGCGCTTCCGCCGCTGGGGTCTGCAGGCGGCCGTGGTTGGTCGGGTGCTGACCGAGAACGTGGTGCGGGTGCTTCAACACGGCGAGGTGGTGGCGGAGGTGCCCGCCAATGCCCTGGCGGATGACACACCGATCAACCGGCACGAGCTGCTGGCGGAGCCCCCGGAGGCGATTCGGCGCCATTGGCAGTGGCGCGAAACCTCCCTGCCCGCGGCCACGGCCGCCGGTATCGCCCTGGGTGACGGTCGCCTGCCCTGGGGGGATGTGCTGCTGCGGCTGCTCGATGACCCGACGATCGCCAGCAAGCGCTGGGTGTATCGCCAGTACGACCACCAGGTGCAGGCCAACACGGTGGTGCTGCCGGGCGGCGCCGACGCGGCCGTGGTGCGGTTGCGGCCCCAGCAGGGGGCCGGCTCCCTGGAGGCCTGCCAGCGCGGAGTGGCGGCTGTGGTCGATTGCCCCAATCGCTGGGTGGCGCTTGATCCGGAGCGCGGTGCGATGGCGGCCGTGGCTGAGGCGGCCCGCAATCTCAGCTGCGTCGGCGCCGAACCGCTGGCGGTCACCGACAACCTCAACTTCCCTTCGCCCGACACCGCCAGCGGCTACTGGCAACTGGCCTTGGCCTGCCGCGGTCTGTCCACCGCCTGCGCTGCCCTCGACACCCCGGTGACCGGTGGCAATGTTTCCCTGTACAACGAAACGCGGCTGCCGGACGGCAGCATGCAACCGATCCATCCCACGCCGGTGGTGGGCATGGTGGGGTTGGTGCATGATCTGGCCCGGATCACCGGTCTGGCCTGGCGGCATCCCGGCGACGCCATCTGGTTGCTGGGCGCGCCCCTGGAGGCTGGTGCTGGCGCGTTGGCCTCGCCGGATGCTCGCGTTTCCCTGGCGGGCAGCAGCTATCTGGAGGTGATCCATGGCCAGCTCACCGGTCGCCCGCCGGAGGTGGATCTGGATCTGGAGCGCTCCGTTCAGGCCTTTCTGCGTCGGGCGATCACGGCTGGCCTGGTGGCTTCCGCTCACGATCTCAGTGACGGTGGCCTGGCGGTGGCGGCGGCAGAGGCGAGCATCGCCTCTGGCTTCGGTGCCCATCTGGAGATTCCCGCCAGTGCCGCTCGCCTGGATCGGCTGTTGTTCGCCGAAGGTGGGGCCCGGGTGTTGGTGACGGTGCCATCAGCCCAGACCGTGGCCTGGCAGGAGTGCCTCGATGCCGCCGCGGCTGCTGGTGACGCGATTCCCGCCCAGTGCCTGGGGGTGGTGGAGTCGGGCCGGCAATTCACGATGGTGCAAGCCGGAGCACCGCTTCTCGATCTGCCGGTGGGGGATCTCAAGCGGGCCTTCGAGCAGGCGATTCCCCGCCGCATGGGCCAGGCCTCTCCTCCTCCGGAGCATTGAAGGGAGCCCATGCGGCAGGATGAGATTTCTAACGGTGATGCGCCCCGTGCCCTTCGACGAGCCAGAGCCGGCCCGCTTTCGAGCCGGTGCTTCCGTCGCTGGAACCACGCAGGCTGAGCCCCTGAATGTGCTGGGTTCTGAGCGGCCCGATAAGCCTGAGGAAGCTTGCGGCGTGTTTGCGGTGATGGCGGCGGGCCAGGCCGTGGCCAACCTCACCTATTTCGGTCTTTACGCCCTGCAGCATCGCGGCCAGGAGTCAGCTGGGATTGCGGTGTTTCAGGGCGATCAGGTGCGTCTGCACAAGGACATGGGCCTGGTGAGCCAGGTATTTGACCAGGACGTGCTCGAACGGATGCCGGGTGAACTGGCGATTGGCCATAACCGTTATTCCACCACCGGCAGTAGCAAGGCCTGCAATGCCCAGCCCGTGGTGTTGATGACCAGGCTTGGGCCCTTTGCCCTGGCCCATAACGGCAACCTGGTCAATGCGGCCGAGTTGCGTCTGGCCTTGGACCATCTCTCCAGTGAGTTCACTTCCACCACCGATTCCGAGTTGATCGCCTTTGCGTTGCAGCAGGCGGTGGATGGTGGTCAGGGCTGGAGTGAGGCGATTCGCCATGCAGCCTCGCTCTGCCGCGGTGCCTTCAGCCTGCTGATCGGCACGCCGGAGGGTCTGTTCGCTCTGCGGGATGGCCATGGTGTGCGGCCGCTGGTGTTCGGCCATCTGGGGGAATCCAGCCAGGCCCAGTGGGTGGCCAGCAGTGAAAGCTGCGGGCTCGACATCATCGGCGCCAACTTCGTTGATGATGTCAAGCCCGGTGAAATCATTCATTTCCGTCAGGGAGATCCGACGCCGGAGCGGATTCAGTGGTGCGAGGAGCCGGCCAAGCTCTGTGTCTTCGAGATGATCTATTTTGCTCGCCCCGATAGTCGCTTTTTCGGTGAATCCCTTTATAGCTATCGGGTGCGCATCGGTGAGGTGCTGGCTCGGGAAACTCCTGTTGCGGCCGATATCGTGATCGGAGTTCCCGATTCCGGTATTCCTGCCGCCATCGGTTATTCCCAGGCCAGTGGCATCCCCTTCGCTGATGGGCTGATCAAGAACCGCTATGTGGGCCGCACCTTCATTCAGCCCACCCAGGCGATGCGTGAGGCCGGCATCCGTGTGAAGCTCAATCCCCTGCCGGATGTGCTGTCGGGCAAGCGGGTGGTGGTGATCGATGACTCGATCGTGCGCGGCACCACCAGCCGCAAACTGGTGCAGGCGCTGCGGGATGCCGGTGCCACCGAAGTGCACATGCGCATCAGTTCACCGCCCGTCACCCATCCCTGCTTCTACGGCATCGATACCGACACCCAGGATCATCTGATCGCCGCCCGGCTCACCCTGGCCGAGATTGAACAGCATCTGGGGGTGGATTCGCTTGCCTATCTCAGCAAGGCGGGCATGGTGCAGGCGGCCCAGACCAACGACGGTGAGTTCTGTACCGCCTGTTTTGATGGCAATTATCCGATCGATCTCGATCCTTCGGTGCGGGCCAGCAAGTTGATGCTGGAACCCGCCGGGATTGCCGCCAGCCTTTGAGTTGCTGTGGTTGTGTTGTTGATCTTGTTCTGCTGTTGATTGCAGGCACCT
>CALPNT020000154.1 GCA_943325005.2 Bifidobacterium breve | reverse complement strand
TACGCCTCCTTCATCGATCCCCTGGTGAGCATGGTGCAGCAGGTGGAACTGGAAGAGCCCGATCAGCGGCTGACCGTGATGATGCCCGAGGTGATCGGTAATCGCTGGTTCGATCGCTACCTGCTCAACCAGAGCATTGATGTGGTGTCATCGGCTCTGGCCGATGGCCGCTCCCGCCTGTTCAGCCGCTATCGCCACTATCTCCCGGTCTGAATCCTGCCGATCATCGCCCTGAGGGGCTTGTCCTAGACGCTGGGATGTCGGCGGTACGGGCCGAGAAGGAACCCAGCGGCTCGCGGCACGCCACCGTCGCCATCCCGTCGCTGGGCGTCCTTAACCTCATCGAGTTTGAAGCGCCGGCATGAGCGAGCCTGAGGATCAGCGCCTGTCCAGCTATGGGTTCGAACTGCCGGAACGGCTGATTGCCCAGAGGCCCGTGGAGCCCCGCCATGCCGCCCGCCTGCTGGTCGTGGAGCCGCTGGCCGCCGCTGCCGACAACGGGGCGACCGTGGTCTCAGGCACCACAGACGTGGTTGCAGGCGATGGTCCCGGTCCCCTGGCGCGCCATCGCCGCGTCTGGGACCTGCCTCAGGAACTGCGGCCCGGCGATCTGCTGGTGGTGAACGACACCCGGGTGCTGCGGGCCCGCCTCAACGCCCGGCGAGCCAGCGGCGGTGCCGTGGAGTTGCTGCTGCTGGAGCCAGCCGGCCTGGCCACCCCCCTGCCCCCCGGCCTCAGCCCCGGCCCCAGCGACTGGCTCTGCCTGGCCCGCCCCGCCAAGCGGCTGCGGCCCGGTGAGCTGCTGCAGCTCGAGCAGGGCGACCTGCCGCCGGTCACCCTGGAAGTGGTGGCCGCCGATACCGGCACCGGCGGACGGGTGGTGCGCTTTCCGGCGGCCTGCACCAGCCCCGAAACGATCGAGCCGCTGCTGCTGAGCTACGGCACGATCCCGCTGCCCCCCTACATCCATGAGCACGACGCCAGCGACAACGACCGCTACCAGACCCGCTTCGCCACCCGGCCCGGCGCCGTGGCGGCACCGACGGCGGGGCTTCATCTCAGCGATGAACTGTTGGCTGCCCTGGAGCAACGCGGCGTGGCGTTGGCGCGGGTCACCCTGCATGTGGGCCTGGGCACCTTCCGGCCCCTGGAACACGACGACCTCAGCCAACTGCAACTGCACAGCGAATGGGTGGAGGTGAGCCCGGATCTGGTGGGGGCCGTGGCCGCCTGTCGAGCCCGGGGTGGTCGGGTGATCGCGGTGGGCACCACCAGCGTGCGCAGCCTTGAGGGGGTGGCGGCGCTGCACGGCGGCCAGCTAGTACCCCACAGGGGGCCGGTGAACCTAGTGATCCAGCCCGGCTTTCGCTTCGCCGTGGTGCAAGGGCTGCTGACCAACTTTCACCTGCCGAAGAGTTCGCTGCTGCTGCTGGTCAGCGCCCTGATCGGCCGGCAGCGCCTGCTGGGCCTCTACGCCGAAGCCATCGCCAACAACTACCGCTTCTTCTCCTATGGCGATGCCATGTGGATTCCACCCGCAGCGGTGCTGGCCTCGGCCCGACCAAGCGCCACTCCATCAGAAGGCAACAGCGCTGCAGCACCCCAGTAACCCTGGGGCAGGCTCACCTGCCAACAGTCCGCCGTCCAGAGCCCTTCGCCGCGGCCATCAAGGCCACTGAGGCCGCAGCCATCCGCCTTCAGACGAGCCTCCAGGCGGCACCACTCCAGCAGGAAGGCCTGCCGCTGAAGCGTTTCATCGGGATGGTCGTGCTCTAGCCGTTGTCGCACCGCTTCGCTGAAATAGCGCCGGGCGATCGGTTGCCAGTCGAAACGGGCCCGATCCCGCTCCAGATCAACGCCCACCGACCGGTGGCGATGCAGACCCAACAGGATCAGATCGCCGGAGTGGGAAAGATTGAAGTGAGGCGCACCGAGCAGCACCGGTTTGCCATGGGCCAGCAGGCTGAAGCTGAAATCAGTCGCGGAGCAGCCCAACAGTTGGGCCAGCCAACGGCGCAGCAGACCTCGACCCAGCAGGAAGCGATCGGCGTCCTGGGGTAAACGGAAGCGCTGCAACCGCTCCAGCTCCGCCGGCTGCAGGGTCTGCAGCAACTGGTGGCGCCAGGCCCTGCCCAGGGCTGGATCACGCCGATCGACCAGCAACAGCGTGGGTGCAGCCGCCTCAGCCGGCAGCTCGGGCAACGGCGCCCCACCCGAGCCAGCAGCCAGCGCCGGCCAGCGCTGGGGCCTCAGCAGCACCGCTGAAGGGGTAGCGGCAGGCCGAACCAAACGTGCCAAGGATCTGTCCAGAAGCGTGGGGAGCCAAGGGCGCCAGCACCGATTCTGGGACCAGACCGCCCGGCAGGCCTGGGTTACCCCCCGCCAAACAGCGGTGGCATGGCTGTTCTGGCTTGCAAGCGGGATCCGGGCTCTGCCGCTCGGCGTGGGCGACTGGCCCGCCAACAGAAAGCCCCAGGCCGATTCGGCCCGGGGCTGGTGGCAAGCAGGTCATCCTGAGCCAGCAGGGCTGAATCAGGCCGCGGCGAGGTTGGCGGCGACAAAGTCCCAGTTCACCAGCTTGTCGAGGAAGGTGCTCATGTAGTCCGGACGACGGTTCTGGTAGTCGAGGTAGTAAGCATGCTCCCAGACATCCATGGTCAGCAGGGCCTTCTGACCGTGGGCCAGGGGCAGGTCGGCGTTGGCGGTTTTGGTGATCTTGAGCGTGCCGCCATCCATCACCAGCCAGGCCCAGCCACTGCCGAACTGGGTGGCGCCGGCGGTCTTGAACTGCTCCTTGAAGGCGTCGAAGCTGCCGAAGTCGGCATCAATCTTCGCGGCAAGCTCACCCGTGGGGGCGCCACCACCGGCGGGCTTGATGCACTGCCAGTAGAAGCTGTGGTTCCACACCTGGGCGGCGTTGTTGAAGATGCCGGCCTTGGCGGCGTCACCGGCCACGGCGGTGACGGTCTCCTCGAGGCTCTTGCCTTCAAGGTCGGTGCCGGCCACCAGGTTGTTGAGATTGGTCACGTAGGCGGCGTGGTGCTTGCCGTGGTGAAACTCGAGGGTGGAGCGGGAGATGTGGGGCTCGAGCGCGTCGAGGTCGTAGGGCAGCGCGGGCAGCTGGTGAGCCATGGGAGGTGGTGAAGGGGCGTATGGGAAAGAAAGGGGGCAACCCGATGCCGCAGGCATCGGGTCATCACTGGCACAACCTGACGCTGAGCGGCTTGGCCCTGGGCGGATTGGCCTCAGAGCAAGAGGTCACGGGCCAGGGGAATAGCCAGCCAGGGGCCAATCCCATCGCTGTGATCCTAACGATCACGGCCATCGGGGTGACCAAGCCGCCACCAGGCCGGTTCAGCCCCCGACAGCCAGCAACTCCACCTCGAAGATCAAGGTGGCATTGGGAGGGATGGCACCACCAGCACCACGCTCGCCGTAGGCCAGGTCAGGGGGGATCACCAAGCGGCGCTTACCGCCCACCTTCATGCCAGCCACGCCCTCATCCCAGCCCTTGATCACCCGACCACCGCCGAGGGGAAAGCTGAAGGGGCCGCGGCCATAGCTGCTGTCGAATTCCTTGCCATTGGTGAGCGTGCCCCGGTAATTCACCGACACCGCCTGCCCGCTGACCGCTTCGGCGCCGCTGCCCACCACCAGGTCGGTGATGCGCAGACCACTGGAAGTAACGGTTTCCTTGGGAGCTTCCATCGCACCTCCGAGAGCGGAAGCGCCGCCCTGGGCGATCGCTTCGCCGTTGCTGTCGTTGCTGGAGGCCATGGTGAAAAGACGGGGGTTGGTGTCGTCAGGATCGAGTTCCAGCGGAGCCACCACGGCGGCGAGGCTGGCTGTGGTGATGGCGCCGCCGGGAGGCGGTTGAACGTCGGCGGCGCCCGCAGAGCGGACAATCGCCGCAGCGCTCGTGGCCGCAGCCTCCGCCGCCGGCAGCAGCGCCGATGGGGCCACCAGCTGACTGACAAACGCCACGAACAGACAGGCCACACAGACCGCCGAACTGATCAGGATGTCGCGCATGGCCGCAGAACTGTTGGCGCCGATTCTTGCAGCCCCGGGGCTGAGGCCGCAGGGCCAGCTGGCTCAGTCAGGGGGCAGATCCTCATCGGAGACACCGGCAAGCGCGCCATCCAACCAGCCCTGACCACCGCGCTGGCGAATCAGCCGCTCCAACCGGTCCAGCCGCCCCCGCAACTCATCCACTTCGCGCTGACGGGCCAGACCCAGATCCTGCAGGAGATCATCGCGATTGCGCTCCAGCTGGCGCTCAGCCTGCTGTTCCAGCTCCGGGCTCTCTCCCCGGAGCGCCTTGAGCACGTCGTCGACCAAGGCCGCGGCGTGGCTGGGATCGACCTTGCCGCTGCTGACCCATTCCTGGCTCACGTAACGCAGACGATCGGTCACCAGTGAGGTGGTGCCGAGGCCGCGCAGCAGCAGCATCTGCAGCAGATTGCCCTGATCCATGGCTGGGGATCCTCCGGAGAAGCTGGTGGGTGGATGCCCCGAAGGGACCTGTTGAGAGGTTGGCGCTTCCTAGGCTCAGCCGCCATGGGCAATGACCGTCGCCTCTGGGGAATCACCATCTGCGGCGCCGGATTGCTGGCGGGCCTGTCCCTGGCGCCCCTGGGGCTGCCGGCCCTGCTGTGGCCGGCCCTGGCCCTGCTCTGGGCCCTCGCCGGTTCGCCGCCTCCAGCCCTGGAACGCAGCCGCTGGCCGCTGCTGGCGGCTGGCCTCTGGGGACTGGTGGCGGTGCTGGTGAGCCATCGCTGGTTGCTGTGGCTCCATCCCCTCGACTGGATCGGGGTGCCGGCGCCGCTGAGCCTGCCGATCTGCCTGACCCTCTGGCTGGGCTGCGGCCTGCTCGGCGGTGCTCTGGTGGCCCTGTGGCTGGCCTTGATGCGCCGACTCGAGGCCAGTCGCTTCAGCACCGCCCTGATCGGCTCACTGCTCTGGGGGCTGGCGGAGGTGCAACTGGCCCGCGGTCCTCTGTTCTGGTTCGGCCTCGGTTCCTCAGCTCTGCCGGGGGATCGGCTCCTGGCGGGGGTGGCGGCCCTGGCGGGCGCCGGCGCCGTGGCGGCCGTGCAGCTGCTGATCGCCTGGTGCCTCTGGCGGGCCCTGGCGCCGATCCCCGGCCGGCGGCGCTGGCTGCTGGCGGGACTGGCCCTGGTGGCCGCCGCCCATCTGGCCGGGGCCAGTGCCCTGGCGGCGATCGCCCCGCAGGCCGGAGCGACGGAGCGGCTGCTGGTGCTGCAGCCAGCCATCCCCACCCGCCACAAGTTCGAGCCGCGGCAACAGCAGGCCCTGCTGCGCTTTCTGGCGGCGGCCCAACGCCGCACGGCGAACCCCGCCCGCCACGGCGACGGCTCGGCAGGGGCCACAGGCCTGAAACGTGCGGATCAGGAAGCCAGCACCGCGGCTGGTGTCTTGCAGGGTGCCGCGGCCGCGAGCGTGCGGCAGGAGCTGGTGCCGCAGGACACGGCGATGGGCGGCGTCAGCAGCCTGGTGCTGCCGGAGGGTTCCCTGGCCCTGGGCCAGCCCCTACCCGAGATCGCAGGCGTCGAGGTGCTCAGCGGTGGGTTCCGCCAGCAAGGCGAGAGCCAGCGCAGCAGCTTGCTGCGCTTTGATCCTGGCCACCTGCTGGCCAGCGGCTGGGTGGATAAGCACCGGCTCGTGCCGCTGGGGGAATGGGTGCCGCTGTCAGGGTTATGGCGCTGGGGAGGGCTCTCGGCGGTGGGAGGCCTGGAAGCGGGGCCCGCTTCGCGCCTGCTGGACCGACCGGCCGGACCGGTGGCGGTGGCCATCTGCTACGAGCTCTCGGATGGGGCAGCCCTGGCGGCCGCCAGTCGCGCCGGGGCTGGCTGGCTGCTGGCCAGCGCCAACCTTGATCCCTATCCGCTGCTGTTGCAGCAGCAGTTCAAGGCCCTGGCCCAGCTGCGGGCGATCGAAACCGGACGCTGGCTGGTCAGTGCCGCCAACACCGGGCCCAGCCTGTTGATCGATGCCCGCGGCCGTCTGCGCGATCAGTTACCGCCGGGATTGCGGCGCAGCGGCCTGATGCAGCTGCAGCGGCTCTCGGCCCTGACCCCCTACGACCGCTGGGGGGAGTGGCCCCTGCTGCTGCTGCTCGGGGGCGCGCTAGGCGCGCGCCTCTACGAGCGTCGCCCGCAGCGCTGAAGGGGCGCCGACGCCCGTGTTAGCGGTGACGATCGCGGTCTGAGCGGCTGCCCCTGGCCGCGACCGCTAGAACCCCTCCAGGCTCGGGGGTCGCCATGGGAGAGGTGCTGGACGTGATCGCTGGTGCTCTGCGCTTTGAGGCCGCCGCCTATCTCAGCAGCGAAGCCCTCGGCCCGCTGAGCCGCATCGGCCTCGGCATCGCCCTGCTGGCGGGCCTATCGCAGGCGGTGGGCCAGGCCTTCATCCTGTTCGTCAACCAGGTGCGGCCGCTGCGCTTCGCGATCAGCCTGGTGGTGGAAGCGTTGTTGTTTCTGAGTGGCTTTCTCGTCTGGGCCACCAGCACCTGGCTGGTGGCCTGGCTGGTGTGGGGGGCAAGGGTGCCCCTATTGGTGCTGATCCGGGCCCTCGGCATCGCCCATGCGCCCCAGCTGCTCGCCTTCCTCGGCGCCCTTCCCTACCTGGGCGTGCCGATCCTCACCCTGCTGTCCCTGTGGACCGCCATCGGCTTTGTGGTCGGTGTGGTTGCCGTCACCGATCTGTCGGTCTGGGCGGCCTTCGGCAGCCTGGTGGTGGGCTGGTGGCTCACCAATGCGTTGCAACGCACCGCCGGCCAGCCGGTGATGAATCTGGGTCGCGCCCTGCTGGATCGGGCCGCCGGAGTGCCGCTGATCAACGACGGTCAGCGCCTGGAACGCATGCTGCGCAGCGGTGAGCTGGGCTCTGGGCCGACGACTCTGAAGCCCCTCGATCGCTCCCCTCGCCCCTGAGCTCATGCCGCGTCGTCGTCGCCTGCTGCTGCT
>CALPNT020000153.1 GCA_943325005.2 Bifidobacterium breve | reverse complement strand
GCCGGCGGCTTCCCTTCAAGCTCCAGAACGACGGCCCGTCCCACCGAGCCCAAGGACCGTCAAACGGTGAAAAAGAGGCGATCAAATTCTGCGTATCTGCCTATGAAGCAGATACGCAGAATTTTTAAACCTAGTCACACCAGTTCTTTCAAGCTGTGTCCACGGCGCTTCGCTGAGCTTGGACAAACTTGACGGCCGTGGACAAGATCAGGCCAGAGCCCAGAGGTCAGGGCCCCAGAAGCAACGGCACTCAACCTCAACAGCAGAGGCTGTCTCCTAGGCATGGTGCCACGCAAACCAAATCGCCGATTTTTTGGAATCTACCTGGTCTTAGTTGCGACTTTTCCTGGTCCTATCGCAAGACCAGAACAAGACAGTTGATCACACGCGATTCTCGCATCAGCCAGATGCGACTTTGCATGAGTCCCATAATAAGACCTAAATGCGACCAACGATGACAGCCTAAATCCGGTCGTCTTGGATGAGACTCGCTCTAAGTCCTTAAATGGGACCAAGATAGGACTATTGACTTCAAGTAGATCTCGCAAATCTCGGATCCGATTCATATTGAGTCTTATGGCAAGACTTGGATAGGATTTGTGATTGCGCGAAATTCTCGTGCGTCTGAGCTGCGACCTTTACTGAGTCCCGCGACAAGCGCTAGCTGCGACAATTGACCCCGCTCAATTCTCGATAGTCTCATCTGCAACTTGGGCCTAGTCCTGCATCCAGACCCATATGAGACTTTTGAATACTTCGACTCTCGGCAGTCTCATTCAGGACTCGTCAATTGTCGCATAACAAGACTTGATTGAGGCCCATGGGCCAGGGCATGGATGGGCGAAGAGCGCGGCGACCACTGATGGCTTGGCGGCCGAGTCCGACCGCAGGTGGCGGCGTTCGGCTGGCGGCGATGGGCTGAGGCATGAAAAACTGGAAATTAGCCCAGAAGTCTTTACTGGGACTCCTGAAAAGACCAGGAAAGCCGGCAAGCCACTGGCTTGAAGTTCCGCTTGCCCCGATCCAGGTTCCAGCAGCTCAAGGCCAGCCATGGACGGCTGCCAGCCGGATCCAGCCCAGTCCCAATCAGTCTTCACAGCCGAGAATCAGAACTGGACCAGATCCAAGTCTCGGCTGGGAGTGGAGATTCGGCTAGTTCGGTTCCAGGCGCTGGCGGTATAGCTCCTTGAGCAGCTGATAAGCCTCGTTGATCCGGCGCATGGCCTCCACCGAGCCACCAGCATCCGGATGATGGCTCAGGGCCAGCTCGCGGTAAGACTCGCGAATCTGGGATAAGACCAGGCGCTGGCCTGGATCCGTCGGCAAATTGAGCAGTCTGAGCGCTCCCTGCAGCGTCATCGTGTGCTCCAGGGTCTGGAAGGAGCGGCCCCGGCTGCGGCGCCTGAACCGTTGCACGAAACGACGAATCAAGGTGGGCAACCGCAACGTCAAGGTGGCGGGACTAAAGGGATCCTCGAGCAGGCCGGCGATGACCAGCACCCGCTCAAAACTGGGGGGTTGCTCGCTCCATTCCGGCACGTTGTCACGCATCAGCTCACAGGCCGCCGACCAGGTGAACAGCCGCCCCTCGCTCTGATCCGACTGGGGCCAGATGTCATGGGCCAGCCAGATCATGGCGTTCTCAAGCACCGTGGCATTGGGGGGCTGGCCATAGACGGTGATCCAGTGATCGCGGGCTTCCTGGAGCGCCTGCTGGATCAGCTCCGCCGACACCTGCAGGGGCGCCACGCTCAGCGCTGGGCCCGTGCGCAGGGTGGGGCCCAGATCACGTTTGAGTTTGCTGGTGCGCTTCTGTACAAACCCAGGCAGATCAATCCCACCACCTGCTCCTCCAGCCAGGCTGCGGCTGCGATCCGTCCCAGCATCACGGTTGGCTTCCTCGAGCGCGAGCGGCTCGAGAGCGTCCCGGCCGATCAACACCAGGGACGCCTGCTCATCGAGCTCGCCATCGGCATCAAGGCGCTCGGCGACCGCCGTCAGGTTGTCCGGCAGGTCGTCGGTATCAAGCTCACCATCGCCGAAGACCTGTTGCAACAGGCGCTCGAGCACCGCGCCCCGATGCTTCAGGCCCCACTCGCGGCGCAGCCGCTCCAGGTGCACCACCGTCTGCTGCGGCAGTGAGACGCTGGTGCGTTTCCATGCTTCGGGGGCTTCATCCACCTCCACGCTCGGTTCCTCGCTCAGGCCTGGCTCATGGCTGCTGCCACCCCTGCATCACCCGTTGCTGTGCTTCCACCGCTCGACGGTAACGATCAACCAGAGATTCGTCAGCTCCCCTGGAGCCGCCCAGACCACTGGGCGTGATCACCCGCACCGAGGGGCGGCGCCCATCGCTGCCTTGCCAGACCGGCGGTGCCGGCGGTGCTTGCAACCAGGTGGGAATCGAGCTGGGAAGCAGAATCTCCGGCGGCGGCAGCAGCGGTTGCGCCGGCGGGCGGAAACGTCTGAAGGCCGTGGCCTTGATCGGAGGCTGGGGCGCAGCCGGCGCCATGGCATCTGGATCGGGTTCCGCCCTGGCTGGCGAGCCCGGCACAGGCGGGGGGCCGCTGGATTTGGCGGGCCGGCTGGCGTTGAGCCGGGCCAGCTCTTGCTGCCGTTGTTGCTGCTGGACCACGGCCAGCTGGCCGATCGGCACGATGCTGAGCAGATGGCCCGGTGTGGCATCCGCCGGATACACCATGCTCACTCGCAGGGGATAGCCAACGCCGGGCCGCAGATTGATCGGTCCGAGCGAGAGGCTTTCCCCAGACCTGAGGCCAACATGAACCTCGCGCAGGCCCTCAGCGGAACGAATCTGGATGGAGCCTCGAAAAGCCGTGAAGTTTCGTCCCCCCAGTGGTGAGGGATGGCTCATCACCAGCTCATAGGGTCCGCTGCCGCGCAGATTGAGATCCACATCAAAGCGCACGCCATAGGTGCCGATGTTATCGAGGGAGGAATCCAGCATGCGACTGGCCAGGGGATTGACCTGAATATCTTTGGTACCGAAATTGTGTCGGTCGGTGCTGGTGAAGGGAATATGCAGGGCACCCTGGCTACTGAGATCATGACTGATGCTGGCTTGAAAGGAATCACCAATGGCGACGCCACCAACCCGAGAAAATATGGTTCGATTATTGATTTCGCTGATCCGATCAAGATAGACACGACCCGGTGCCAGTCGGCCTTGGTCCAGCACGGAAAGAATCTGGTCGTCATTTTGGGGGTTGTTGGCGGCTGCCACGACTGCGATCTGGAAGGGACCATCGCTTTTGCCCTTGAGCAGGGCATTGGCGATCCCAAGGGCAGGCAGCTGGGTCTGAAACAGGACAATCCGTGATCGCGCCGGAACTGTGATCTCATCGCTGAGGCGGGAATCGAGCTTGCCACGCAACATCTGAATCGCGGTGGCATCGCCAGGACCAGTGTTCCAGGGCCTTGGACCGAGAGGTTTGACCCCCATCAGATTGTTGGCCAGATAGGGGGCTTCAAAGCTGTTGCGCACGGCACCGCTGCTGAAGCGAATGTGCACGGGCACCACGCCTGGATTGATCAGAATCGCCGCGAGGGTGAGCTCAGCGCGGCGCTGGGAGGCCGAAATCGAGCCTCGCGCCGCTGGAAAGTACTTGTGGTGCAGATGCATGCCGAACTCACCATTGAAGGTGTAAACGGCATTGCGCAACGCCGCGCCAGTCTCGGCGGTATAGGCCACACCAGGTGCGGTATTGATCAAGATGCCAGGGCCCTCCACCTCCTCGGGTTGGTTGGAATGCAGCACCGGCACGCTGTTGAACTGACCGTTCAAGGGGCGGGCGCTCTGGCCAGCCATCAGGGCCACGTAGGCGTGGGCGCCGGAAACGCTGAGCACCAGGGGGCCACCGATCAACAGACCCACCAGGGGCCCGAGGCAGCCAGTGGGGCGGACCACACGCAAACAGAAAAAGGGCGACTGGACGGGGAAAGAGCTGATCCGCTCCATCCTGCCGGAGGTGGTGGTCCCGGCCGCGAGCGAGATTGATCATGCCTGCTCCCCGCCACCCCTGACTGTCCAGGGGGACGACTCCCCATCGGCCTACTGAGCTGGCTAGAACACAGAACCCTGCCCCCCGTTGCGATGTTCTTCCCGATCGGCTGTTGCGGCGTCGATGACGGCGATAGCCAACGCCGTCGTCATCAGCAGCGCAAGCTCCAGATGCTCACCTTCTGGCGTGATGGCGCTGAGCGCCAGCTGGCAGCCCTGAATGCGGCGATCAGCACCCTGGAGCAGCAGATTCAACGGAACCCACCAGAGTCCCGGGCCTGAGGGCCTGCTGATCCAGCTGGCTGCGCAGCTGGGCCAGGCCCCGGCGCAGCAGCCGTTGGATCGTCATCGGACTGACCTGCATCTGCTGGGCCAGACGCCGGTAGCTCCAGCCCGCCAACACCACCTGACGCACCACCTGACGCTGGCGCGGTTCCAGCTGGGCCAGCAGCCGATCGACGGCCGGAATCGCCGGCGCGTCCGCTGCCACGCTCTGCTCGGGGGCTTCCACCCACTCCAGCAGCTCCCCCTCCAACGGCATCGGCCGATTCAGCTGGCGCTGCTGGGCCAGCAGTTGCCACTGCGGCTCACTGAGCCCGAGCCGTTGGCGTACCTGGGCCTCCCGTGGACCCGGCTCGAGGCCGGGAGACGCTGCCTCCAGCAGCCGCTGAATGCGCTCCTGCAATTCGGCCTGGCGCCGGGGCAACCGCACGACCGGAGCGCTGTCGCGCAGATAATGAAGAATGGCACCACGGATGTGGGGGCGGGCGAAGGCCGAGAACGGAGTTTGCCGTTCCTGGCGATAGAGCTCGGCAGCCCGGATCAGCCCCAGCAGGCCCACCTGCTGGAGATCGTCGCTGGATTCACGGCTGCAGCTGGCGTAGTGCAGGGCAATGGGACGCACCAGATTGCGATAGAGCTCAACGCGGTGATTGCGTTGGGCGATGCTGGTTGCCGAATCGGCTGAGGACTTGGACACGGTGGACAGAAGACTCGATGTAAGGCAGGTGCGACCAGAGCCGTCACCCGTCTTTCCAGAGAGCCCTTAGTCGTCGATGCAACGCAACCGTGGAACCACGGAATGATCTGCCGCCACCGCCTGGAGCAGGGCCCAGGGCCCATGGCTGCTCAACCAGGTGTGGTCGGCGCGCGCCGTACTCAGCAGGTAGCCGGCAAAGCCGAGCCCGTTGATGCTGAAGCCGGCCTGGTGTTCCCGTACCCGCCTTACGGTGAGGAACCAGTGGTCGTTGAAAATCAGGTTGTAGGCGTGGCTAGGCGCTGGCTGCTGGCCCGGTTGACCGAGGGCGAGATCAAGTCCATGGCGGTGATAGAGCTCGGCCAGCTCCTGGGCACAGCCGGGATCCTGGCGGCGGCTGAGGCGGTAGGCCCAGGGCCAGGCTGGCGCCTCACCGGCCAGCTGGGCTTCAAGCCTGCTGGCGAGCGGGCAGCTCACCTCCCCTTGATGCCGGGGCAGTAACTGCAGATGGCGATGCGGCTGGCTGGCTCCAGCGGTGCTGCTGCTGTTGAAGAACCACAGGCCACCCGTATCGGCGCTGACCCTGGCCACCGCCGCCCAGTCCGCCTCGTCCAACCAGCCGCTCTGCGGCTGCCACTGCTGGGTGATCACCAGCAGATGGGCCTTCTGCACCGGAAACTTGTTCAGCAGCAGCACATGACCAGTGGGCAACAGCGCCACCTGCAGCGGCCGATCCCAGGGCAGGAAAGGGTTCGGCCTGGGGCCGGCGGCGGCCAGGTGCCTGGGCGGCAGGGAGAGCAGCTGGCGCAGCAGGAAGGGCTCGATTCCGGCCGGCTGCAGCAACTCGGTGTCCAGCGGCACCAGGGCGCCGCTGGCCAGCGCCCGCTCGGAGACGGCCAGGGCCTCCTGCCAGAAGTGCTCAGCGCGCACCAGCCTGGAGGCGGGCCAGGGAAGCCCCCTGGTAGTAGTGGCCGAGGATCTGGTTGTAGCGGAGCCCCTGCAGCGCCAGCTCCTGGGCGCCGTTCTGGCTCATGCTGGCGCCGAGATGGCCATGGGCCTCATCAACGATCTGCTGGGTGGCGGCGTACAGGCTTTCGACGATCCCCCCCTGATAACTGAGGATCACGCCGGCCGTGCTGCCGGTGGCCTGGCGGGTGGGCCCGGTGACGCTGCTGAGGCCTTCGTAGTTCTGCCAGCGGGTGGTATCGCCCAGATGCCACTGGCCATCCGCGGGCCGGGCCATGTGGGCCATCGCGTAGGAGCGGGCAGCCACTGCCTGGGCCCTTAGCGCTTCGAGGTTCCAGCCACTTGGCATTTCGCCACCCACCACCGAACTGATGTAGCTCTCCAGCGAGAGGTGGTTCACCACCAGGACTCCAGCACGATTGCGCAGCAGACGGAAACGGCCGTCGTATCCGCGGCCATCGGCCGTCAGGTGATCGCCGGGACCGGTCTGCAGCCACAGTTCCGGTTCAGCTGCCAGCAGGGAGGCCAGGGCCGGCGCCTGCTCCGGGCCACCGCTCTGCAGCACCCGGCCGGATCGATCGCTCAGGCTCCAGGGTCCGCTGGCTCCAAGCCTGGGATTGGCTGACAACTTCAACAACGCCACGCGGATCTCCAGCGCCAACGCCGGCCCGGCTGCCGGTTCCGCCAGCGTGCGCCCAGCAGCCCGGGGAGTGGCGGCCCGCTCGGCACGGATCGAGCGGGCCGCCAGGGCCGCCTCCAGCTCGGCGCGGGCGGCCTGGGGGCCGCTGCGGGCCGGCTGGGTGGGTACCGCAATCAAGGCATCGAGCAGGTCACCCTGCGGGGCGACTGGCCGCAGCAGCGCCTGGGCCGCAAAGCCGGCACCGAGGGCAGCCACGGCCAGCGGGGCCGAAAGCAGCAGCGGATGCTGTTGAACGCTCCGGATCAGCCGGCCGGCAGCAGTGAGCGCCAGCTGGCGCTGGCGTCGCAGCATGTCGAGCCGCCGGGCGGCAAGTCGCTGGGCGGCAAGTCGCAGAGCG
>CALPNT020000152.1 GCA_943325005.2 Bifidobacterium breve | reverse complement strand
TGCCGGGTATGACTGGTATGCCGGGTATGACTGGTATGCCGGGTATGACTGGTATGCCGGGTATGACTGGTATGCCGGGCATGACTGGTAACTATTAGGCCCAAAACCTATGAGATTTCCAATTGTCACAAGTGCGCAAGCAATGTAAATAAAGAGATGACTTTAGAAGAATGCGCTCCCACTCCATTTGAAAACAAATCACCCCGAAGGAATTCAATGCCTATCCCATGCAAGAGAACATTCCAGACTTCATTAGCTATTATTATTATGACCTATTTTACGACGATGGGGGCTGCTCTTTCACAGGATTACAGCGGAAAAGCTAGGGCAACTAATTTAGCCAGAAATACAGCAATCACCCTGAATGGTGGAATCGCCAAATATGTTCCGGACAAGTGCATGTTTGACTCCAGTACTCCTCTAGGTCTTTGCTGGATTAGCAAAGACCAGAGAGGTTACCTGTTTCAGTTCGTAGGTGGACTTCCCGGGTGGCAAGTTACAGGAATGCGCCCAACAACTCAGACTTCGATCCTAATTTCTGAGGACGGACGGTCAGTGGTGAGCATAAATTATAATACTCCTTTCTGAAAGACTTACTTGATTAGGTAGCTAGCTCCGCACTCCTCGAGATGCGTTCCGGCCGAGCGCCGCAGTTACAGATGGCATGAACCACTCGCTCAGTCATTGTTAACAAGTTGAAGCGTAGGTTGAAGCGGTACTTAAAGGCACCCAGGTAACGATCAGCGTACTTATCGAATTTTAGGGCATGAAAGGTGCCGCTGAAGCTGGCTTTCAAGTTGATGAGGACTGTGTTGATCCAGCGGAATACAGGCAGTTCAATGGGATGGAGTCCTTTCACCACCACAGCTTGATACAGGCAACCGACTTCTGTCACGGCGCGGAAGCAGGCCAGCCCATCTGAGATCACCTCACATCCTATAGCCAGTGAATCCTGTGTCCAGTCAGCGATGGCGACAAAACAGAACGTCGCCACGGTGGCAAGCTTCACGTAACGAGGTTGGCCCGCATCATCGATAGAGACGGCCGCCACGATCGGAACCTTGTTCTCTGACCCTCGACCAGGCTTGCCACCACAGCGTTCTCCGCCAAGGTAGGCATCATCCAACTGTACCTTTCCCCACAGGACATAGGCCCCATCCCGCTCCTTCATCGCCTGCATGATCATGAAGTGAACCAGCCATACCGTGCGGTAGTTCACGCCGAGATGGCGCCTCAGAGCGAGTGAGGAGATGCCCGTCTTGGCCTGACCCACCAGGTAGAAAGCGAGGAGCCAGATGGTCAGCGGCAACTTGGTTGCCTCCAGGATGGTTCCGGCCGTGAGGGTGGCCTGATGAAGGCAGCTCCGGCATTGATAGCGCTTGTGGCGCCTGCCATGGATCAACCCGCACTCCATGCACTCACAGCGGGGGCAACGGAAACCATCAGGCCAGCGTGCCTGCTCCAGGGCGGCCTCGCAATTCTCCTCGGTGCCGTAGAACTGGAGGAACTCGGGCAGCGACAGGCTTGCCTGAAACCGGACTCGACTCATGACCATGGCGGGCACCTTTGGTACATGCATACCAGGCCAGGCAGGAAAGGGCCTGCTGACTGAGCTTGCTGTCTAATCAAGTAGGCGAATGGGTGATCCTGCGCGGCGGCCTTTTGATTGAAGCGATGAACCGAAGAAACTTGTGCAACATGCCTACACAACCAAATTTCGGCTCATCAACACGAGCCCAAGCAACCCACTCAGATCAGCTACCATAGCGGCTTGCTCACCGAATCATGCGACTGAAATGGTGGTGCATGTGCGTGCATTCCGTTCCACATTCAGCTGCAGAAGCAAGATGGTGACTAGCGGGGAAAGCCACCAGAAAAATGATGCCAGATAGCGCCAAGATGAAGCCGATAGTCTGGTTTCTGGTAAGTCGCTCGTGAAGGAAGATGTAGGCCAGAATCGCCACAAAGATTGGCGAGCTGTGCTCAATAGCGGATGTGATGTCGATGGATCCCTGCTTGGCTGACCAATCAAGGGCAATCCAAGCGATGCCGAAGATAGCGCCGACCGGCATCAGCTTCAAGGTCGGAATGCTTCCTGATCTTATTCGCTTGATCGTTGGCAAGGCAATCAGTGTAGTTGTGATCAGCTTTGAGATCTGGATCAGCAGCAATAGACCAAGCATACTGGCGCTATCAGTAAGCTCAAATAGTATGTTAATAATTCCGTAGATTAGTGAGGCTGGAATCGCCAGCAAGTAAGGATTCACTCCGCCTAGCGTTGCTCCGATTGAGCCTTGTCGCTTCATCACAACAAGCAATAGACCAGCAGCGATCAGCAAGAATCCCGCATACTGGAGGGGGCTTGGTGCCTTGCCTGTGAGCACGTCAAAGCCAATCGGCACAAGTGGCGCCAAACTCATGGTCACGGCAACGGTTCCCATCGGGCCAATGGACAGTGCCTTGTAGTAGATGACATTGCCAACCGCAAACAAAATGCCGATCAAAATGCCGTAGAGCAAAGACTTCGCCTCAAGGTGAATCCCAGGACCAAGCAAGCCAACCAGCAGGAAGAAGACCAGGGTACCGATCGTGACAATCAATGAGACGGCGAGGGGATTACTCTTCTTGCATGCCTTGCCAATGATCACGCCTGCGATGGCGTCAGCGATTGCCGTGACCAGAGCCCAAAGTAACGCCATCAATTTTCTTGATTTGAATTAATCTAGCATGAGGTGGGATCAATAATATATTTGATTGGATCACGGCATTCGGCGGTCTGCGCCTGTTCAAACTGCGCGACCAAGAGAACGTCAGGACCGTATTCGGCCAGCACTTAATCGCCAACAATCTGATCCGATAGGACAATCTGCTCAAGCCCGCAGGTGATTTGGTTGCGCCTGGGGAATTGCAGCAACGCTTCCTTGCAGGACGTTCTCTCCACCACCCTGGCCAGAGCGATGGATCATCTCCGTAGCGGAGAGCCCTGGGTTGAGATCCGTCCAAATCAGCAGAGCTGAACAGATCTGGCTGATTGGCTGGTCTGATCACCCCCGCGAGAGCTCAAGCTGCCGGGCCAGCCACAGCTCCACGTCCTCAAACGTGTAGCGGACGAGGTTGCCGAGCTTCACGAAGGCAGGCCCGTAGCCGCTGGAGTTCCAGCTGTAGATGGTCGAGAGCGACACCCCCAGGTAAGTAGCCAGGGTTTCGGGTCTGTAGAAGCCGGCCGGCCGGCTGGCGGTGCTGGTGTCGGCATTGGCGGCGGCGTGGCGGCGGGGGATGAACAGCCAGCTGCTTAGCGGCAACTGGTCTGAGGGGCGGCCGGTGAGGGTGGGGTTCAGCCCCGCTCCAGCACTGCCGTGAAACCACTGCCACTGCCGCTGAGCTGCGGATCGCGGCTCCAGCCCGCCAGAGAGAGGGGAGCATCAGCAGCAGCGCCTGGGCATGGCTTCCTCGCTGGCGGCGCAACGCCTGTTCGATCGAGAGGCCCTCGCCATAGCGGGTGATCGCCCCCAGTCCGTTCGTGGTGGCCCATCTGGCCCTGAGCCAGCCCGAGCGATACCGGTGGGCCCGGGCGTTCGTGAACCAGAAGGTGGCCGAGGGCTTCATGGGCTGCAGCAGCTACCTCGAGTGAGGAGCGGGCCTGCCTCCAGTCGATCTCCGCCGATTGTGAATCCGTTGGATGCGAAAGGAGCAGCGGCTGGGCTGATGGCCTGGTCGGGTCCCGGCTTGCGGGGCGCCGGCAGCAGCCCCCGCTGGCGCGAGTATGGAGTTGGCTTCTCGTTGCGGTGTTCCATGCTCCGACACCTGCAGATGTCCAGCGATGGCTGCGATCTGGCCGATGGCTCGATCCACCTCGCGGTGCGTTTCGCCAGGGTGCCGGCGCCCGTATCACCCTTGTGCATGTCCAGCCCCATGAGTATCCCCACTGACCCCCACGCCCCATCCATGAGCCAAGCCTTGGACGGAACTCTCCCCAGCCTCACGCACCTTGATTGCCGCGGTGACGTTCACATGGTGGATGTGAGCAGTCGGCCAGCCACGGTTCGCGAGGCCGTGGCCGAGGGCTGGCTGCGCATGCAGCCGGTCACGCTGGCGTTGGTCATGGAGGGTCAGGCGCCCAAGGGAGATGTGCTGGCGGTGGCCCGGGTGGCGGCGATCCAGGCTGCCAAGCGCACCGCTGAGCTGATTCCGCTTTGCCATCCGCTACCGCTTTCCGGGGTGAAGGCCACGATCGAGCCGGCGCTCGATGGGTCCGGACTGCGTCTGGAGGTGCGGGTCCGCACCACCGCCGCCACCGGCGTGGAGATGGAGGCGCTCACGGCCGTGAGTGTGGGCCTGCTCACCCTTTACGACATGGTGAAGGCCGCCGATCCCGCCATGACGATCGGGCCCATCCAGCTGCTGTACAAGCAAGGGGGCCGCAGTGGTGTCTGGCAGCGGCGAGATGGCTGAACCCAAGGCTGAACCCTTTCCCGCTGAGGGATTGCCGCTGCAGGAGGCGCGGGCGCGGGTGCTGGCCGCGCTACGGCCTCATCCGCCGATCGAGACCCTCCCCCTGGCGGCCTGCCTGGGCCGGGTGGTGGCGCAATCGGTGTTGGCCAGCGAGGCGGTGCCGGGATTCCGGGCCGCGATCCTCGATGGCTACGCCGTGGCCGATGCCATGCCACCGAAGCCCGGTCGCCGCTGGCGGGTGGTGGGACACTGCGCAGCCGGCACTCCCTACCCGCAGCTCATGGGGGAGGGAGAGGCGGTGCGCATCCTCACCGGAGCACCCTTGCCGGAGGGTGCCGCGCGGGTGTTAGCCCAGGAGCAGGTGGAGGTCCAGGGGGCGTCGCTGCTTCTCGCGGAGGCCGTTGGCCCGGAGCCCTGGATCCGTGCCGCCGATGAGGAGGCGGCGCCGGGGCAGGTGCTGGTGGAGGCCGGCCAGCGCCTCGGGCCCGCCGATCTGGGTCGGTTGGCGGGCTGTGGTGTGGCGATGCTGCCGGTGGCGGCCCGGCCGCGGATTGGCCTGCTGATCACCGGCGATGAACTGGTGAGCGCCGGTGCCGATCGCGGGCCCGGTGAGATCTGGGAAAGCAACGGCACCCTCCTCGAGGCTCTGTTCGCCCGTCTGGGCTATCCGCTGGCCCAGCGGTTGCAGGTGGCCGATCAGCCGGAGCGGTTGGCGGCCGCCTTTGATCAGCTGGCTGCCGGTTGCGATCTGGTGGTGAGCACCGGTGGTGTTTCTGCCGGCGACAGCGACTGGATCCGCCCCCTCTTGGCCGAGCGCGGCACGGTGGCGTTCTGGAAGTTGTTCCTGCGCCCGGGACGCCCCTTTGCGTTCGGCTCCCTGGCTGGATTGCCCTTCTTCGGTCTGCCGGGTAATCCGGTGGCGGCCGCCATCACGGCCTTGCAGCTTGTCCTCCCGGCTCTGCAGGCGCTGGAAGGGGGCGATGCCGTGGGTCTGCGGCGGTTGCGGGTGAGGCTGGCGGCGCCCCTGAGGCGACGGCCGGGGCGGCCGGAACTGGCCCGGGCCAGACTGGCATTCGCCGATGATGGCTTGCCGCTGGCATTGCTGGAGGGCAGCCAGGCGTCGTCCCGCATCGGTTCGCTGCAGGGGGCCGAGCTGCTGCTGGAGCTGCCCGCCGAGGCGGCCACGCTGGAGGCCGGTACCGAGCTCTGGGCCCAGCTGCTGCTGCTGCCCCTGTTCTGAGCTCCTGTGTTCACAGGGGCGTGTTGCCTTCCACCCAGGTGCCCACCCCGTTCACCCATTCCCGTTTCCAGAAGGGAACCTCGTGCTTGAGGCCTTCCAGCAGGGCCTGGCCGCACCGCTGGGCCGGACCGCGGCGATCCGCCGCCACCGCCACCAGCACGATGACGTCGCCGGGTCGTAGCTGGCCGATCCGGTGGCGCACCAGCACGGCAGCGGTCCCCTGGGCCGTGACCTTGGCCAGCTCCTGCAGGCGGCGTTCGGCCATGGCGGGGTAATGCTCCAGCTCCAGGGCCTCCAGCGGCAAGCCTTGGCCACTCACACCCCGCACCCTGCCGATGAAGTGGGCCTCAGCGGCGGGCATGCCACCGGGCAAGTCCGCCAGCTGCCTTTGCCAGGCGACCAGGCAGGCCAGGGGATCAAGGGTGGTGGTGAGCAGCTGCAGATCCAGTCGGGGCATCGTGGCTTCCACGGGTTCGCGCCGCTCAGCCTCCACTGATCGGCGGCAGGAAGGCCAGTTCATCGTCGGGGTTGAGGGGCGTCTCGAAGCTGGCGAAGCTGTGGTTGATCGCCACCCGCACGCTGTGCGCTGGTGCCGGATCGGGCAGTTGGCTCCAGATCTGGTGTGGTGTGAGGCCGGCGCTGTGGGGCCAGGTTCGCTCCCCCCAGCCCGCCCGCTCCCGCAGTCCGGCGAAGAGCTTGACCCTCACCGTGGCCGCTGCCTCGGCGTTCGTTCCCCCATCACCTGGCCCCCGCATGGCTGGTCTGGATCACTCCACCCACTCTGCCGCTACCGCAGCCCCACAATGGGCTTTCCGCCGCTGGCCTGCTGTGGCCCTTTCGATCGCCCTGCTCACGGTGTCCGATCGGCGTAGCCTCGCCGACGATCCCTCCGGCGATGCCCTGCAGCAGCGCCTTGAGGCCGCCGGCCATCGGCTGCAGGAGCGTTGCCTGGTGCCCGACGACCGTTACCGGATCCGAGCGGAGGTCAGTCGCTGGATCGCCGATCCAGCCGTGCAGGTGATGATCAGCAGTGGTGGCACCGGCCTCACCGGTCGTGATGGCACCCCGGAAGCGGTGGCTCCTTTGCTCGACAAGACCATGGATGGCTTCGGGGAGCTCTTCCGGATGCTCTCCTTCCAGACGATTGGCACCAGCAGCCTCCAGAGTCGCTGCCTGGCTGGGGTGGCCAATGGCACCCTCATCTTCGTGTTGCCCGGTTCGCTCGATGCCGTGCTCACCGCCTGGGACCGCCTGATCGGCGCCCAGTTGGACCACGACACCCAACCCTGCAACCTGGTTCAGCTGCTGCCGCGCCTCC
>CALPNT020000151.1 GCA_943325005.2 Bifidobacterium breve | reverse complement strand
CTGAGATGCTGCGCCATTCATCAACTCGTGGCCCATGAAAAGCAAAAAGCAGTAAGCTGCGAAAAGGTGCTCAATGCAGGCACCTCAAGCGGACAACAACGCTGATAGGTACCGACAGCTCAGGCCACTTCAGGCGCCCAGGTCTTCTGGCGCATCATGCCGTCCGTCCAGCCCTGGCAGCGGCTGGTGAGGTGCTCGCCATGGGCGATCAGGCCCTGCTGTAGCTGGCAGGTCGTGTGCTGAAGAGCATCCTGCAAGCCCACTTCCGTACACAGGCGAGTTGAGATTAGCGTCAAATTTTTTGCAGGAATTCAGCCTATATAATGGTGCCGTTGACCAGAGTTGTATTCTTCTCGATTACCACAATGCCACTGCGGATCGTGAATCCCAGAGCACTGCGATCGGCCTCCTGCACGCGATCCTTGTTGATCACCTGAACATTGCAGCCGATTCTCACGTTCTTGTCCAGAATCGCGTTGGACATATGGGAACCTCTGCCGATCCCCAGAGGAACGCCTCCATGAGCACGCAAGACAGCACGTTCGCGTTCCGACTCGAAACTGTCGGCGCCCATCACCAGAGTGTCTTTGAGCACAACCCCCTCCTCGACCCGTAATCGCAACCCAAGGACGCAGTGATCGACCACACAACGGTCGAGCCGGCATCCTTCACTCAGGATAGAGCGTAGAATCTGGGCGTCGTGGATCTGGCTGGGCGGCAGGTAGCGGGAGCGTGAGTAGATCGGCGCTTTCTCATCATCAAAGCTGAAGGCGGGGTGCTCATCGGCCAGGGCAAGGTTCGCGTCATAGAACGCCTTGATCGTGCCGATGTCTTCCCAGTAGCCATCAAACAGGTGGCTCTGCAAGTGCAGGCCGGTGCTTAAGGCAGCTGGAATGATGTCCTTGCCGAAATCGGTGGCCTCAGGGTGGCTGTTGAGCAGCTGAAACAGCGTTTCCCGTTCAAACACATAAATCCCCATCGAAGCCAGAAACGGCCGCCGCAGGGCTTCCTCCGGGTCCAGTCCCAAGGCGCCGGTGTCAACGCGCATGGCCTCAAGGGCCTCACCACTGGGTTTTTCCCGGAACTCCCGGATCTGCCCATCGGCATCGGTGCGCATCAGCCCGAAGGCCTCCGCCGTCGCCGCATCAACCGGCAGGGCCGCCACCGTCAGTGCAGCACCGCTGGCGCGGTGGGCCTCGATGAAGGCCTGGTAATCCATGCGGTAGAGCTGATCGCCGGAAAGGATCAGCAACTGATCCACATCCCACGCCTCGATCAACTCGCGGTACTGGCGCACGGCATCCGCCGTACCTTGAAACCAGCTAGGACTGTCGGGGGTCTGCTGGGCCGCCAGCACCTCAACAAAGCCGCCGCTGAAGCCAGAAGTGAGATTATAGGTGAGGCTGATATGGCGGTTGAGGGATTGACTGTTGAATTGCGTGAGCGCGTAGATCTTGCTGATCCCGGCATTGATGCAGTTGCTGATCGGGATGTCGATCAGGCGATAGTTGCCGCCCAGGGGAACTGCAGGTTTGGCACGGGTGAGGGTCAGGGGCTGCAGGCGCGTGCCGGCGCCGCCGCCAAGGATGATGGCCAGAACACGCTTCACGCGCAGATTTCTCGCTTGAGGTGGAGATAAAGCTGGTTTGGATCCTTGTACTGCCGTGGCAGGCAGTGATACAGCATCTCGAGGCGATGCCAGCAAACGCTCCGCTGGATCTGCTTGATGGTTTTTTCTTCCCGGATCAGGATGCGTAGGGCCTTGCAATACAGCGGATAACTGGCTTCCAGTTCGCCGATGGTGAGGGCGGTTGTGAAGGTTGCCTGGCTCATGGCAGCAACGTTTCGAACGCCCTGCAGACTCAATCAGCCGCCCGCTCCGGCGATGCCCCCGTTTGGGGGCAATCCGATCCTCATGTGCGGGGGGTTGCCGTGAAGGCATAGCGGGTGTGGAGTCTCGTGCTGGCGCCGGGGCTCAGCTCGAGTTTGCGGTCGCCGCTCAGCAGGGCCTGCCGCGGTGCGCTCCAAGGTTCCATGCACACCATCGCCCGCGGTGGCTCCGTCCAGAGCACCACCAGATCGAGGGGGTGGGTCAGCTGCAGTTCGAGGGTGGTTCCGGCGGCGTCATCCACCAGCCGCACCGCACCCGTGGGCCGCACCAGCAGGTCGATGCCACTGGCCAGCTTCTCCAGCTGGTCTGCCGTGGACGCTCCCTCCATGGTGAGATGGTTGAGGCACTGGACCGGCAACCCTTCAAATCGCACACTTTCCAGGCTCGAGATGTTGAAGTAGGGGTGCAACCCGAAGCTGAACGGCATCGTGTCGTTGCCCCGGTTTTCTACGATGGTGGTGATCTCCAGCGCCCCGGGGTCCAGCCGAACCTCCATGGTGAGCAGGAACCAGAACGGATAGGACTTGAATGTTTCGTGGTTATCGCACAGTTGCAGCTGTACGCCACGTCCATCCGCCAATGGCTCCATGCGCCACGGCAGCTGGCGAGCGAAACCGTGCTGACCGAGGGGGAAGGTCCCCTGGGGCAGGGGTAGTTGATTGTCCGGCAACCCGCCGGTGATCGGGAACAGCACTGGGAAACCGCCTCGCACCGACTGGTCGGGATCGAGGAACCGCTCCAGATCGAGGTACACCACCTCCCGATCGCCGCAGCGCCAGCCGCTGATCAGCCCGCCGCGCTCGGGCACCACACGCAGGAGATCACCGCTGACAGGATCGCTGAACTCCCAGTGGGGATAAGGAGTTTCACGTTGAATCAGGGGCATGGGATGGCGGCCGGTGCAGGACGACCATTAATCTGCCGAAACGGGCTGGATTCGAGATGCCCCCAATCGGGTACAAAAGACACGCCAGCACGGGCTCGGAACTTTGTTGCGCGCAGATCCACGCAAAACCGAGGGCATTTCCACCTCCGCTGCAATTCAGTGCGGAATCAAGCTGAGATCATCGTGAATGGATATCGACTTACTGGTTCACCGAAGTCATCGATATAGTAATCAGTCTCGAACTGTAGCCGCGCCAGAAACGCAATTCAAGGGTGATCACCCTGAGATCTTTCTGGTCGTGGGCATGGAACGAGTGTGGACTTTCCGCCCGGCACGGGCTAAGTGCAACAAGGTCCTCGTGACCTTGGAGTCAATTGCCTGACGACTGTCAGATCTGAACCATGCCGCAGCGCATTCCCTTGAGCACGGCCTGCAACCTGTTGTGCACGCTAAGGGTTTGCAGGAGCCGCTTGGTGTAGGTGTGGGCCGTCTCATCACTCACCACCAGCCGCTTGGCGATCTCCCGATCGCTGAGGCCACTGGCAAGCAAATCGAGAACTTCATACTCGCGGGGGGTGAGCCTGGGACAGCTCAGGTAGGGCAGGATGCCCGTCCGCAGGGAGGGGCTGCGGTAGGAGTGCCCGCCAAGCACGGCCATCACGGCGGCCTGCAGTGGCTGCTGATCGTCCACAAAGTCCGCCTCGGCGACAACGGCTTCCAGCCACGGTGCCTCGATGCATTCGGCAGGAATCACATCCCCCAGCGCCACGATCACGGCGTGGAGCTTCGGATGAAGCTGGCGGGCCTCACGTACCAGATCAAAACCGTTGCCAGTTTCCAGGTAATCGGTGCAGACCAGCAGCTCGTAAGGATCGTCGGCTTCCGCTGCCAGATAGTCCAGACACATCTCCTGGTCGGTGACGGCACAGGTGATGCGGGAATACCCCCCGAAGCTTCGGCACAGGGCCCGCAGCAAAAAGCGGCCTTTGGCCACCACCGCGACGCGACCTGGTATCTCGATCGACTCCAGACCTTCCTCAGGGGTGCCATTACCTGTACTGGCCAGAAAGGGCGTGAGATCCATGCTCCTGGGATTGCCCCTGGCTGGGACGCGAAGTGAGCCAGGAGCAACCCTAGGCGTGGAGAGGCCTGCTATCGAACCACTCGCGGTTCAGTCGTCGTAGACGCGGCAGTTGATGTCGGAGGGGTTGAGGTCACAGAAGACCTCGAAGGGAGACGGGGCCTCGGCCTCCTCGGGGTGGCGCTGCTGGAACTCCTCCAGTTCCCTGATCTGCTGCTCGACCTTGCTGGCGATCGCTTGCTCACCTTTGGCCTGGGCCTCGGCAAGGGTAGATCGATAGGTCTGGAGCTGGTCTCCGATGGTGGCCATGGCGCACAGCCCCAGAAGGGGCCCGAAATAGCCCGGTGAATGTAACCCTGCCGGATCCCTGGACGGGACATCCGACCCGTCGATCGCTGGGCAACGTCTGCCGTTATTCCGTTATTCAGGTACTACTACTCATCCTGCGGTTCAGCATCGTTTCGGTGGTGTCCATGGATTCGGCATGGTGGCAGGGTGGTGCCGCCCTGCAGGATGGATTCCATGGCCGATGCTCCCTATCTCGTTGCGCTGGCCCTGGTGAAGTTTGCAGGCAAGCGCGCCCTGCCGCTCACCGGCAAATCCCAGGCGGCCGCCGCTGCCGATGCGGTCGATCCCGGTGATGACGGCCGCACCCTGGCGCTGGAACTGCTGCTGCGCCTGTGGCAGCGCAGTGAGGAGGGCCCTCTGCAACGGGCAGCTGGGGAGGCCAGCCTGCTGCTGGTGGAACTGCCGATGGAGGTGATGAGCGAACAGTTGCCGCTGCTCAAGGCGAACTGGATCTCCGGCGGTGAGACGGCATCGCTCCTCAACAGCCTGGAGGGTCTGGCGATCAGGGCTTGGCGGATCACGATCGCCAAGTACGAGCCGGTGAGCTTCATCGCCTGGCCCTGATCGGCCGTTGGCCATGCCCCCATCTGGGGACAATTTGGCCAACAGCTTCGATGCGTCACCGTTCTCGGGCAGCGTGGGGGGCAATGTGTAAACCATTCCTCAATCCACGACGATGGACATCTGCCGCTATCACAACGCCAGCCATCAGATGGTGATCCTGCGTTGTATCGGTCCGGAGGTTTTCTTCCAGGAGAAGGTTGTCTTCCCGTTTGAAGAGTGGCTGTTTCACTGTCTTCCCCAAAGCCGCGTCGACATCCGGTCCCATGGCCTCACGGGAGCTCAGCAACTTGATTCGATCAACGCGCAAGACTTGCTGCTGCCAGCCGAGCTTGCTGTCCCCGTCGGGGGCTGACGCAGGAGAACCTCGCTCAGACCTTGCCCGAGACGACCACCACGGCCAGCAATAGGGCCACCAACACAAGCTCGCTCAGCATTGTCTCCATCGGCATGCCTGGTTCCCTCTTCAGATCCTTACTGTCGGCGATGAACCCTGACGACGCGCCCCCCAAGCGGGGGCAAAGTCTCCCCGAATGGGGACTGGGCTTGCGGCAGGGTGTCGCAACAGGCTGATTAGCGAACCGGTCCAGCCTGGACCGCCTTGCCCGCTCTGCTGCCATGGCTACCTACAAAGTCACCCTCGTCAATGCCAACGAAGGCCTGAACCGCACGATCGACTGCGCCGACGACCAGTCGATCTTTGATGCGGCAGCGGACCAGAACATTGATCTGCCCGTCTCCTGCCGTGCTGGCTCCTGCTCCTCCTGCGCCGGCAAGCTGATCAGCGGCAGTGTGAACCAGGAGGATCAGTCCTTCCTCGACGAGGACCAGATCGCCGCTAGCTTCGTGCTCACCTGCGTGGCCTTCCCCACCTCGGACTGCACGGTGGAAACCCACGCCGAGGAGGCGCTCTATTGAGGCGTTGCCCAGCCGGCAGCCGCCCAGGCATGAAAGTCAGCGGTTCTCAGCAGCTGGCTGCCTTCAGCCTCCCATTGCCGCGTGCGCTGCAATTGGCTGAACATATCCCATCCAGCGCTCACCCGCCGATCATCCGCCAACGCACCGGCTGGGCTGGGCTGGGCTGGTTGCCGTCGGACATGGCTGACTCCAGGGCGGAGACAACCACGATGACGCGAGCTGGATCAGGAGCGATCCCCCCGGATGGGGAGGATCGCTCCATCGCAGGATCAGCCCCGCCAGGTGGGTAGGCCGCCGCTCACCAGGGTGCCGCGATGGCGCCAGAGCGCTTCCGGCGTCACCTGAACGCCGTGCTCAGCAGACAGCCGTACCGCATCTTCGGTGGAAGCGGTAGCGGCCAAGGCCTGGGCAAAAACGGCGTCGCGCTGCAGCAACTCTTTGAGCTGTTGCAGCGCCGTAGTGGAGGGATTAGCGGCCACGGGGGCCGGAAGGTTGCAGGTGGCCATGGGGCCTCCTTCTCAGAATGATTCCAGTCTAGGAACAGCGAGCCCGATCGGGCTCAGTTGTATTCGCCTGGAATGTCCTGCTTGGTCACGGTCACGCGGCCCACCTTCAAGCATGAGTGGCGCAGCAAGGCATCACCAGAGAACTCGTACCGGGCGTTCCGGCGAGCTGGGCCACTTCGTCGCTGTGCCGGCAGCCTGGACCGCCAGGCGCAGGGCGGGGGGCATCCTGCATCCGGCCCAGAAAGGTCCTCAGCTGATCGAGGGACATGGCTGGCAATCGAGGCTGCCGGTGCGCAGGCCCGTCAACTCCTGGTCCACCTGAGCCAGGCGATTCAGCACCAGGATCAGATCCAGAGACGTGAGTTCGCCGTCTGCGGTCCATTTCAGGCAGGTGCGGCCCAGGCAGTCATTGGCGCTGGGTGTTTGGATGGAGTCCGTCATGGCGGAGCTCAGGGTTGAGAGGCTGGATTCAGTGTCCTCCTTCCGGCTGGTCAGCGATGCCCCCAAACGGGTGTACTCCAACCTTGGTTCCTCAGCGCCGGTAACTGATCCAGCCCTCCTGTGGCGAGAGCGGCGGTCGTTTGCTGCTGCTACAGGGCATTGGGCGGCTCAGGCCACCTCGGGCGCCCAGCCCCGTTGCCTCACCATGTCGTCCGTCCAGCCCTGGCACCGGTGGGTGAGGTGCTCGCCATGGGCGATCAGGCCCTGGTGCAGCTGGCAGGTGAGCACCGGAATGCAGTTGACGCCGGCGTGATGACGAAACCAATGGCAGGTCATGCAGACCTTGCGGCTGCGGGTCTTGAGCAGCAAGCCTTCGTCGAGATAGGGCCACGCCTCAATCTCCTCCGCTCGGGAGGGCTCGAG
>CALPNT020000150.1 GCA_943325005.2 Bifidobacterium breve | reverse complement strand
CGTTGTCTGCCGGATCGAGATTGTTGTTCCGTTTGCGGAAGTTCAACATTTCGTTCTGGAGCTTTTCCACCCGACGCATGATGTCGGGCGCCTGTTCATCCAGGAACTTCACTCCCGATGACATGGCTTCTTGCCGCTGGGTTAGCGAGAAGCGTGTGTAGGACTGGGAAAGCTGGTTGAGAATTTGACGTCCTTTGACCGGATCGGGCCAGCGCAAGCTGACATTCAGCACGTTCTGAACAGTTTCGGAGGAGGTGCCGATCGATAGGTTCCTGACCAATTCACCGATCCCAACTCCTTCTTTTTCGGCGATTGGCTTGATCAGCAGGGGGCTTCTCAGCAGCACCACCAGGCTGGGCACGTCGAAATTGAAATTTCTGCGTGCCAGAGCTTCAACCGAGCTGCTTGAACCCTGGGAGCCACCACTACCAGACTCATTACGAGACTCAAAAGGGTTCGTGATCTGCATCTGGAAGCCGCCTTCAAAGACGGGCGAAAAGATGCGTAGCCTTAAAGTGTTGATGGCCAGGGCACCGGTCACCACGGCAAACGTGAACAGAAACAGCCCTTGGCGTCGCTTGACGGTGCGCAACAGTCCCGCAAGCCCGCTGGTTGTGGATTCCTGACTGCTGGCCAGCGGAGAATCGAAGCTCTGCGGATCAAACGGATTGGTACGGCCCATGGTCGTGCCCTGCTGCACGGCCAGCACAGAGCCTTGACCTGTCAGCGCTCCGTAAGCCCGCGAACCGGACGCTGAATCGGGTTGGGCGTCCGGGGCTGGCATTCCTGACTTCTAGAAGTAGAGGCCCATCCTACGGCAAGGTTTCGAGAATGTTGACCGGGTCCGATCCTCTGGCTGAACCGTCCCCGGTCGGATTGCCGGCGGATCTGGGTAAAGTGTGGATCCGCTTGCCAGGTAGCCGTCGCCGTGGAGGTTCCAAACCGCCTCAGCCATTCCCTTGGTGACCGCTGGCGAGCTTTGCCCGTCTGTCGGTCACTCCTTCGCCATCGCGTCCCTTCGGCCATGGCCTTGGGGGTCTTGATGGCGGCTTCGTCGCTCTTGCCCCTTCAGGCGGCCGAGCTGACGGTTCCTACTCAATCGCTCAGCGGTCCAGCGATCGCCCAGGCCAGCTCCCAGCCCAATGTCCAGCCGTCGACTCCGGTCCGATCCGCTGCTCCCGCCAGTCTGTCGCTGCCCAATGTGTACAGCGATCTCTATGTGCTGGGACCGGCGGATCAGCTGCTGCTGAACTTCCTTGATCCCGCCGCCAAAGAGGTGGGCGGTCCTGTTGAGATCCTGCCTGATGGCACCAGCACTCTGGCGCTGCTTGGGTCGGTGCAGCTCACCGGTCTCACCCTGGGACAAGCCAGTCGTTGGCTCACTTCTCTCTACAGCAAGCAGCTGGTGCGACCCCAGTTGATCCTGAGCCTCACCAAACCACGACCGGTCCAGGTGAGCGTGCTCGGCGAGGTCAGTCGTCCTGGTCTCTATCCACTCACCTCGTTCTCCACTCCTGTTTCGGCCATTCAGACGGCGGGTGGCATCACCCTCAACGCTGACATCCGCCAGATCATCCTGCGGCGTCCGGCGGGCTCTGGTGGATCTGAGAAGCAGACCATCCTGGACTTTGCCCAATTGCTGCAGGCCGGCAACCAGCGCCAGAACCCGATTCTCTTTGATGGCGACACGATCATCGTCACCCGAACCGAGAAGCCTTTGCCCAGCGAGGTGCTTCAGATCGGCTTGTCCAATCTCGCACCCGCCACCATCAGCGTGACCGTCGTTGGCGAGGTCAAGGAGCCTGGAACCCTTGCTGTTCCTGCTAACACGCCGTTGCAGGAAGTCCTGTTGCGCGCTGGTGGTCCGGTGCCATGGCGTGCCAAGAAAAACGATATCGAGCTGGTGCGCCTCAACCGCAATGGCACCACCACCAGCGAGTTTTACAGCTACCAACCCGGTAAGGATATTTCCAAGGGCTTCAATCCACCCCTGCGGGATCGGGATATGATCATCGTCAGACGCAGCTATTACGGCAAAACAGTTGATCTCGTCAATCAGGTGATCATGCCACTCACGTCCGTAGGCAATACCTTCCTTCAATACAGCTACTATAGCAATAATAATCGTTAACCTAATAATTCTCTGATCGTCGCCTCTGTTAAGGTCGATCGCAATGCCTTGCTCTTTTTCCCTCAGCTACGCCCTGATTCCATGACTCCTTCAGGCCCCGGCATCAATCCCCAGGCGATCGCCTGGGCCCTGCTCAGTCAGGTGATCTGGCTGCCTCTGGTGGCGATTGACCTGCACGACCGGTGGGTCTCCCGTCTGCGGGAGATCACTCCCCCTGATCGCACTGACCGGTTGAACCGTGACCTCGCCAGGGGTCCGGCCCTGGGGCTCGACAAGCTCTTGGACGCGACCACCGCCCCGGTGAAGGCTCTGGCCAGGAACACCCTCACCTCGACGGGTGTTCTGCTCAGCACTGCTGGATCCGGCGTCTCCTCCTTGCTGGATCGCCCCCTCAGCCGCTCGATCGAGGCGTTCACCCCAGAGGAGCAGCCTGCATCCACCGCTGCCTCTGCACAGGCGGCCCTCCAGCCCTCCCCGGCCCCCAGCGCCAGTCAGAATTGGCTAAATCGTCATTTCACGCGGGCCCAGCTTCTGGGCGGCAGCCTCAACCTCAACGACAGAACCGAAGGCTCCATGTCGCCGCTGGCGATGGCCGAACGGGCCGCTTCCCTTAGTAGTGGCGATCCGATGGGGCCGCTGCCGAGCATCTGGCGCCATCCGATGCGCCAGGCGATCCTCCAGCTTCCCGGTACACCCCAGCGACTGGCCACGGCCCGGGTGATCCATGTGCCTTCGGCGAGCGTGAGTCACAGCACCGAGGTGCCGCTGGCGATTCAGAGCGACGGCAGTGTCGACATTCTCCAGACCCCGGACAATCCCGGCGTGATCAAGGAGATCGACACCTGGTCGCGTCAGCAGCAGCGCCCCGCCGTTGGATCGGTGGTGCCGGCGGTGATTCATCTGCATCCCCTCGAGCCGGCGCCGGTGCTCACGCCTGACAGCAGGCCAGCGGCCAACGCTCAGAGTTCTGCCGCGCCACCATCGGCTGCCACCGCTGCAGCCGCCAGCTCCTCAGCCAGCCTGACGCCAGTCTCTGTTGCGGCCCCGCCGGTGGCTGTGTCTCCGGCATCAGAGGCCCCTGTGGCTGCTGCACCCATGGCAGAGGCTGCGGCTTCTGCCGTCTCGATCTCTGCCACGGCCTCGCCAGCCAGCGAGGCCCCAGCAGCCTCGCCGGCTGGTGCTCCCTGAGCTCAGTCAGCAACAGCCTCGATGGCCTCACAGATGGCTGACCTCTGTTCCGCGTCGTAGCCCCAGCGCTCCAGGAAGGTGACATCGTCGCCTTCACCATCTCTGGCCGCGGCCAGCAGGGTTTCCAGTCTTTGTTTGACTGCACTCGGTTCCAACAGCCGCAGTAGCTCACGGGAGCGAAGCTGAACCCGCTCCGAACCGGTCTTTTGGTTCCCATCACCACTGCGGCCATGGTGCAGTGCCATGGCCGTGCTCATGGCCAGATTGCGCACCATCAAGTCCACCACCGCGGCACCAGCCAGTCGCAATTGCAGGACCACCAGCTCCGGCAACCGGTCCATCAAGGGCGAGTCGCCGGCCAGGGCCACGACGAAGAAACCGCGGGCTCCATCGCGACTCACCACCAATTCCGCCACCCGGTCGGCCAGCACCTCCTCACTCAGCTCGCCGGCCTCCCAGAGCGCCAGCCACTGGCCGCTGATTTCGATCGCCTGCGCGAAGCTGGGCTGGAGTGGACTGGGCTGGCTTGGAGAAGTGGCCGTCATGGTGGGGGCTTTGGCGCCCTCGCAGGCTATGGGCAATCCACTTCCGGCGGCGCCGCTCCGGCAGCAGCCCAGGGGGCTGGCTGCGTCCAGAGCCCAATCCTTCCCGTCAGCTGCGAGGCTTGAGCGATGACAGCCCCTTCTCTTGCCGGTTCCCTGGGTGCAAACACACCACCGGGCTATCGCTCCGGTTTCGTGGCCCTGATCGGCCGGCCCAATGTGGGCAAATCCACTCTGCTCAACCAACTGGTGGGGGAGAAGGTGGCGATCACCTCTCCGGTGGCTCAGACCACGCGCAACCGGTTGCGGGCCATCCTCACCACCCCCGAGGCCCAGCTGGTGCTGCTCGATACGCCTGGGATTCACAAGCCCCACCACCTGCTGGGGCAGCGGTTGGTGCAGAGCGCCCGCAGTGCCATCGGCGAGGTGGACGTGGTGCTGTTGCTGGTGGACGGCAGCCAGCCGGCCGGCCGTGGCGATGCCTTCATCGTTGAGCTGCTGCGCCATTGCCGGGTGCCGGTGCACATTGCCCTCAACAAGCTGGATCAGGTGGATCCGAGCCAGGTGGAGGCTCTGACTGCCAGCTATCGGGAGCTGCTGGTGAGCTGGTCTGATCTGCCAACGGAGGCTGCAGGGGCTTGGCCAGCTCGTGGGCCTGGGGATGCCGGCCGCGATCCCAAGGCCGACCTCTCGGCCCAGCCAGCTGCTGAGCTCCCGCATCAGTCCCCAACGCCGCGCCTGGCCTGGCCCCTCCATCCCCTCAGCGCGCTCACCGGCGAGGGCTGCGCCGCCTTGGTGGCCGCCCTCGCCGCTGACCTCCCCCTCGGCCCGCACCTGTATCCGGCCGATGCCATCAGCGATCAGCCGGAGCAGCTGTTATTGGCGGAATTGATCCGCGAGCAGGTGCTGCACCAGACCCGCGAGGAGATTCCCCACTCGGTGGCAGTGCAGATCGATCGCATCGTCGACGATGGCCCGCGCACCGCCGTGCTGGCCACCGTGCTGGTGGAGCGCTCCAGCCAGAAGGGGATTCTGATCGGCAAGGGCGGCCAGATGTTGCGTGAGATCGGCAAGGGCGCGCGGCTGCAGATGCAGAAGGTGTTCGATGGCCCCGTGTATCTGGAGCTGTTCGTGAAGGTGGTGCCGGGCTGGCGCAGCCATCCAGGGCGCCTGGCCGAACTGGGCTATCGGGGCGATTGAGGGACTCGGCTGAGAGGATGCCCTCACAGTCAGTACTCCCTGCTTCGATCACCGTGACAGCCCCCCCCGCCGGCTCCATCCCCCAGGCCCCCTTCCCTCCCCAGGACATCGCCAGCTTCCTGGCCTTCTGCGCCGGGGAGTGGCTGGCCTTGCGCAGTTGTTTCGAGCTGGAGAGCGGCCAAAGCCCGTCCTCGCCCGCTTCACTGGCCGCCACCGCCCATTCCACGGCCAACTCCACGGCTAATTCCGTGGCGCTGGCCCGCGAGGCTGCTGGTGAGGCCGCAGCCGATGGCGATGCCTGGCACAGCTCCGAGCGGGCTGAGTTGCTGGTGGCCTACCTGGAACCGGCAGCCAGTGGCGAGGCCGGTGGCCTGAGGCTGCGGCCGCCGGGGGGAGGCGCGGTGCGCGAACTGCACTTCAGCCACGACGGTGTCTTTCGCAGCCAAGAAGCACCCGAGCCTGGGGAAGGCCGCTGGCAGCTCTGGCCCGACGGCAGCCTGGAGCTGACGGTTCGTGGTGCGAGTGTGATCGTGCGCGAGCGCATCTGGTTCACCAAGCCCAATCTGCGGCTGCGCAGCACGGTCGAGAACCGCGCCGACGGTACGCCGGGCCGGGCCAGCTTCAGCTCCGAGATTCGCCGCGTCAGCCGTCCCGCTGCCAGCGCCGAACCTGCCCCATGAGCGCCCTGCGGCTTGATGTGGTGAGCCTCGTGCCCGAGGCCTTCGCGCCGCTGCTTGGACTCGGTGTGATCGGCCGGGCCTTCACCAGCGGCATCGCTGAGCTGCATCTGCACAACCCCCGCGACTACGCCCTCGATCGCTATCGCAAGGTGGACGATGAGCCCTACGGCGGCGGTGCCGGCATGGTGCTCAAGCCCGAACCGGTGTATGCCGCCGTCGAAGCCATCCCCGTGCTGTCGCGGCGGCGGGTGTTGCTGATGAGCCCCCAGGGTCAACCGCTGCAGCAGGCCGATCTGCGTCGCTGGGCCTCGAGCTACGACCAGCTGGTGCTGCTCTGCGGCCACTACGAGGGCTTCGACGAACGCATCCGCGCCCTGGCTGAGGAGGAGGTGTCGATCGGCGACTTCGTGCTCACCGGCGGCGAGCTGCCGGCCGCCACGATCATCAATGGTGTGGTGCGGCTGCGGCCCGGCACCGTGGGCAGCGAGGCCTGCCTGGAGGAGGAGAGCCACAGTGCCCTGCTGCTGGAGCATCCCCACTACACCCGCCCGGCTAGCTTCCGGGGCCTGGAGGTGCCGGCGGTGCTGCGCAGTGGCGACCATGGCGCCATCGCCCGCTGGCGTCTGCAGCAGCAACGCGATCGCACCGCCGAGCGCCGGCCTGATCTGTTCGCCCGTTGGCAGCAGCAGCACGACCAGGTCTGAGGCCGCTCACCCAGGTCCGCTGCCAGCTCAGAGTGGCAGCACAGGAGCGCCTCCCCCATGAAGCTGCGAATCGGCAATGGCTACGACATCCACCGCCTGGTGAGCGGCCGGCCCCTGATCCTGGGGGGGCAACGGCTCGAGCACCCGGAGGGTCTGGGGCTCGATGGCCACAGCGACGCCGATGTGCTGGTACACGCCGTCATGGATGCCCTGCTGGGCGCCCTGAGCCTTGGCGATATCGGCCGCCACTTCCCTCCCGAGGATCCCCGCTGGAAGGGGGCCGACAGCCTGGAGCTGCTGGAGCGGGTGATGGAGTTGATCAGTCTTCAGGGTTGGAGCGTGATCAACGTCGACACGGTGGTGGTGGCGGAGCGGCCCAAGCTCAAGCCCCACATCGAGGCGATGCGTGCCGCCATCGCCGGTCGCATGGGCGTGGAGCCCTGGCAGGTGGGGGTCAAGGCCACCACCAATGAGGGGTTGGGCCCCACCGGTCGCGAGGAGGGCATCGCCTGCCATGCGGTGGCCCTGCTGCAGCAGGCCTGATCACCCCCTCGCTGTGGCCCCCTTCGCCTGTATCCGGCTTCTAGGCTGAAGCCAGCTTTGTTTCTGGCCGATGGAACTGAACGGCCAGCCGGTTCCGCTTGATTTCGCCGGCATTGCCGAAATCGACGGCAGCTTGCGAGGCGTCGCCGTTGGTGACGGGCGGGTG
>CALPNT020000149.1 GCA_943325005.2 Bifidobacterium breve | reverse complement strand
CTGTTGGTGACCACCACCTCTTCAAACAGACCGGGTTCGGAGAGGCGTTCGCTGGCCGGTGGCGAGAACACCGCGTGGGTGGCGCAGCAGAGCACCCGGGCGGCACCTCGTTGACGCAGCAGCCTGGCGCCGGCGCAGATGGTGCCACCGGTGTCGATCATGTCGTCGATCAGTACGGCTGTCTTGCCGACCACATCGCCGATCACGGTGAGGCTTTCAGCCACATTGTGACCCGAGCGCCGTTTGTCGATGATCGCCAGAGGCGCATCGTTCATTTTTTTGGCAAAGGCCCGGGCCCGGGCCACCCCGCCCACATCCGGCGAAACCACCACCACCTCGCCGAGGTTGCGGGTGCGCAGGTAATCCACTAGCACCGGCGAGCCGTAGATGTGGTCGCAGGGAATGTCGAAGTAGCCCTGGATCTGGGAGGAATGCAGGTCCATGGCCAGCACCCGGTCCACCCCGGATTTGACCAGCAGGTTGGCCACCAGCTTGGCGGTGATCGATTCCCGGCCCGCCGTCTTGCGGTCGGCGCGGGCGTAGCCGTAGTAAGGGATGACGGCGGTGATCTGCCGGGCGGAGGCGCGCCGACAGGCATCCACCATGATCAACAACTCCATCAGGTGGTCGTTGACCGGCGCACAGGTGGGCTGGATCAGGAACACGTCGCAGCCGCGGATCGATTCCTTGATCTGGATGTAGAGCTCGCCGTCGGCAAAGCGCTTGATCACCCGGGGACCGTCAGGGACGCCCAGATAGTCACCGATTTCTCGGGCCAGTTCGGGATTGGAGTTGCCACTGAACAAGCGCAGCCGGTGGTTGTCCTGCTGGGCCTGGGAAGTCACTCCGCTCGGCTCCACCCGTTGGGGGAGCGCCGTGGTCGAGAAACTGGTCACGGGGAGGGGGGTGAGCGGTCCTGCGCAGTTCCGATGGTAGAAGCGTGGCGGCCCCCCAGGCATGACCTTCGATGACGGTTTTAAATTCCAGGGTGGAGCCGCAGCCCGATTCAGCGGCGTCGAGACCCTCAGAACCGGCTCTGGTGCTGGTGGGATTCGGGCTGGCCGGGGTCCCGGCACCGGCGGGATTGCCCTCGCTGCTGCCGGTGGCGCAACGATTGGCCGGCCCGCTGGCGCTGCCGCTGCATCGACTCAGCCCGTTGCACGATCCCAATGTCGCCCTGGCGGCTCTGGAGCGTGCCGTCGCCGGCGCGGTTGAAGGCCCTCTCTGGCGCCCGGACAGGGGCCCGGCGGGGCTGGCGGTGCTGGAGCTCGATCCGGGCCTGTCACTGCCGGCTGGAGGCCGCTGGGTTGAGGCGCTGGGAGCCTGGCGTCAGCCCTGTCTGCTGGTGATCGAGGCCGGTCAGCTGGCCTGTGGCTGGCCTGCTGCCGGTACGGCCTTGCTGCAGCAGTGGCGGGTGCCGTTGTTGGGCCTGTTGCAGTGGGGGGGGAGCTGGGACGGCCTGGCGCGCCGCCGGGATGGCTTGCCCTGGCTGGGAAGCGCCGTTGGCGGCGAGGCTGGAGAGGAGCAGGTCCGCGCTCTGGCAGCGGTGCTGGCGCTGCGCTGGCAGCAGCTGGACCTGCACTGAGGCGCCTGGGGCTGCTGCTCGCCGCACTCAGTCGTCGTTCCAGAGAGGCAGGCTGGCCGTGCTGCTCAGCTGCCGCAGCTTGCCGTGGCTGGGTTTGGCCGGATCCAGGGGCAGGCTGGCGAACTGAATCGGACGGTCGCTGTCGAGTCCTGCCGCCAGCAGGCTCAGGGTTTCCCGCGAGCTGAGGTTGGTGTCGACCTTCCCCAGCAGCATCTGCAGCAGATAGGCCAGCTTGGCCAGCTGCTCCGGCTGTCGCAGGCGTTCGCGCAGGGCGGTTTCGACCAACTGGTGGTTGAGCCGGCGGCCTGTTTCAGCCAGCCCCTTGTCCTGGAAGCGCACCAGCTGCTCCACCTGGGCGCCGCCCAGGTCCTGCAGCCCGCCCTGGAGGTCGATCTTCAGGTTCTGGGCCTTGTCCTCGTAGCGCATCGTTCGGGGTGGATCGATTTCCAGTCCGCCAAGGCCGTTGACCAGATCGCGCAGAACGCTGCGGGGCAGCACCAGATAGCGGTCGGGGCGGGGCGGTTGCAGGCCGGTGAGTTCCCGCACGGCACCGGCGGTCAAGGCCACCCCACCACGACGAAAGAGGTCACCCAGGGCCAGGGGTTGGCGGTTGCCGGGCAGGGTCACCGCCAGTTCCCTGGGCAGGTTGAGCACCTGCAGCGGCCCCTTGGGATCAATGCGGATCAGCAGCAGGGCGTCGGCATTGGCAGGCCCGGCCGGTGCCGCCCCGTTGCTTGCCTCGCCGAGCTGGTCGCTGTCGCTGCCGATCACCAACAAGGTGATTGGGCGCCGCGGTTTTTCCGCCAGGGTCCCGGGGGTCAGCTCGGCCTTCGGTTCGAACGCCTTGTCGCGCGGATGCCAGACCACACCCAGGGCCGTGGTCCCCAGCACCGCGCCGATCACCACCAGGGCGCCGCCGGCCAGCCGGGCCGCCGTCAGCGGCGGCAGGCGCGGAGTTGCTCGCGGTTGCCCGGCCTGTGGCGCTCCATCCCCGCGACGGCGGGCCAGCCTGCGGTCGGGCCGGCCCTGGCCTGTGGGCTGGGATGACGGGGAGGGCGGACGATCCCGGCGAGGAGGCATCGAGCCGGAGAGGGGATGGTTGTTCATTCACTCTGGCCCACTTCAGACCAGGGCCGAACCCGATCGGACCCGGCTGGGGAGCGTGACCGATAACTTGAGCTCCAGCACCCAGCCCCGTATCGCTTGACTGCCGTCCAGCCCGCGAGCCCAGCCAACCCACCGCGCCGGGGGCAAACCCCGCTCCCTGGAGGTTCCGGCCAGGGGCTCGCCCCCCATGAACGGGCCCGGCCGCTGGCCCCGGGCAGCGTCTATCCGGCCAAGGATCTCTGTAGCCAATGCGGCCTCTGTGACAGTCGCTGGGTGGCTTACGTGCGTCGTGCCTGCGCCTTTCTGGAGCAACGGTTCGAGGCGATGGAGCAGCGAGCCCATGGCCGCAGCCGCGACCTCGACAACGAAGACGAGCTTTATTTTGGCGTGCAGCAGCGCATGCTCAGCGCCCGGCTGCAGGCGCCGATCCCGGGGGCCCAGTGGACCGGCATCGTCTCGCGCATCGGTGTGCGGGCCCTGGAGACCGGGCTGGTGGATGCGGTGCTGTGCGTGCAGCAGAGCGAGCACGATCGGTTCACCCCGGTGCCGGTGCTGGCGCGCACGCCCGAGCAGGTGCTGGCCGCCAGGGTCAACAAGCCCACCCTGAGCCCGAACCTGAAGGTGCTCGAGCAACTGCCCGGCAGCGGCATTCGCCGACTGCTGGCGATCGGTGTGGGTTGTCAGATTCAGGCCCTGCGGGCGGTGCAGGACAGCCTGCCGCTGGACAAGCTTTACGTGCTTGGTTTGCCCTGTGTGGACAATGTTTCGCGCCAGGGTCTGCAGACCTTCCTTGACAGTGCCAGCCGCTCCCCTGCCACGGTGGTGCACTACGAGTTCATGCAGGACTTCCGCATTCATTTCCGCCACCAGGATGGCGAAGAAGAGAGCGTTCCTTTCTTTGGTCTCGATACGCCCAAGCTCAAGGATGTGTTCGCTCCCAGTTGTCTGAGCTGCTTCGATT
Organism: Bifidobacterium breve; assembly: GCA_943325005.2. Classification (GTDB taxonomy): domain Bacteria; phylum Cyanobacteriota; class Cyanobacteriia; order PCC-6307; family Cyanobiaceae; genus Cyanobium. The sequence goes on along the minus strand of CALPNT020000149.1, from coordinate 3,730 downwards.
ACACCAACGCCGGTGCCGATCTGGTGGTGGGCTATATGGGAGCGTCCTTCGGCCGTCAGTGGATCACCGTGCGCAATGACACCGGTGCCGAGCTGCTGGCCCTGGTCGAAGACGAACTCGAGACGGCGCCGGTGACCAGTGGCGGTGACCGGCGCCAGGCCGTGCAGCAGGGCATTGAGGCTTACGACAAGGCTCTGCGCCTACCGATGTGGCTGGCCGAGCTGGTGGGGTGGCTGGTGCAACGGGTGGGCCCCAAGGGGCTGGAATACGGCCGCTTCTCGATCGACTCCCATTTCACCCGCAACGCCCTGTGGCTGCGCCGCCATCACCCCGCCATGGCCGAGCGTCACATCCCCGCCTTTGCCCGTCGAATCATCAGCCGTTATCGGCTCCCCGCTTCATGAACACCAACAACCGCAGTTGCGGAGTGCTGCTCCATCCCACCTCCCTGCCCGGTACGGCGGCTTGCGGCAGCTTCGGTGCCGCTGCCCGCGACTGGATCGATCTGCTGGTGCGTCAGGGGGTGGGGGTGTGGCAATTGCTGCCCCTGGCCCCCACCGATGGCACGGGTTCGCCGTATAGCTCTCCCAGCGGTTCGGCCCTCAATCCCTGGTTGATCGATGCCGATGATCTACTGGTCGCCGGCCTGATCAACGCCGCTGATCACGCTGGCCTGCCAGCTGGCGGCCTGGATCGCCTCGACCCCGCCACGGCCTCCGCCCGGGCCGCCGCCGTGGCGGAGGCCCTGGGCCGGCATTGGAGCGAGCAGTCCCAGGAGAGTCAGCAGGCTTTTGCTGCCTGGCGGCGCTCCCAGGCCTTCTGGCTGGAGGATCACTGCCGCTTCATGGTGCTGCGGCGTCTGCACCAGGGCAAGCCCTGGTGGGAGTGGCCCGGTCCCCTGGCCCAGCGCCAAGGTCGGGCCCTGAGCCAGCTCACGACCGAGCACGGCCCTGAGTTGCTGGCGGAGGCCCTGCTGCAATGGCAGTTGCGCCAGCAGTGGGCCCAACTGCAACGGCAGGCCCGGGCCGGTGGTCTGCGACTGGTGGGCGATCTGCCTTTTTATGTGGCCCACGACAGCGTGGATGTCTGGTGCCGCCGCCATCTGTTCTCCCTGGGCCTGGACGGTCAGCTGCTTCAACAGAGTGGTGTTCCCCCCGATTATTTCGCCGCCACGGGTCAGTTATGGGGTACCCCGGTGTATCGCTGGTGGCGCCATCGGCTGAGTGGCTTCCGCTGGTGGTTGAACCGGCTGGAGCTGCAACTGGAGCTCTTCGATCTGCTGCGCCTCGACCATTTCCGGGCCCTGGAGTCCTACTGGAGCGTGCCGGGGGCGGATCCCACGGCGGAGCATGGCCAGTGGTGCGTGTCGCCAGGCATGGCCCTGCTGGCCAAACTCGAGCGGCGCTGTCGCCGGCAGGGACAGTTGCTGCCCGATGGTCGCCTGCCGTTGATTGCCGAAGATCTGGGCGTGATCACTCCCGAGGTGGAGGCGATCCGGGATCGCTTCCGGCTTCCCGGCATGAAAATTCTTCAGTTCGCCTTTGATGGCAGCGAGGACAACCCCTACCTTCCTGCCAATTACGAAGGTGAACGTTGGGTTGTTTACACCGGCACCCATGACAACGCCACCACCGAGGGTTGGTGGCAGGCCCTTGACGAGGAGGCTCGCGGCCGCGTTGGCAGCCTGGTGGGGCATGAGGTGACCTCCCCCAGCTGGCAGCTGCTGGAGCTGGCCCTGGCCTCGAGTGCTGATCTGGCGGTGGTGCCCCTGCAGGACCTGCTGCATCTGGATGATCGGGCTCGCTTCAACACCCCCGGCACGGTGGAAGGCAACTGGAGCTGGCGGCTGGTGGGCCCTCTCACCGAGCTGGAGGGGCCGCTGCAGGGTTATGGCGCCATGGCCGCCCGCTATGGCCGCGGCGGCGGGTAACGGAAGCGGCTCGCCTCGGCCTGCGGCCCCTGACTCTCGTGCTGCAGACGGCCCAGCGCTTGGCCCTGGGCGGCCCGTTGCAGGGGCGCGAGCTCCGGGTAAGCGCTGAGCAGCTTGTTGGGCTGGCTGGATTGGCGGTCGCGGCGGTGATCCAGCGGGACGATCGGGGTGGTGCTGAGCAGGCCCTGGCGGGCGAGCTGCTGTTGCTGCAGGTTGAGGGCGTAGATCAGGCCCAGGGTCAGCAGGCCATAAAGCAAGGTGCCCTGCCAGGTGGTGAACACATCGATCGAGCCGGGCGTGAAGCGCAGCAGCAACGGTCCGGGCCGCTGGCCCCTCAGGCTGCTGGCTCGCGCCGAAGGCAGGGCCCCAGCCAGGCTGCCGGGTGCGAGCTGGAGGTGGTGTTCCAGCAGGGGCAGCATGGTGCGCAGGTAGGCGGCCTCAGGCAGCCGGTCGCGCCAGCCGCGTTCCAGCGCTTCCAGCACCGGCGTGCTGATGCGGGTTTCCATGGCCAGTTGGCGCAGCGCCAGCCCCTGGTGCTCCCGCGCCTGGCGCAGCAGCAGACCGGCGCTCTGGAGGGGATCCTGGGCCAAGGCGGGTGCACCCCTGGCTTTGCCGGGCGAGGTGCGGCGCCAGGCCTGGAGCAGGCGCCGCATCAGCGGTGGCACCCGGCGCTGGGTCGGCGCGGCTGTTGGCAGGGGGGGGGGAGCTGGCACGCTCAGAAGCGGGGAGTCCGCCCGGTGTCGGGAGCCTGGCCATCTTCGTGGACGAGCTCGCCGGGCTGCAGGCGCCGCCAGCGCCCTTCGGGCAGGTCGGCGAGTTCGAGGCCGCCGATGGCGATCCGTCGCAGGTCCAGCACCGGGTGACCCAGCAGACCGGCAGTGCGGCGGATCTGGCGATTGCGACCTTCCCGCATCACCAGTTCCAGCAAGGTGGCGTTGCCGTCCTGCTCCAGCACCGACAGCTGGACGGGTTGGCTGGCCTGTCCCTGCAGGGGCACGCCGGCGCGCCATTGATCCAGCACGGGGCGTTCGGGTCGGCCCCGCACCCAGGCCCGGTAGGTGCGGCTGTGGCCGTAGCGGGGATGGGTGAGCTGCAGGGTGAGGGCACCGTCGTTGCTGAGCAGCAGGGCGCCGCGGCTGTCGGCATCCAGTCGGCCCACCGGGTGCAGTCCCTGGCCCTGGCGCAGCTCGGCCGGCAGCAGATCGAGCACCGTGGTGCGGCCGTGGGGATCATGGCAGGTGCTGAGCACCCCCAGCGGTTTGTTGAGCAGCAGGGTGAGCGTGGCGGCTGGAGGCGCCAGCGGCTGGCCATCGATCTCGATGCGGTCGGTGGCGAGATCGGCCTGATCGCCGAGCTGCGCCAGCTGGCCATTCAGCCGCACCCTTCCCTGCCGCAGCAGCTCCTCGCCGCGGCGTCTTGAGCAGAACCCCGCCGCGGCCATCAATTTCTGCAGGCGCTCACTGGCCATGGCATCGGGGCATGGGGCCGACGCCCATTCTCGCGATCGCGGTGCCGGCTTGTCGTCTCAAGCCAGAATCAGTCCGCCTAACCATGGTACGGTTGCGAAACATTTTGGTTTCGTAACTCCTCGCGATGCCCTCGATCACCATCGTCACCTCCGCTGCGGCCCTGCTCCCCACCGGCGATCTGCTGCGCTCCTACCTGCGTGATATCGGCCGGGTGCCGCTGCTGAGCCATGAGCAGGAGATCACCCTGGGGCGGCAGGTGCAGGAGTTGATGGCCCTTGATGAGCAGCGGGAAGAGCTGAAGCTGCGTGCCGGTGGTGAGGAGCCGAGCGAG
>CALPNT020000148.1 GCA_943325005.2 Bifidobacterium breve | reverse complement strand
CCCATGCCGAGGAAGGCCAGCCTCAGCTGGGACTCCATCGATTGCTTCTTGACGCCGATTTGATCGCTCGACACAGGCTCAAATGATTTTCAGCGGACCCTAAGCCGGCTTCAGCACCCAGAACGTTCACAAACGAGCAAAAAAGCCGAATTGGGCTTTTTTAGCCGAAATTCCCCCCGCCCATGCGGGCCCGCTTGCGACGATGGTTAAGGGAGCCTTAGGGTCTACCCATCCCGCTGAAGCGCCTGTAGCCCTGTGGCTGTCTCCTCCAACTCGATCATCCCGGGCTCCAAGACGGCCAACGTCAATCCAGCGGTGCTGCTGCTGCTCTTCTCCGCCGGCGGCCCGCTCTACGCGATGGAAAGCAAGGATGTGGTGGAGGAGATTCCACGGGTTACGCTGCGGCCGGCGGTGAATCTGCCCAGCTATGTCTCGGGGTTGTTCAACTATCGCGGCGTTGTGGTGCCGGTGATCGATCTCTGTTTTCTGATCCAGAATCGACCCAGCGGCCAGAATCTCAGCAGTCGCATCATCATGGTCACCTCCGGCGACGCCAAGGAGCGCGATCAATACATCGGACTCTTATCAGAAGGAGTCACCGACACCATCAGCCGCCCGCTCAACGCCTTCCATGACACCGGCCTCAATTCCGGCAGCAAGCCCTATCTGGGCGGCATGACCCTCGATGAGCGCGGCATGGTTCAGATTCTGCATCTCAAGGTGCTGCTCGAACAGGTCAATCCGATCCATGAATCCCTCCGCGACCTGATCGGCTTTGACCAGTAAGCCCACCATCGACTGCAATGGAGTGGCCACCTGGCTGGCCGAATACAGCGGCATCAGCGCCGGCATCATCGGCCATCACAGCCTGCAACGGGCCGTTGGCAAGCGCCTTGAGGCCACTGGACTCGATGACAGCGAGGCCTATCTCGAACTGTTGCTGGTCTCCCCCCAGGAACAGCAGAACCTGGTGGAACTGGTGGTGGTGCCGGAAACCTGGTTCTTCCGCGATCGCCAGCCGTTTGTGCATCTGCGCCAGCACATCGGAGCCCTGATCGCCGGCGGGCTGCCCTCCCAGCCCCTGCGCCTGCTCAGCGCCCCCTGTGCCAGCGGTGAGGAGCCCTATTCCCTGGCCATGACCCTGCTGGAGCTGGGTCTGCCGGCCGATTGTTTCCGCATCGATGCGATTGACATCTGCCGCCAGTCGATTCGCAAAGCCCGCGAAGCCGTCTATGGCAAACATTCGTTCCGGGGGGTGAGCGAAGCTGAAAAAGCCCAGAACTTTCAGACCACGCCCCTGGGCCTTGCCCTGAATCCAGCGATCCGCGCCACGGTGCATTTCAAATGCGCCAATCTGATGCGTTGCCTGGCCGAAACCGGCAGCAACTACGACGTGATCTTCTGCCGTAACCTGCTGATCTATCTGGAGGAAGCGGCCAGCCAGCACCTGCTGGAATCGTTTGCCTCCCTGATGCGACCTGGAGCGCTGCTGATCGTCGGATCGGCGGAAACCGGGAAGGTGCCGTCCTCCCTGTTCCACCCGATCCGCGAGTCGTTCGTGTTCGGCTTCCTCCGCCGCGAGGAACCATCCAGCCTGCTGCCAGCTGCAGCCAGCTCGGCAGCCGCCTTAACGGCCAGCTCGCCAGCCAGCGCCAGGGACTCGGCCCATGGCGGGGTCGCGGCCCCAGCCAGCCCACGCCGCCGCGAGCGGCCGGCCAGGCAACCAGCCCTGGAAACGGGCGCTCAGCGCAGGCGGGCCCTGCGCGCGGCCACAGCAGCGGCCCCACCGGCAAGCCAGCCACGGAGCCAGGCGGCGACCCTGGCCCGATCCGCGGCCCAGCTGGGCGATCCCACAGCAGACAACGCGGTCGCCAGAACGGCCGGCAGGGCCGGATCCAGCGGTGAGCCAGCGACCGGCCATGAATTGAACGAATGCCGTCAGGAGTTGGAGCGCAATCCCTACTGCGATGCCACCTATCTGCGCCTGGCGCAACTGCTGGAGCTCCGCAACCAGACCGAAGAGGCGATCGATTGCCTGCAGCGCTGCCTCTACCTGCAGCCCAACTCCCGCCAGGCGCTCGAAGCGGTGATTGCGCTCACCAAACAGGCGGGCCAGATTGAACGCAGCCGTCAGTTCCAGGGTCGCCTGGCTCGCTTGCTGCCATGAGCGCCAACGGCAGTCGCCTCAGCGCCCCGGCCTGGGCGCGTCGCCGCTGGCTCCACCTCGCCCTGGCCGCCCTGACCGCCCTGTTGCTGCAGACGCTGCCGCTGTTCGCCTCCCCTGCCGCCCCGATCGACAAGCAGGCGGTACCGGTTGACAAGCAGGCGGCACCGCTGCGCCTGCTGAGCGAACCCCAGACCTGCGTGATGGGCGTGTACCTGCAGGACATGCGCGATTACAAGTTCGCCGAACGCAGCCTGTTCGCCTCGATCCGGCTGTGGAGCATCTGCCCAACAGCCAAGGATTCACCACTCGAAGATATCACCGTTCAAAACGCCAACGACATCTCAATCAGCGACATTAAAACACAGCAAGTCCGCAACGAATCGGGCTATTTCCCGAACAACCCCAAGGTTTTTTGGTCCGAGCGCACGGTGGATGGCACCTTCTTCCATCACTGGTCATCGAAGAACTTTCCCTTTGATCGGCACACGATCACTTTTGAGTTTGAAAGTGTCAGATCCGACATCTCAAACTTTGTGATCACACCGGATTACAGCCATTCGGGCTTTAACACCGCAATCAATGACGGCGACTGGATTGCCAGCGATTTCAGCCTCAACGAGGTGGAGCACAGCTACTCCACAAACTTCGGCAAACCCAATAGCAAGCTGGATGGCAAGGGCATCTACAGCCGCATCCGGGTGGACATCACTCTGCATCGGGCCCGCATCACCAGCTTCCTCAAGCTCTGTGCCGGTGTCTATGCGGCCGTGACCATCGCCGGCATGGCCTTCCTGATGGATGTACGCGAACCCGACATCGTCAGCGGGCGCACCGGCCTGCTGGTGGGCTGCCTGTTCGCGGCCATCGTCAACATGCAACAGGCCGAGGCCACCCTCGGGCAGTCGGAGGATGTGACACTCACCGACATGATCCACATCATCTCGATCGCCTACATCCTGGCAAGCAGTCTGCTGGCGATGCTGGCCTACTTACGCTGTGAAGCAGGCCGTGAAGACTGGGCCCAGCAGATGGATCGCAAAATCCATCTGCCGATCTACCTATCAAGTTTTGTGGTCGTCAATGCCGTGGTGATTGCCTATGCCGCCATCATCGGCTGAGACGCTTATTCAATCAAGCGCGCTCCGCCGCTTATTCAACCAGCGCGCTCCGCCGCGACACACCCCGGGCAGAGGGCGCGGACGTTGAGCACGCACTCCACCAGGCGGAAGCCATGGCCGCTGGCCGCCGCCTCGCCCGCCGCCAGCACCTGGGGATTTTCAAACTCTTCGGTGCGGCCACAGCGCACACACACCAGGTGATGGTGGTCGCGATGGGCATCACCGGCCAGCTCAAAGCGGCGTCCCCCTTCGGGCAGCTCCAGCTCCTGCAGCAGGCCCATGGAGCTGAGCAGCCGCAAGGTGCGATACACCGTGGCCAACGAAACCCGGGCCTGGGCTCCCAGCAGGCGCTGATGCACCTCCTCGGCGCTGAGATGACGGCCCTCGCCCAGGCCCTCAAACAACCCCAGCACCCGCTGGCGCTGGGGGGTGAGCCGCTGGCCGCGATCATGCAGGCTGGCCCTGAGCCCATTGGGGCTGGCCTGGATCAGCTCCGGCGCCGCAGCCTGGAGTACGCCGGCCGGCTGAGCCTGGAGGGGAAAACGAGCCGGGGGGGGAGCCTGGGAGGGGGAGGACACCAGGACTTCCACTCAACTTCTCAACAGTAAAGCCTATTGAGAAGAGTTGTCAGCATCCGACTGCGCCGGCAGCTGGCCGGACAGGGCCGCAGCGTGCAGCTGGCGGCTGGCCAGCGCCGCATCGAGGCTCACCAAGCCAGCCGCCAGCAGCTCCGCCAGGGTGACCATCAGGCGATAACTGAGCGCCACCGCCAGCAGCGGCGCCTCCGGCAGAACGGAGCTCATCCGCACCAGCAGCACCGCCTCAAACACCCCAAGGCCACCCGGGGCACCAGGCACCACCAGCCCCACCGTCCAGGCCAGGGCGAAGCCCGCCAGCCAGGTCACCGGCTCGACCGTGCCCTGCAGATCAAAGGCCCACACGCAGCAGTAGAAACCGCCAAAACGCAGCAACACAAAGGCCAGTTGGGCCAGCAGGGGCTGCCAGGGATAGGACCGCAGCAGATCGGTGTCGCCATCGCTGTCCAGGTCCTGATCCAGCTCCGCGCTCAAACCCAGTTGCTGGGCCCGCTGGCGTTCGAGCCGCCGCAGCAACGGATTGAGCCAGGCTGGCAGCAGCAAGCACAACGGCAGCAGCGTCAGCAGCCCCAGGCCGTTCTGCCAGCCCCCAAGCGTCACCAGGGCCAGGGCAGCCACCGCCGCCAGCAGGGGATCCAGCAGGGTCACCACCAGGGCCATCGCCGTGCCGATGGGAGCCGCCAACGGGGTTTCGGGGCCGCGCAGGGCCTGCACCCTGGCGGCCAGATGCCAGATGCCCCCGGGCAGAAACTTGCGCAGGTTGGTGCTCACGTAAAGGCTGATCAAGGCCACCCAACGGGGCTGCAGCCCCCGCCAGCGCAGGATCACCCCCCAAGCCCATCCATTCACCACGACGCAGAGCAGATTCAGGCCCACCCCCAGCAGCAGCCACAGCCAACCCTGCAGGTCGAGGCTGAGCTGCAGCAACTGATGGCCGTGGCTGAACAGGGCCGCCAGCACAAAGCCAAGGCTGAGGCAGGTGATCCAGGGGCGCAGCCCGCCCGGCAGGCGGGGTGGGCGAAGCCCGGCCGGCAAACGGACGGAGCGCAGCCAGCTGGGGAGACGGCCCACCAGAGCCGTGGCCGTGATCCCGAGCTGGCGAGCGGGACGCGGCTGGCCGGTGGGCGAACCCGGAAGCTGGGGCAGGCCCAGCCCAGCGCCAGGCTGCGAGAGGCGCTGCTTCAGACGCTGCAGGCGGGCGGAGCAAGCGGCAGCCCCATCAGCCCAGCGCTGGCGCAGCGTCGTGATCGGATCGGTCATGGCTGGTTCCCCCCGGCCTGCTCATCCGGCGCCGGCGGCTCTGGCAGCGCCTGATTCTTGCCGGCCTGGTCTGGCATCCGCTGCTCCTGGCTGGACTGATCCTGCCGCCTCGCGGCGCTCAAGCTCGGATCGGCGCCATCCTGATCGGCCAGCCGCTGCGCCTGGAGGGCCAGCTCCACCTGGCAACGCACCTGGGCCAGAGAGAGGTTGTGGCGGCGGGCCAGGGCCACCAGATCGTCGTGCTCCGGTTTGCAGCGCTCCCCACCCCCAGGCAGCAACGCCCGCTTCAGGCGCAGCGATCCGAGCGGGGTGTCCAGCTCCAGGCTCTGACGCGCCAGAGCCCAACGAGGCTGCAGCAGTTCCCGCAGGCCCAGCGTCGAGCTGTGGCGCCACCACACCTGGCGCAGGGCCTCCGCCCGATCGGGTGCCACCAGGGCGGTGAGCAGGAAGCCGTGGCGGCCTTTCTTCATCACGATCGCCTGGCTGAACACCTCCAGGGCGCCGGCCTGGCGCAGCGCCTCGGCCAGGAAGGCCAGATCTTCCGATGTGGCGTCATCGATCTGGGCCTGCTGCTGCACCACCTGCTCTTGGACCACCTGCTCCTGCTCTGCCGCGGCCCCCTCCGAGACGCCTGGGGCCAACGCAACGGGCTGGGCCAGGATCAGCCGCAACAGGTTGGGTCGATCCAGACGATGGCTGCCCAGCCCCACTCCCACCTGCTGGGGCACGACCGTTGGTGCCGGCCCGAAGCGCTCGGCCCAGCAGGCCATCAGGGCCAGGCCGGTTGGGGTGGTGAGTTCGGCGGCGGGGAAACCCTCGCTGCCGGCGAGCGGAATCGCCCGCAGCCGGGCGATCTCCAGCACCGCCGGCACCGGGATCGGCAGGGAGCCATGGGCGCTGAGCACGCTGCCGTGACCGGCGGGAGGCACGCCACAGACCAGCTGGTCGATGCCGAAATGCAACAGGCCGGCACACACACCGACGATGTCGACCAGGGCATCCAGCGCACCGACCTCGTGGAACTGCACCTGCTCAGGGGGATGGCCATGCACCGCCGCCTCCGCCGCCGCCAGCAGCGAGAACACCGCCAACACCTTCTGGCGCAATGGTTCGGCCAGCGGCGCCTCGGCCAGCTGGCGGCGCAGCAGCTCCCAGGGACGATGGCGCGGCTGGCGCTCCAACGGCACCACGGTCAGGTGCAATCCGCGCAGTCCGCCACTGCGGCGCTGCTCCAGATCAAGCCGATAACGATCAGCCAGACCCAGGGCCGCCAGGGGCGCATCGATCACGCTCTGCGGCAGACCCAGGTCCAGCAAGGCCGCCAGCAGCATGTCGCCCGCCAGTCCGGTGGGACAGTCGACCAGGGCCAGGGTCATGTGGCAGCAAGCGGCTCAGCCGGGCTGGGGTGGCCCAGCCGCGGGGCCTGCTGCACCAGGCGAGCGGCCTCCAACTCCAGCTGCTGGCGCTGGCCGCGCAGCAGCTGCTCCACCTCGCGGCGGGCGCGGCGCTGCTCCCGCTGAGCCGTCGCCACATCGTGGCCGGAGAGGCCCCAGAGGCGGCCCAACAGGGCGCGATCATCGGCGCCACCGACGGCCACCTGGCTGTAGAGAATCGTCTCCGCCGCCATGCCGGCCTGAAGCACCCGGCTCCAGCGACGCAACTCCTCAAGCGGCAGCTTGGCGCTGGCCGGTGGTTCGAACTCGGTGCTGCCGCTGCTGCCCAGGCCGGCCCGCAGACAGGCGAGACTGCCCACCAGCACCCGCCGCACCGGCAGGCCATCGGCCGCCGCCGCCAGCGCATGGCCGGCCTCATGAATGGCAATGCGTCGCAACCGCTCCTGGCCACCGGGCAAGGATTCGGCCAGCAGATGGCCGCCCCGGCCACCGAAGCGGGCGGCATCAAGCGTGAGCGATCCCAGCGCCAGGGCCGCCACCACCGTGATCAGCCAGGGCGAGAGCCCCAGGAGCGGACCAACCACCGCCAGCAGCGTGATGGTCAGGACCGCCACACCGGCGGAGGCTGGCGCCATCTCAGCGACCGGGTCGGCTGACCGCCTTGCCGTGGGCTGCGGGGCGGGAGGGGCCGGACTCCGGCGGACGGGGCCGGCCGCCACCCGCACCAGCACCCCGTTCCCCACCACCGGCAGCACTGCGGCGGCCTTGCGCGCCACCCTTGCCACCACCTTTACCGCCGCGATTGCCGCGTTGGGCCACCGGCTCCAACACCTCATGGGCCTCAAGGGTGAGCT
>CALPNT020000147.1 GCA_943325005.2 Bifidobacterium breve | reverse complement strand
GACACCACATCAATGCTCTGGTTGAGCAGGTAGCGATCGAACCAGCGATTACCGATCACCTCGGGCATCATCACGGTCAGCCGCTGATCGGGCTCTTCCAGTTCCACCTGCTGCACCATGCTCACCAGGGGATCGATGAAGGAGGCGTAGGGGCTGGGGCTGAGGTTGAACTCAAGTCCCGGCTGTCCCGCGAACAGGCGATTCCAGTCGGCCTGGATCCTGGCGGGATCGTGATGCTCGCCGTAGACGAACAGCACCCGCACCTTGCGCGACATGCTCAGGGCCTGGCGCACGGCGGCGACCGCGGCGCGATCAAAACTTTCCAGGCAGACCAGGATCGGACCGCAGCCAGGATCCGGGGGCGGGTTCAGCGCGGTGTGGGCCCCAGCTCCGGCGGCATCCGGCAGGCCGGTGAGGTCGAGGGCCTGATCCAGCAGGCGATAACGACGGCGGATCCAGCCGAGGCCGAGCACCAGCAGCGGGATCAGCAGCACCACCAGCCAGGCCCCGGAGCTGAACTTGCTGATGACGATGACCAGCAGCACCAGGGTGGTGAACAGGGCGCCGCAGCCGTTCATCAGGGCCCGCTGGCGCCACATCGCCCCCCTGTGGCGCAGCCAGTAGCGCACCATGCCGGCCTGGGAGAGGCTGAAGGCCAGAAACACCCCGACGGCATAAAGATTGATCGCCATCGTGGTGTCGCCACCGCAGAACACGATGATCAGTCCTGCCAGGCCAATCAGCACCAGGATGCCGTTCTGGAACACCAGCCGGTCGCCGCGGAAGGCCAGCAGCCGCGGTAGATGACCATCCACCGCCAGCAGGGCGCCGAGGCGGGGAAAGTCGGCGAAAGCGGTGTTGGCCGCCAGCATCAGGATCAGCAGGGTGACCAGCTGCAGCACCGGATAGAGGGGATTCCTCGCCCCGAAGATGCGCTCGCCGAGGATCGCCATGCTGGTCTGGCTGGAGGAGGGATCGACGCCGTACATCCAGGCCAACAGGCTGATGCCGATGAACATCAGCGAGAGAATCACCCCCATCGCCGCCATCGTCGCCCTGGCATTCACATCAGACGGTTCGCGGAACACCTTGACGCCGTTGGCGATCGCCTCGATGCCGGTCATGGCCGAACAGCCCGAGGAAAAAGCCCGCAGGATCAGAAACAGGCCGAGCGGGGCCACGGCCTTCACCGGGGGCATCGGGTCGGGATGGAAGCCGTGCCGCAGCACCAGATCCACCAGCCCGAAGCCCACCAGCAGGGCCACCATGACGATGAAGGCATAGACGGGCAGGGAGAACAGCCGGCCCGATTCACTCATGCCCCGCAGATTGACCCAGCCCACCAGCACCAGCAGGACCAGGGCGATCGGCACTTGCCAGGGCAACAGGGCCGGCAGGTAGGAGGTGAGGGCCTGGGTGCCGGCCATCAGGCTCACGGCCGCCGTCAGCGAGTAGTCGATCAGCAGGGCTGAGGCCCCCACCAGGCTTGTCGTGTTGCCGAGATTGGCGCGGGCCACGATGTAGCAGCCACCGCCCTCCGGATAGGCGTGCAGGGTCTGGCGGTAGGAGAGCACCACCACGGCCACCAGAGCCACCACCGCCAGGGTGATCGGCAGCGACCAGACCAGGGCGGCACTGCCGGCGAGCACTAGCACCGCCAGGGTCTGGTCGGTGGCGTAGGCCACCGAGGACAGGGCGTCGGAGGACAGCACCGCCATTGCCTGGGAATTGGGCAGCCGTTCCTGCTGGCTGGCGCTGGTGGGCAGCGGCTGCCCCAGGAGCCGTTCACTCAGACCACGCCGAACGCTTCGGAAACTCATCGCAGTGGGGAGATCACAGGGGCGGCAGGGATGGGCAATCCGTTGACAAGACCGTTCTGCCTGACCGTCGAGGCTGGTGCCTCGCCTCAGCCTCGACTCCAGGCGGATGCCGGCATGTCGCTGTTGCGGCTCTTGGCTGCGGAGAAGGCCCGCTCAGGACGCGGGTTTCAGAGTGCCAGGCTCTCGGGATTGGTCTCGATCAACTCGGCCAGGTCCTTGAGGAAGGCGGCGGCGTGGGTGCCGTAGATCACCCGGTGATCGGCGGTGAGGTTCACCTGCATCTGCCGTTTCACCGTGATGGCGCCGTCCTTGGTGGCGACCACGCAGGGCCGGGAGGCGGCCACCGCCAGAATCGCGCCCGTTCCCGGCGGCAGGATCGCATCGAAGCGGTCGACGCCGAACATGCCCAGGTTGGAAAGGGTGAAGGTGCCGGTGCTGTATTCCTCCGGCTTGAGCTGCTTGCTGCGGGCGCGGCTGACCAGATCGGCCCAGTTGCGCGACAGGCTGTAGAGATCGGTGCGATCGGCGTCGGCGAGCACGGGCGTGATCAGCCCCCCGTCCTCCATCGCCACGGCCACCGCCACGTTCACCCGCTGCGGGTAGGTCATGGCGGTTTCACTGGCGGCGGCATTCACCTGGGGATGGCGGGCCAGGGTGACCCCCACCGCCTTGGCCAGCAGGGCCGTCATCGTGACGCCTTTGCTTTTCACCTGTTTGTAGAGGGCGTCGAGCTTGTCGGTGCTGATCGTGTAGCCGACGTGGAAGCAGGGCACCGTCAGGCTGGCATTCATGTTGCGCACCACCGCTTGCTGCAGGGTGTTGAAGGCGACGGTTTCGCCGGCAGCGCCGAAGCTCTGGCCGATCGGGGCGCTGGCGGCGGCTCCGGGGGGGCCTCCATGGGCTGAGGCCACCACCGCAGCGGCGCTGCCCTCGGCGATGCGAGGGATGCTGACGGGCTGACCGGCGGCCTTCTCGACGTCCTCCGCCTGAATACGGCCGTTGGGGCCGCTGCCACGCAGGGCCTCGAGGGCGACGCCCAGCTGGGCGGCGAGTTTTCTGGCCCGCGGGCTGGCGACGACACGCCCGGCCACGGCCGCAGGGGAGCTGGCGGCCGCGGCAGGAATCACGGGCGCTGGTGCAGCCGGTGCCACGGGCGCCGGCGGGGCAGCAACGGCTGTTGCCGCAACCGGAGCGGGGGCCGCAGGGGCTGGAGCTGCTGCAGCGGCGGCGGGAGCGGCCGGTGCCTTGGCCACAGCCGCGGCGATCTCCGCCTCACTCTCGACGATCAGGCCGATCGTCTCGCCCACCGGCGCCGTACCGCCTGCCGGCATCAGCACCGCCGCCAGGTAGCCCTCGTTGAACGATTCCACATCCATATCGGCCTTGTCGGACTCGACCACGAGCACCGATTCGCCCCGTTCCACCTTGTCGCCGGGTTTCTTGAGCCACTCCACGATCTTGCCCTCCGTCATCGTCGAGCTGAGGGCCGGCATGAAGATTTCGTGGGTGGCCAACGTCGCGATCCCGCTTGATTGGCGGTGATTTTACGTGGCACAAGGTCAGCCCCCGGGTTCGGCCTGAGCTGTCCGCTACCCCCGTGGGCCTTGCGAAAGGCTGTCGCCGATCTCTGAGGGCTTCAAGCATGCGAGGCCAGGACAACCGAGACCGCCAAAGCCGCTCCATGCGGCGGTGCCCATGACTACCCTCCGGGTCTCGACGCGGTGCCAGCCCTCAGTGCTGGGAGAGCAGCCGCCCCCAGCCGCTCAGGCGATCGGTGATGCCGTGCTGCCGCAGGGCCGCCCAGGCGGTGGCCGTGTTCACGGCTATCACCGGTTTGCCGAGCTCGGCCTCCAGCTGATCCACCAGCGGCGAGCAGAGCAGATTGGTGCCCACCTGCACCAGCGCCTGCATGTCCGGCCCGTCCACGGCCCGGAAGCTCTCCCGGATCTCAGCGGCGCTGATGCGAGCCGTGTACACCTTGCCCTTCTGGGCGCAGGCCAGCCCCACCATGCGCTCGACAGCGAAACCCTGGGAGGTGAACCAGGCCCGCACCCGCTGATCGGCCGCGGTCGGGAAGGGGGTGACCACACCGATGCGCTCAGCACCGAGACAGCGCAGCGCCTCCGGAACGGCGTCAAAAGCCATGGTGACCGGCAAGCCGGTCCGTTCCGCCACCAGCTGCCGCAGGCGGGCCGCCACGGCGGCGGGCTGATCCATGTATTCGGGCGAATAGCCCAGCACCACCCGGTCCGGTTCACACACCCGGCACAGTTCCAGGGTGGGAGCCATCATTCCGGCCAGGGTCTCGACCTCAGCGGGCAGCGCCGGGAAGGGAAAGCGGAAGGTCTGAAGGGTGACACCCGGCGGCCGCAGGCTGGCCAGATCGGGCTCCACCATCGAGTTGGTGGCGGGCAGCAGCACCGCGAACACTGCTCGGGTTCCCAGGGCATCGGACATGGGGCCGGGCCGTAGAGGATTTCAGGCTAGGCCGGAGTCAGCGTCAGGGCAGGCCGGAAGCCAACGGAGCCTGGCTGCCGCTGACTGCCCAGGGCTGCACACCTGGCCAGCCGCAGGATCAGGGCGGCCTGGGAAGGCCGAGCGGTGCACTGACCCTGGGATCCCCCAAGGCCCCAACCCGCTCCGCCGAGCACCCCCGACGACCGGGGGGCAAGCGGGGCCACGGCTGATCAGGCAGAAACGCCGGCCTCACGTCATGGGCTGAAGCGGTGAACCAGCCCCAGCCAGAAGTGGTGATTGAGCGATCAATCCGCTCCTTCAATCGCCTCGATCACGCCGTCGCGCACCAGCACCGCCGCCTGCAGCTTCTGCACCAGGTTGTCGCCCAGACGCACCTCGGTGAAGCTCTCGATCTGTCCCTGCTCGACGATCGCTTCCATCTCCAGGTCACGCACCTGCTGCTGTTGCTCAAGCACCTGACGCTTCTGCTCGTCCAGTTCGGAGCGCTTGGCGGCCACCTGCTGCTGTACCGAACCCACCTGCTCCTGCACGCGGGGATCGAGCGGGTTGGCGCTCTGGCGGCGGATCTGATCGATCACCTGCTGGCCTTCTTGCTCCAGCTGGGCCAGCTGGGCGTCGAAGTTGCTGAGGGCATTGCTGAGTTCGCGCTCAGCCTCCTCCTTCCAGCGGGGGGTCACCACGGCCCTCACCGTGATCGTGCGCTTGATCGAGAGGGTGGTGCCGTCGGCCATGGGGAAGCGAAATCAGGTCACAGGCTGTCAGGCGACGCTACCTCGGTCAACCGGAGTGTCCATTCAGGAACCGCAGTCCGGCGGCGATTCGCCGTAAAGCACCGCGATCGCGGCAGCCTCGCGGCTGGCGATCCGATCGCGCCGCTGCTTGAGGGTCTGGGTGAGCAGGCCGTTCTCGATGCTGAACGGTTCCACCAGCACCACGCCGCCGAGTCGTTCGTCGGGACGGCCGCCGGCTCGGGCGGCCAGCAGCCCATTGAGCTCGCGGGTCAGCGCCCGCAGCAAGGCGGGATCAGCCACCGTGCCCTGGGGCAGGGGCAGGGAGGCCGCCAGCGCAAACGCCTCGAGTGCTTCCCGTTTCGGTACCAGCAGGGCGCCGAGTTGTTTGCGGTCCTGCCCCACCAGCATCACCTGTTCCACCAGGGGGCTCTCCACCAGGGCCTCCTCCAGCGGGCCCGGTTCGATGTTCTCGCCGCTGCTGAGCACAATCGTGTCCTTGACGCGGCCCGTGAGCACCAGGGTGCCGTCGGCCAGCAATTGGCCCAGGTCGCCGGTGTCGAACCAGCCCTCGGCATCCATGCTCTTGGCGCTGGCTTCCGGTTTGCCGAAGTAGCCGCCCATCACCTGGGGGCCCTTGGCCAGCACCAGCCCTCGCTGGCCGATCGCCAGCAGCTGGCGGCTGTCTGGATCGACGATGCGGATGGAGGTGCCCGCCAGCGGCTGGCCGGAGCTGCCGCGGCGGTTGTTCCAGGGGCGGCGGCAGGTGAGCACCGGGCTGGTTTCGGTGAGGCCGTAGCCCACTAGCAGTTCGATGCCGATCGCCTCGAAGAAGGCATCCACGTGGATGGCGAGGGCACCGCCGCCGCTGATCGCCGTGCGCAGTGAGCCCCCCACCAGCTGTTGGCGCACCTTGGGCCAGAGCAGGGAGGCGGCCAGACGCTGCAGGGGCCAGCGCGCCACCATTTCGGCTGCCGCTTCCAGGCGCCGCAGGGGTGGCTCCGGCTGCAGGCTGAGGTCAAGGGCGATGCGGCGGGCCAGGGCGTAGGCGCGGCCATGGGCCAGGGCGGCCCGCAGCAGCCGCTGGCGCGAGGCGGGCATGGCCTTGAGGGCATCCTCAAAGCCTGAGAGCAGGGCCTCCCACAGCCGCGGCACGCTGATCAGGTACTGGGGCCGCACCTTCTGCAGGTCGGGCCGCAGCTGTTTGAGGCTGGTGTAGGTCTGGCGGCAACCGCAGGAGAGCAGGAAGTACTCGGCGCTGCGTTCGTAGGCATGCCAGATCGGCAGCACGCTCAGCACCCGATCCCCCGGCCGGGGTCGCACCGCCACGCCCAGGTTGCCGAGCTGGTGCAGCAGGTTGGCCTGAGTGAGCGGCACCCCTTTGGGTTCGCCGGTGGTGCCGGAGGTGTACAGCAGAGTGGCCACCCGGGCGGAGCCGCCGCCGGGCAGAGGCGGCAGCTCCGCCTGCAGGCCCCGCTCCAGCAGCTCCGGCCAGCCCAGGCAGGGCCTTTCCCCAGCCCATGCGGCCGCGGCTGCCGCCTGCTCGTTGCTGCCCTCCAGCAGCACCACGAACCGCAGCCGTTGCCGCATCGCCGTCGGTAGGGCGAGGCGCTCCAGCAGGGCGGCCGACTCCACCACCAGACCGACGGCGCCGCAGTCGTTGAGGATGTAGAGCAGTTCCTCCACCGGGGCGCCGCTGCCGCGGACCGCATCGGCGGCGCCGGCCCGCATCAAGCCCTGATCGGCCAGCAGCCAGCGGGGGCTGTTCTCAGCGAACAGAGCCACCACATCGCCCTCGGCTACACCGAGCTGGGCGAAAGCGGCCGCCACCTGCTCGATGCCCTGGCGCAGTTGGCGGTAGCTGAGGGTTTCGGGCGGCCGGGCATGGGGCGCCTCCAGGGCGATGGCGTCACCATGGAGCTGCTCCAGTTCGCTCCAGATCTGCTCAAGCCCACCCAGCTGGCTCCAGTCGTGGCGCTCGGCCAGGGCCTGGCGATCGCGGGGGCTGCCGCTCCAGTGGATCTCGGCGCGGTCGGTCATGGCGGGGTGGCGAAGGGAGCGCGGGCCAAGCATTACCGCTGCCTTGGGCCTGGATCAAGGGCTGGCCCCCAGTCCGGCAGGGTTTCAGCGGCTGTCGCTGGCCGTAGTTCAAGCGCGAAGCTGCGGCTGAAGGCGGCCAGCAGCGGCGCCTGCAGCTGTTGCGGCGAGATCCCGGGCAGCCAGTCGCACAGGCGCCCCACAGGGCGATCTGCCAGGCCACAGGGCACGATCGCGGCGAAGCCCTCCAGGCTGCAGTTCACATTCAGGGCCAGGCCGTGCTGGGTGATCCAGCGGCGGGCGCCGACGCCGATCGCCGCCAGTTTGCGGCCCTGCAGCCACACCCCGGTGAAGCCGTTACAGCGCTCTGCCACCAGGTCGAACTCGGCCAGCAGATCGATCACCACCCCCTCGAG
>CALPNT020000146.1 GCA_943325005.2 Bifidobacterium breve | reverse complement strand
GTGCTCGAACCCAACGCCAAAGGCGACAGCCACCCCTACCCGGTGGAGCTCGATCTGCCCCGCTGGACGGTGGCCAGTGATATCGACCTGCGCAACTGGCTGTTCGCGTTCGGCGGCGGCATCCGCATCGAGCAGCCGGTGGCTTTGCGGCAGGAATTCATCCAGCGCTGCAGCGAAGGGCTGTCCGTCCATGGGGTGGAGGTGCTGCAGGCGACGGCCCCACCAGCGTCAGAATCTGAACCCGAACCCGACCGAGATCCTGAACGCGAACCAGACCGTGACCCGGAAGCTCGAGCGAGGTATTTCCCCAACCGCCTGCTGCGCGGCTGATCTGCTCGATCCATGCCGATTTCTGCAAGCTGGAGCGAGGGCGATGGGGGGCCTCTTCCAGCGCCAACAGGTGCGGTTCTTATTCCCCTTGGATGGCGTGGTGGTCATCAGGCCGCTGGAGGTGGCGGAGCCAATGCGGGTTTGTGATCTGACAGCCCTGACGTCAGCCGGCCAGCCGCTGCCGCAGGAACCCGTCGCTGCAATCAACCGCCGTGGCCCAGTTCTCCGCCTCACTGAGGCCGGAACTCTTGGTCGGTTTGAAACTGTGGTCGCCGCTGGGGATCCACTCCAGCTGCACCCGAGCCGAGAGGGCATAGGCCTCCACTTCACCCCGCTTGCCGAACGTGTCGCGCTCCCCTTGCAGGATCAGGGTGGGGGTCTGCAGGCTGACCAGGTGTTCAGTTCGCAGCGTCAGGGGCTTGCCAGGCGGATGGAACGGATAGCCGAGGCATAGGCAGCCCCGCACGCCATGGCTGGTGGCGAGCTCATCGATCAGCAGGCTGGCGACCCGGCCGCCCATTGATTTGCCACCGATGAACAGAGGGCGCTCCGCCCAGGTGGCCCGGTCAAGTCGCACCTGCTCCCGAAAGGTTTCCTGCAGCAGCGGCATTCGATCAGGCCCCTGACGGCGTCCCGTCTCCCGCATCCGGGCCATGTACGGGAACTCAAAACGCACCACACACCACCCCTTTTCGGCCAGTCCGCCGCCGATGGCCGCCATGAACGGGCTGTCCATCGGCGCACCCGCCCCATGGGCGAGAAGAACGGTGGCTGGGGCGTCATCGGGGCCGTCGATCAACCGCGGCACTGGGGGAAGGGCATTCGTGGTCATGGCCCAATCCTGGCGGATGGGTTGGAGCTGATCCCCTTGCCTTGAAGCCTCCAGTGAAGCCGTCTCTCACTCCTCCTCAGCAGCCCCCAGAGGGATGAGCTTGATCTGCTTGCGGCCCAGTTTGATCTCAAACTCATCGCCCGGCTCCAGGCCCAGCTGGGCGGTGTAGGCCTTGCCGACCATCAGGTTGCCGTTGAACTGCACCTTGGTGGCGTAGCTGAGGCTGCGACCAGGACGGCCCTTGCCGCCACTGCTGCCGGCACCGAAGTTCATGCCCTTGGCCTCCAACAGGGCCTCATAGAAGGCGGTGAAGTTCAGGCGCTCGGTGCCGTCCTTTTTGGTGCTGACATAGCCAGCGGCACGAACCAGGTCAGACTTGGACCCGTCGCCGAGTTCCTTGACCTTGGCAAGCAGTTCAGTTCCAGTCAGCATGGTGAACAGGGGAAAGTTGTTTCACCACCCTATTGCCAGGACTGATGGGTGTGTGGTCAAGGTCTCGGTGCACCCTGCAGGGTGGTTGCCCTTCTCTGAGTCCCAACTGGTGAGACCGCGATCAACTGAGGGAGAGTCCTTGCTCACATCGCGCAGATCTTCCAGAAAGGATTCGTCCGCCTCGATGTGAGCGAGTGGTTCCTCGCCCTGGTCGCCGACCAGATCAAAGAAACGAAAGGCGAAGCACTCTTGAAACAGGGCCAGGCTGCGCGGGCTGGGCCAGGTCGCGGGATCTGTGGACCAGGACTCCAGCTCTGAGCAGAAGATCTCCTCCCTGCCTATGACAGCAGCTCGATGGCCTCCTCCCTGCTGTCATAGGCAGGGAGGAGGTAGAGACCAGGCTCAAAGGCCCCTGGCGGCAGAGGCTGATCAGGCTGCTGCCGTTGTGCCCACTCGGTGAAGGGCGGGCGGGGCGCGACGGTAATGGCGCAGCGATTCACGATCTACATGGGTGGGTCAGGGCAGCGCGGCCAAGGTAGGCAGTGCACCCAGGCCGGTTCCGCAGACCATCGCTGGCACGTTCCAAGGCTTCCCAGCCCCGGACATCGTCTCTTCTCTCCCGGGGCAGCCATTGGCTTGGCCCTGTCTCACCCGAGCCCCGGGGGCCAAAGACGTCAGGGCTTCAGGCTCTCGCAGCCCTCGCCATCGCCGTTGCTCCAGCCCCACGCAGAGCGAGGAGAAGAAATACCGCCACAGTGCCGGGGCCACTCAGGTCATCCGACTCCGGATCAAACGATCCCACAGCGCGGTTGGGAGCAGTCGGTTCGCCAGGACTGATTCCGACTGGTGGCCGCAGAGGTAACGGGCGGGCGGATTGAGTTGGGTGAGAGCCTGCTCGATCGCGCCGGCCACGTCTTGTGGTGAGGAGGCCCCGCGATAGATCGCTTCCCAGCTGTGCTGCACCTTCCGCATCATTCCGCCATAGACCCCACAGCTCTGGGCTTGGCGCATCGATGCAGCCGTGACTTCGGGGAAGGGAGTACGGATCAGCCCAGGCTCGATCACCACAACCTCCAGACCGAAGGCTTTCAGCTCCAATCGCAGTGCGTCACTGAGGGCCTCAAGCGCAAACTTACTGGCTCCATACCAGCCTGAGCCCGGTGTCACCCAGCGACCGGCAATCGAGGAGATGTTGATGATCCGGCCTTGGCCACGTTCGCGCATCGGCGGCAGCAGCAACTGGGTGAGGCCCATGAGCCCGAACACGTTCACCTCGAAAATCGCGCGAGCACGCTCAAGGGCCATGGTCTCCAGCGGCCCCACCTCCGCAAAGCCGGCATTGTTGACCAGGGCATCGAGGGCACCAAATCGTTCCCTGACCCGATCCGCCAAGGTCTGCCGGGACTTGTCGTCGCTGAGATCGAGTTGTTCGACGATGGCGCCCCGCTCGGCCAGAGAGTGCATGGTGTCGGCGCGCCGTGCCGCAGCGATCACCCGCCAACCCTGATGCAGCAACCGTTCGGCCGTGGCGGCGCCGATCCCAGAGGAGGCGCCGGTGATCAGGACAGTCCGGGATTCAGCGGCCATGGCGGTTTCGATGGGTTTCGTTGTGGTTTTTCATCAGGTCATTCAGCGATCAGCAGCCGCTGCAGGGACTGCTGTGGGCTGAGGCCACCAAGAGCCATGTGGAACCTGTGGCCGTTATAGATCCCCAGATAGCGAGGTAGCCAACGGTTGCGTTCCTCGGATGTCTCATGACGTAGGCCCATTCAGCCAGGACTGTTTTGATGAACCGTTCCGCCTTGCCGTTGGTCTGGGCCCTTCCCAGCCGAAATGCTGGATGCCCAGGATGACCGGCGCTACGGCAAGGGAAAGCTTGGCAGTGATCTTCCCGATGAACTGCGGCGGCGTCAGGACCGCCTGACCAGGATCCGCCAGTCCCACTTGGTGTTGCCGTGGCTGATGGCCAATCCCTTGCTCACAGGCCAGCAGGCGATGGAACGGCTGGAGCATGAGCACCCTGGCCTGTATCTCGGCAGCCTGCGCACGTTACAGAGGCGGATGGGTGAGTGGCGAGTTACCCATGCCGAACAGGTTGTCGGCCAGCAGATGGGGGCAATCCGTGACCAGGAGAACAGCCAACTCAACAGCAGGAAGCCAATGCCGGCCAGGCGTCAACTAGATGGGTAACAAATCGCATGAGTCAACGCGCCCGCCTACGTAGTTGACACCGGGCACAGCAGGTTGTATTGGAGCTGCTCCAGCAACAGCCTCTCGGAACGGATCCCGTAGAACGCCTGCAGCAGTGAGACCAGCAGTAGTTTTCCGGTGGAACCGATGGGCGGCTCTCCAGGGCATACAGCTGGCAGAAGGTGGGATTGCACCGATCAAGAGCTTGATCCGCCAACCTGCGAATCCGCCTGAGCGGATGGCTGGCCGGGATCCGCTCCTCGTTCGAGACGTAGGAGAACAAGGAGGCGTTGCGCTCTTGTTGGCCTCGCATCAACGACTGGGCAGCTGCCCAATTCTGGCAGAGGGGGCTGGGTTTTTCAGCAAACTCTTAGACAGCAAAGCTCCGCAGTATGATGTGGTGATTTGGAAAGATTTTTTTCAGATTAGCATACTCCTGGGACCCATAGTTTGCGGATTTTTAAATTAATTAGGTACGTCTATTGGCGGACTGAGCCTGCGAAGGCCCTGAAGGCAGCTTGGCTGATTTGACAGGTCCCAGGCCTTGACACTGAGGCACCCAACCTTTTATCTTATTGGTCTGCAATAAACCAGGCTCTCTTGTCATTCGGTCAACCAGCAACTGAGCATGTTTCCGATACGTGCGCAGATATACTCCTGCTAACCGGGCTCCATGAAGAACTTCAGTGGATTCAAAAGGTGACTGGGTTTGAGTTCCAGCGTCGCAACTGTCAGGGAACTTCATATTTATTCGCTGATGTGAATCGGGGCAACCGCAATGTCAGGATCGTCACGCTGCGCCAACTGGAAAAAGGCCTGACAACCGCCGCGATCACTGCCACAAAAGCTTTGTGCATCTGGAAGCCAAGTGTGGTTGTGATGACCGGCATCTGCGCTGGTGTCCGTGGTGCAGTCAACCTCGGTGATCTGATTGTCGCCACTCAATGCTTTGAGCACTCAAGTGGACAACTTAAAGATGGCCAACTGATTCCACTTCAAAATAGAGTCGCGATCCAGCCGTGGCTCCTAGACTTTCTGATGTCGCTCACCGACTCGTCGACAATGCTTAAGAAAATTCAGGCGGATTACACTCACTCTTTGCCGGATAGCTTTGAGGCAAATATTTATTATGGTGCGATGGCCTGTGGCCCTCAGGTTGTCAAGGACCAATCCTACATTGATCAACTCAAAGGCAGAGAGCATTCACTGCTAGGGCTCGATATGGAGTCCTATGGTGTTGCTCTTGCTGCATCAATGTGTAGCACTCATGCCCATACAATCGTGCCGCTTATCGTCAAGGGTGTCTGTGACTTTGCGGATTCAGGCAAGTCTGATCACTGGCACGACTACGCTTCATATGCCAGCGCCTCTTTTGTGCTTGCGGTGCTGGAGCAAATCTTCGAGCGCGATCACGCCTATAGCAGACTCAAGGGGTTGCCCATTGCTTAGGGAGACCCTGGAAAATCCAGCCCACCTGTGCAACAATTCGCCTGTGATCACAGTTATGGACTGGGTTGATGGGCGGAAAGCAGCTTGGCTTTGGTGATTGCGAGCTGCCCGGTGTCAACTACGTAGGCGGGGCGCCCGATCAGCCCCACAGCAGTCAGCCCATGGCGATCTGTAGCCAATGAGCCTAGCTGTCTGAACAGGCCCGTCAACGGCATCCTCGCCGCTGGAGCCGCAGCACACGCTGCTGGCGTCAGCCGGAGGTGGTCTGGATCAATCCAGCACCACCGGTAAACATCATCAATCCGACTCCGTTGCTGATGGCCGCCTGATCAGCGGCAGAGGTTTCATCTTTCCTGGCAGTCACCGGCGGGGGATCATCCGATCAAAGCGACAGCAGGGATCGCGGGCACCGGCGAGAGCAGGGCAGTCGTGCTAGTACGCACGTCCCTATCAATGGAGGGGTATGGGGTGTTCGTCTGCGTCTGCAAGTGGCAGAAGGTGGTGGGTCTATGGAGGCCTCCATCGAGGTGTGACCTTATCTCGATGTAGTCGTGCTGCTCTAGATTCGCAGCCGCAAGGTCTGCAAGACCTGCTTTTGATTGTGCCACTGAGGCGTCAACTGCGTCTCCTTGCTGACCTGCAAGCTGCACCAGAGCCTGATCGCCCATGGCTAGCATCTCACCAGCCGCTGCCAGGGCTGGACGGTCGACATGCTGAGGCAACGCTTGCAGGTGCAGATTCTTGCTCACTGCCGAGTTGCTGCGGACCAATCACCCCTCCCTGATCCGCTGACTGGATTCGTGGCGAACCTGAGGGATGTGACTTAATCTGCTGGTGGCAATGGAAGTCAGTGAATGATTCCATCTAGATTGGCTCCTCTGGCTCTCTTGGGTTATGTGCTGTTGCGCGGTTGTGATGCCAGTGTCCTGAAGTGGCTGCAGGAAAGAGGTACCGCGACTCTGCTTCGAACGGCAGGAGCAGTGGATCCAATCAGCTTTGGCAACGTCTTTTTCTATGCCAATCTGGCCACGGGACTGGTTGTGTTGCTGCTGGATCGGGGGTGCCTGAAGCATCAATTGCCACAACTTGTGCTCCGCGATCGAAGCCTTTTGTGTTTGCGTGCAGCCCTGGGTAGCCTGATTGGACCGATCTGTTATTTCCTGGCGCTTCAAAGATTGAGCGTGATCAGCCAGACGTTGCTGTTCACATTGATTCTCCCCGTCACTGCGCTGCTGGCACAGTTGCTCCTGCGAGAACCCTTGCCCAAGCGACTCGGGTTCAGTTTCGCGTTACTGCCATTGGGATTGCTGATCAGCCGTAACGTTGATCTGTCGTTACCCTCCTCTGCGCCCTGGAGTGGCCTTGATCCTGTTGGTCTTGCCTTGGGCTTGCTCAGCGTGTTGGCCTTTGCTGCTTCCGGGGTTCTGAATCGGGTCGTGGTGGACAAGGGGTGGGGTGCAGGCCTGACGATTGGTCTGACAAATCTGTTGGCAGCGTTTGTCTTTGGGACGATCACACTTGTTTTTTACGGTCCAGTCCAGTTTCTCTATATGCGCTGGTGGTGGTTGTTTGGTCTGCTTCTGATGTACACCGCCTGTATTAATCTTGGTGGCGAACTTTTGCTTTTGATGAGTTACCGTAGGCTGGGGGCGATCACGGTGGCGCTGTGGGGGAATGGAGGGATTTTTGTGTCGTTGGTAAGTGCCTATCTGCTGCTTGGCGAAGCGCTCACCGTGCGCACATTGACGGGGGCTTTGTTGATCTTGGCGGCATTGCTGATGGCAGGCGCGAAGCCAGTTCGTAATCCTGAGTTGGCCTAGCGCACATAGCCGGCGCTACGCATCAGCTTTTGTGCTTCAACGGAGACCAGGAATCGAAGGAAGGATGCGGCTTGTGGATCCGCAGAGGTCGATAGAGCAATATTCAGATCTCTCCAGATGCTTCGATCACTCGAGATGGGAATTGCTTGGAGGACCTTGGGATTGTCAACAGCCCATTCAGGCCAGGTGATCCAGGCGTCGGCATCAAGCTTCTGGAATGCCTTGAAGCTGGCGCCGGAACCCGTTGAAAAAGCCACGATATTGCGGCGAAATCGCATGACATCCTCCAGATTTCCCAGTCGCCCGGCGATGTCTTCCCAAATACCCGTGCCAGAGGTATTGGCAATGCCAGATCCTTCGGTGACGACGATGCGGATGCCTGGCTGGAGCAAATCCTCAAACCTTTGAATGCGGCGTGGGTTTCCAGTCTTGACAGCG
>CALPNT020000145.1 GCA_943325005.2 Bifidobacterium breve | reverse complement strand
TCGGCTCGCGCCGTTCCGTTTGGGACTTGGTGAACCTAGCAGCTCACCCTTCCGACCCTTCCTTGTGTCTTCCAGTTCGAGGCGTTTCAGCTCTCGTTCCTTCAGCCACTCCGCTGGGACGGCCGCTCGGTTTCCCGCGCAGTCCAAAATATTACCACCCATTGGGGCCCAGAACCTGCCATCCGGTCGCTCGCCGTTGCCAATCGGGGCAATCTCAGCCCTTGAGCTGGCTTTAGAGCACCATCACAGCTCGGTGATGGTGCTCTAAAGCCCCGTGCCAGCTTGATTTTTGTGCTTAGAAACGCCTGAGAGCGCAACGTTGCTCACGCGCGCAAACCCAATGCCAACACCCAACCCCACAGGTGAGTGATTGCAGACAGCGAGGCGATCAAGCCTCGATTCCTACCGCCCCGAGCACGGCCTGGGTCCCTGACCACGGACTTCCTGGCCACGGGTCCCCAACCCATCGACCAACGCAGGGAGGCGGCTACAACCAGCTCCCGACCCGGTCAGAAGGGGCATCAAGGTCCTGTAGCAGAACGCGCTATGCACGACTCCCAGGCCTTCGAGCAGGACGTTCGGGGCCTGTGAGCTCAACCAGACCGCTCCTGGGCCTTTGACCTGCTTCCTTGATCATCCCGGCGGCCGGCGCTGCGAGCCTGGAGGCCTCCACGCAGTCTGGCCTGGCCCCTTGCAGCCGCGCCAGGGGCACGCCAAAAAAAAAGCCGCGGACTGAGCCGCGGCCTGATGGGGTGGAAAGAAATCAACTTCCAACCGTTGATCTCAGAACAGACCCAGAGTGAGAGATTTATCGATCGGCAGGGCCGCACCGATACCGAGGTAGATGGTGAAGAAGGTTCCGAAGAGGAAGGCGGCCATCGCAACCGGCCGACGGAATGGATTCTGAAACTTGTTGAAGCTCTCGATGAAGGGGATCAGCATGAGTCCAAGCGGAACCATCGTCTGCAAGGCAATGCCCAACAGTTTGTTGGGAACAACCCGCAGGATCTGGAACACCGGATACAAATACCACTCGGGCAGGATCTCCAGTGGTGTAGCGAAGGGATCCGCCTTGTCCAGCAACATCGCCGGATCGAGAACCGCCAAGCCCACGATGCAGGCGAAGGTTCCCATGATCACCACAGGGAAGATGTAGAGAAGATCGTTGGGCCAGGCCGGCTCACCGTAGTAGTTGTGCCCCATGCCCTTGGCCAGCTTGGCCCTGAGCTTGGGATCGGTGAGATCAGGCTTCTTGAGGATGTGCATGGTTCAGGGCGCGTTGGGGAAGCGTAGAGGGGGTGAAGTCGATCAGAGGGGACCGGAGATGCCCTGCTTACGAATCATCAAGAAGTGAATCAGCATGAACACGGCGAGCAGCCAGGGCAGCACGAAGGTGTGCAGGCTGTAGAAGCGCGTGAGGGTGGACTGGCCAACGCTTTCGCCACCACGCAGCAGTTCAACCATGAAATCGCCGATGACGGGCACAGCAGCCGGCACACCACTGACGATTTTCACAGCCCAGTAACCGACCTGATCCCAGGGAAGGGAGTATCCAGTGACACCGAAGGAGACGGTGATCACGGCCATGGTGACGCCAGTGACCCAGGTGAGTTCACGGGGCCGCTTGAAGCCGCCGGTGAGATAAACCCGGAAAACATGCAGGATCAGCATCAGCACCATCATCGAGGCGCTCCAGCGATGCACTGAGCGGATCAGCCAGCCGAAGCTGACATCCGTCATCAGGTACTCGACTGAGGTGTAGGCCTCGACCACCGTCGGCTTGTAATAGAAGGTCATCGCGAAGCCAGTGGCGAACTGGATCAGGAAGCAGACCAGGGTGATGCCGCCAAGGCAATAAAAAATGTTGACGTGGGGTGGCACGTACTTGGCCGAGACATCGTCGACGATGGCCTGGATCTCCAGACGTTCGTCAAACCAGTTGTAGACGGGGCTCTTGGCGTCGGGTGCGGCAGGAGACGAGTTCGCCATGCAGCCTTGGGACTTGGGTTGCGAGAGTCTACCGATTGTCCTGGCCCCCCCGTGAGCGAAGCGCCCCCACCCTCGAGCCCTGCTCAACCCTTTGCAACAGGGGCCCAACGCCTGCTGGGAAGCCTGCTCAGCCTGCTGATCGTGTTGGCCCTGCTGCTGCCTGCGGATCTGGGCCCAGCCCTGGACAGCGCTCAGCCGGCCCTAGCCCTCAGCGACGTCCAGCAACTGGTGGTGGACGCCTGGCGGCTGGTGAACCAGAGCTACGTCGATCCCGCCCGACTGGAAGCGGTGCAGTGGCGTCGACTGCGCCAGAAAACCCTCGAGCAACCGATCATCAGCTCCGCCCAGGCCTACGACGCGATCGAGTCGATGCTGGAGCCGATCGGCGACCCCTACACCCGGATGCTGCGACCCGCTGACTTCGGCAGTCTGCAGTCCAACACCCGTGGCACGGTCTGTGGTGTGGGCCTGCAACTAGGCCTGCGGCCCAGCGACCAGGCGATCGTGGTGATCGCCCCGCTGGATGGCTCACCGGCAGCCGAGGCCGGTATCGCCTCCGGCAGTGAGCTGGTGAGCGTGAACGGCCGCAGCACCAGGGAACTGGGATTGGAGGCCACGGCAGCCTCCCTGCGTGGGGACGCCGGCAGCGAGGTGATCGTGACGCTGATCCCCCCTGGGAAGGATCGGGCCAGGGAGACCGTGCTGAAACGGCGGCAGGTGGATCTTCAGCCGGTGCGCGCCACTGCGCTGACCCGAACGGGCCACCGCCTGGGGGTGCTGCGCATCACCCAGTTCAGTGAGCCGGTACCCCAGCAGGTGAATGACGCCTTGGAGGCGTTCAACCAGGCCAGCCCGGGCCAGAAGCCGATCGAGGGCCTGCTGCTCGATCTGCGCAACAACTCCGGCGGCCTGGTGCAGGCGGGACTGGCCGTGGCCAACAGCCTGCTCGACGCCGAACCGATCGTCGAAACCAAGGATCGGGGCGGCATCAGCGATCGGCAGGTGGCGGGAGCCGGCAGCCTCTACGCCGGACCGATGCTGACCCTGGTGAACGGCGGTACCGCCAGCGCCAGCGAGATCCTGGCTGGTGCCCTTCAGGACAGCGCTCGTTCGCCCCTGGCCGGCAGCCGCACCTACGGCAAAGGCCTGATCCAGACCCTGATCCCGCTCGGCAATGGCAGCGGCCTGGCTGTGACGGTGGCCCGCTACCTCACCCCCAGCGGTCGCGATATCCAGAACCTGGGCATCGAACCGGATCTGCAACTCACCGAACCGGAGCCCCTCAACCCCGGCGGCAGCGACGATGACTGGCTGGAACAGGGCGAAGCACTTCTGATTGCAGCCATCGAGGCCGCTCGGCAACCATGAGCCAACGCACCTATCACGATCCCCTGCATGGGGCAATCAGCCTCGATCACGCCGAACCGGCCGAAGCCCTGGCCATCGACCTGATCGACACCGCCCCCTTCCAGCGCCTACGGCGGATCCGCCAGCTGGGCACCGCCTACCTCACCTTTCAGGGGGCTGAATCCAGCCGCTTCACCCATTCCCTGGGGGTGCTGCACCTGGCCCGGCTGGCCCTCAACCATCTGCTGCGCCTGGCCCCTGCGCTGGCCGAGCATCGCCGTGCCCTCTACGCAGCCGCCCTGCTGCACGACGTCGGCCACGCTCCCTTCAGCCATTCCGGTGAGGAGATGTTCGGCCTGCGCCACGAGACCTGGTCGGGGCGACTGATCCGGGAACATCCGGCCCTGCGCGATCGACTTGAGGCCGAACGGCCTGGCCTGGCCAATGAAGTGGCTGATCTGCTCGAGCACGGCCGCCATCCCTGCGGCGCCATCAAGACCCTGGTGAGCAGCCAGCTCGACTGTGATCGCCTCGACTACCTGCTGCGCGACAGCCTCAGCACCGGCACCAGCTACGGCCAACTGGATCTCGAGCGGATCCTGGCCAGCCTCACCCTGGCTCCCGACGGCAATCTGGCGGTGCACCCCAAGGGGCTGCTGGCCGTGGAGCACTACCTGGTGGTGCGCCAGCTGATGTATCGCACCGTGTACAACCACCGACTCAACGTGGTCAGCACCTGGCTGTTGATGCGGGCGATCGCCGTGGCCCGGCGCCTGGGCTCGGCCCTGGTCTGGGCGGATCGCCCCATGGCCGGCTGGCTCTGGCAGGCCGAATCCCTGACCGTTGACGACTTTCTGGCCAACGACGACATCCGCACCGGCTACCACCTGGCCCGCTGGCGCGAGGAAGGACCGGCCGAGTTGGCCGATCCCTGCCGCCGCCTGCTGGATCGCCAGCTGCTGCGGGCGACCGATGTAAGTGATCGGCCCAGCAGCCAACGGCTGGAGCTGCTGGCCGTGGCCCGGCAGCTGGCCACGGCCGCCGGGCTGGAACCGGAAGGCTGCTGCGGTCTGCAACAGCGATCCAGCCGGGGATACAACATCTACAAAGGAGGCCTGCGGCTCTGGGATGGCCAGCGGCTGGAGGCACTGGAGCAACGGTCCGCCCTGGTGGACGCCCTGGCCCGGACCCAGCAGAGCGCCTGGCTGATCCACCCTGTCGAGATCGAGCAGCCGCTGGCCCAGCGGCTGCTCCTGGATCATCCGGCGGACGGCAGGGCCCGGGCCTCCTAGGTTTCGCTCGCCTGCACTGCTCGTTGATGGCCGCCGTACTGATTCCGGCGCTGGCCCCGCAGCAGAGCCACGTGCTGCGGCTGCCCGACGGCGCTGGGGGCGCCAGCGCCCAGCAGGAGGTGACCTATGCCCTCGGTGCCCAGACGCCGCAGGGCACCCTGCTGCTCGATGCCGGCGATTGGCTGCTGCTGCTTCCGGAGCTGCGCCGCCTGCGCCAACAACTGCGGCGGCACAACCTGGCGCTGATTCGCGTGCGCGCCCAACGCCCCGAAACCCTGGTGGCCGCCGCGGCCCTCGGTCTCGAGACCGAGGCGGTGACGGCAGCAGCGGTGAAGGCAGCAGTGGCGACAGCAGCAGTAGCAGTGGCAGCGACCGCCGGCCCGGACAGCGCGAACGCCCCGGACGCTGGACTGACGATCCACCGCGGCACCCTGCGCTCCGGCGACCATCTGCAGAGTCAGGGCTCGGTGTTGCTGCTGGGGGATGTCAACCCGGGCGCAAGGATCAGCGCCGCCGGCCACGTGCTGGTGTGGGGACGCCTGCGGGGCGTGGCCCATGCGGGTGTCCAAGGCGATCGCAACGCCCAGATTGTGGCCATGCATCTGCGGCCCCTGCAGTTGCGCATCGCCGATGCGGTGGCCCGGGGCCCGGCCGATCCGCCGGCGGACGGCCAGGCCGAAGCCGCTCACCTGGTGGACGGCGAAATTCGCATTGATCCGGCCTCACCACACTGGCCCCTGCCAGAGGGAGTCACAGGCTGACTAGCGCGCCCGGCATCGCGCAGCGGCCTGGCTGGGCAGCAAGCGCAACGACGGCGGCGGGCCAGGCCTCAGCGGTTGATCACCCCCAGGCCCCCCAAGACACCGGCGCAGGCCATGAACCACAACGGGGAGAGGCGGGTGCGCAGCATCAGCACACAGACCACCAGGGACACCATCACCCCGGCGGCATTGGTGTCAGCCGTATGCAGGATCTTGATGCCGACCTGAAACAGGATTCCCAAGGTGATCGGCCCCAGGCCACGCTCAAAGGCGATGCGCCAGGGAGAATCCTTTAGCCGATTCCAGCTGAGACAGGCCAGCACCATCAGCAAGGTGGAAGGCAACAGAATCGCCAGCTCGGCGCCATAGCCGCTGAGCAGGGCCCACCAGGGTCCCTCCGGCCAGGCGGCCCCCAGACCAAGCAGGCCGACCAGCATCGAACTGGGCCCGGGCGCCGCTTCCGCCAGGGCATAGAGATCCGCGAACTGGGAAGAGGTGAGCCAGCAAAACTGATGGACGCTGAGGTGCTGGTATTCGCTCAGCAGGGTGTTGCCGCCGCCGAGGGAGAACAGGGACAAGCCCAGGAAGGTGCCGAGCACCTGGAGCAGATGGCCCAGATCAGTGAGCGACGTCGGCGTGCACTGGGCTGAAGCGGCGGCGGTGGCTGAAGCGGTGGTCGCCGCCATGGTTGGGACTGAGAGCGTGTCCATGGCCGTGGTCAGCAGCAACGACAGACTCACGGCTGGCTCTCCGAGCTGGAGCCGCGCGGCCAGTACCAGGCCATCGCCAGTGGGCCGGCGATCAGCACCACCGGAACCAGCCGCAGGTGGAAAAACTCCATCGCCACAAAGGTGGCGGCAGCCAGCAGCAAGGCCACGGGATCCTTCCAGTACTGATCAAGGATCTTGAAACCCATCGACAGGGCCATCCCGGCGGCGGCCGCCACCACCCCGGCCAGTACCCGATCCACCGCTGGCAGCGTGTGAAACGAGAAATAGGCCACGCCCAGCAGCATCAGCAAGCTGAAAGGCACCAGCAACATGCCCGCCAGGGCCACCAGAGCGCCGCTGAGGCCACGGAAGGCAGCGCCGATGTACACCGCCATGTTGATCTGATTAGGCCCGGGGAACAGGCGCGCCACGGTCAGACCGGTGAGGAACTCCTCGTTGCTGAGCCAGCCGCGTTGCTCCACCACAATCCGCTGGCTCCAGGC
The DNA here is from genome assembly GCA_943325005.2 of Bifidobacterium breve. GTDB lineage: Bacteria > Cyanobacteriota > Cyanobacteriia > PCC-6307 > Cyanobiaceae > Cyanobium. The sequence goes on along the minus strand of CALPNT020000145.1, from coordinate 935 downwards.
CGAAAGGCCGCCGCCGAAGGCCGAAAGGGCCACCTGGAGCATGCCGACGAAGAGTTCCCGATGGCTGGGGGGCTGCTCATTCATGGACAAAATGGGGATCCGGGGGCAGTTCGCCGGCCTCGTGCAGGCTGGGATCGAGCGGATCGGGAGCGGCGTACTTCTTCGCCTCATTCCAATCAGCCTGAAACACCAGCTTCAGGCGCTCCACCACCTCGGGGGCATCGCTTTCGATGCCCAGTTCGCGGCGCAGATCAAAGGCACTGCGATCGATGTTCATCGAGCCGGTCTGGGCATAGAGGCCATCGACCAAAATCAACTTGGCATGCAGTTTGAGGTGCTGCTGGCGGCGCACCTTGACCCCGAAGCGCTGCATGATCCGCAGCGACGAGAAGGTGTCATAGATGTCCCAGTCGCTGATGCCGTGCTTGCCGCCGCAGAGCACCCGCACCTTGACGCCCCGATCGCGGGCGCAGACGATCCGCTCGAGGATCACCGCATCGACGAACTTGGGGTGCTGGATCCAGAGGCTGCTGGTGGCGGCATCGATGATGCGGGCCATCTGGCCGCGGCTGTGGGCGCTGCTCCAGACCAGGCCCACATCCAGTTCAGGGGTAAAGAAACTGCGATGCCAGTCCGCCTCAAACCCGGCGATCACCTGGGCCACTACCGCTGGATTCTGGCTGACGATGCCGTAATCGCGGGTTTCGGTGAAGTACTTGTCGGAGAGGTTGAAGGTGGCGATCAGGACCGCCTGCTGGTCGATCACCATCGACTTCTCGTGGGTGACCGGAAAGGCATCGGAGGTCCAGGCGGTTTCGATGCCGCCCGCCTGCAGCCGCGCAAAGGCCTCATCGTTCCAGCGATCGCCGCCGGAGGTGTGGGGGTTGAGCATCACCCGCACCTGCACCCCCCGCTCCTGGGCCCGCTGCAGGGCT
>CALPNT020000144.1 GCA_943325005.2 Bifidobacterium breve | reverse complement strand
TTCGTCCCACTGTTTTCGTCCCACTGTCTTCCTCCCCCCGTTTTCGTCCCCCGTCGCGTTCCCAGCCGCGAGTCGCCCCTGCCTGATGGTCAGCATCGCCGCCAGCCCACTCCCGGACGGTCCCGGAGCCAGCAGCGCCAATCTCCCGAGCAGTCGCGCCCCGGTCGGTGGTGTTCAGGTGGAAGGTGCCCCGGGCAGCAGTCCTCCGAGCCATGGTCTTCATCCCGGCGAGCTGCTGCTTGTGGCCGTGCATGGCTGGCTGCTGTCCGGGCGGCTCTGGGCGCCGTTGGCGGCCGAACTGGCGCCGCGCTTTCAGCTTTGGTGCCCGGATCTGCCCGGTTTCGGCCAGCGGCCGAGGCCCAGGGGACTGCAGAGCAGCCTGGCCAGCTACGGCCGCTGGCTGGCGGCCGCGGTGCAGGAGCAGGCCGCCGGTCGGCCGGTGGTGCTGATCAGCCATTCGCTCGGCGGCAGCATTGCTCTCCATAGCGCCGACCACCTCGGCAGCCAGCTGCAGGGCTTGGTGCAGATCGCCGCCGGTGGAGGCGTCTTTCAGCCCAGGCCGTTCGCCCTGCTCCGGCGCGCTGGCGCCACCTTCGTGCAATGGCGCCCCCGCTGGCTGGCGGAGCTGCCGGGTACGGAGGCGATCCGCTCGCCGCTGCGGGCCGAAGCACGCGCCGCCCAGGGCCTGCTGGCCTGCAGTACCAACCGCGGCGCGGTGCGCCAGCTGCCGCTGCTCACCAGCCAGTTGACCGTGCCCAGTCTCTGGATCAGCGGCAGCCGTGATCGGGTGATGGAACCTCGCTACGTGCGCCATCTGGCCAGCTTCACGCCGCGGCACCAGCTGGCCCTGCTCGAAGGGGCCGGCCATCTGCCGATGCAGCAGCGGCCCCGGGACCTGGCCCAGCTGATCGAAACCTGGCTACAGGCGGAGGTTGCCGCGCAACGGATCCTTCCCGGGCGCGACAGCGGCTGATCCGGCGGATCTGGCCGGATCCTGGGGCAGCCAACCGGACAACCCAGTCAGCGGTGGCGGAGCGGCCAACCAAGACCCCACGAGCTGATCCAGCGGCTCAGGAGGCGCTGCATCAGGTTCTGATTTCAGAGCGTGGCCAGCCCCTTCTCCTGCAGATCGGCCAGTTCGGCATAGAGCCCACCGGCAGCCCGCAGTTGCCGATGGGTGCCCTGCTCGATCAGGCGCCCGCGTCGCAGCACCAGGATGCGATCGGCCGCCTCCACGGTGGCCAGACGATGGGCGATCACCACAGCGGTGCGCTGGTGCAGCAGGCGATCGAGATCGCGCTGCAGGGTGGCCTCGGTGGAGGGATCCAGAAAGGCGGTGGCCTCATCCATCACCAGCACCGAGGGATCGCGGATCGCCACCCGGGCTACCGCCAGTAGCTGCCGTTCCCCGGAGGAGAGATTGCCGCCACGCTCCCGCAGCTGGCTGTCGAGGCCGGCGTCGAGGCGCTGCAGCAGCGGATCGAGGCCCAGGTCGTGGCAGAGCTGTGCCAGCTCCGGATCACTGATCTCGGCATCGAGGCGCAGGTTGTCGGCCACATTGCCGCTGAACAGAAAGGTGTCCTGCAACACCACCCCCAGCCGTTGCCGCAGGGTGGCGATCGGCAGTTCGCGGATGTCGATGCCATCGAGCAGGATCCGGCCCTGCTGGGGTTCATAGAGGCGGCACAGCAGCCGGATCACGGTGGTTTTGCCGGAGCCGGTGGGACCGACCAGGGCGACGTGCTCACCCGGGGCGATCTGGAAGGAGAGATCTTCAAGAATCGGATCGTCGCTGCGATAAGCGAAGCTGACGTTCTCGAAGCTGACGGCGCCGGGGCTGCGGCGCTGGTCGCCGCTCAGCAGGGCGGCCGGCGAACGGTGCTGACGTGGCAGTTCCTGAATCTCGATCGGCTCCTCCAGCAGTTCGCCGATGCGCTCCACCGCCGTCAATCCCCCCTGGATCTGGGTGAAGCGTTCGGCCAGCTGCCGCAGCGGATCGAACAGGCGCTGCGAAAACAGGATGAAGGTGGTGAGGGTGCCCAGGTCCATCAGCTGGCTGGTCACCATCCAGCCACCCAGGGCCAGCACCACGGCGATCGCAGCCAGGGCCACCCACTCGATGAAGGCGGAGATGGCGCTGTCGAACAGGATCGTGCCGGTGACCGCCTGGCGGTAGGCATCGTTGGTGCGGGCGAAGCGGGCACTGTTGGTGGACTCGCGCCGGAACATCTGCACCACCTCCAGGCCCTGGAGGTTTTCCTGCAGATCCGCATTCAGCTGACCCAGTTCTTCGCGTACCCGGTAATTGGCCACTCGATAGCGTTTCTGCAGCCAGAGGATGCCCCAGGTGACCGGTACCTGGGTGAGCAGCAGTAACAGTCCAAGGCGCCATTCGATGCTGATCATGGTGATCGCGATCACCAGCAACGACACCAGATCGGCCAGCACTCCCACCGCGCCGCTGCCGAACACTTCGGCCAGGGCCTCGACATCGCTGGTCAGGCGGGTGAGCAGCTTGCCGACAGGGGTGCGGTCGTGGAAGCGCAGCGACAGCTCCATCGCATGGCGGAACAGATCGGTGCGGATGCGGGCCGTGAGCCGCTGGCCCACCACCTGCACGTTGTAGATCTGGGTGCCCTGCAGGGCCAGACGCACCAGCACCGCCAGTAGCAGCAGGCCGACGAGCAGCTTGAGCGCCGCTGCGGGCCCCACGCCCCGCAGCCAGGGCAATACCGAAGGCTCGTGGCGCAGCACCGAAATCGCCTGCCCCACCAGCACCGGCTGGATCGCCCCGGCAAAGGCCAGGGGCACCAGCAGCAACAGGGAGAGCAGCAGGCGGCGGCGATCGCGGCCCAGATAGGGCAGCAGACGCTGCAGCCGGATGCGATCGAGCGAAGCCATCAGGAAGGCCGCCCCGCCGAGGCGGCACCGATCGCGCTCATGGCCCTGGTCCCGCTCACAGCACCGATGCGCTCGACGATCTCCTGCAGCCGGCCGCCATCGATGCGCAGGGCCAGCGGATGGCCGATCAGGCGGGCGGTGCTGTGGAACAGATCTTCAATGGCGATCAGGCCGTTATCCCGCAGGGTGCGTCCGGTGGCGACCAGATCGACGATCGCCTCGGAGATGCCGGTGAGGGGGCCTAGCTCGACCGAGCCGGTGAGCTGGATCAGCTCCACCGGCAGGTCCAACGCCTCGAAATAGTCCTGGGCGCAGCGGGTGAACTTGCTGGCGACGCGGCAATGGGCCGGCAGATCCAGGGCGCGGCGATAGCCGCTGCTGGCCTGGACAGCCACGGCCATGCGACAGCCGCCGAAGCCCAGATCCAGTAACTGGGCCACCGGCAGTCGGTGTTCGCGCAACACGTCGTAGCCGACCACACCGAGCTGGGCCTGGCCATAGGCCACATAGACCGGCACATCGGCATTGCGCACCAACAGGGCCCGGGCGCTGCCGCAGGCACTGGGCACCATCAGCAGCCGATTGTCCGGATCGAGCAGGGTCGAGAAATCCAGACCGGCTTCAGCAAACCGCCGCACCGAATCCTTGAGCAGGGCCCCTTTGGCCAGGGCAACGGTGACGACTGGTCGGGAGGCAGCGGTGATCATGGGGGCAACGCCGCAACCCGGACTTTAACGATGCAACCGAACCAGCAGCCTGCTGAACCGCTCGAGCTCGCCCTGCTGCCGGTGCTTCAGGACAACTATGTGGTGGTGTTGCGGCGCGGCGGCCTGGCCGCTGTCGTCGATCCGGCGGTGGCCGAGCCGGTGATCGCCTGGCTGGAGCAACGGAATCTGACCCTGGTGGCCGTGCTGCAGACCCATCACCACAGCGATCACATCGGCGGCACGCCGGCCCTGCTGCGCCGCTGGCCCGCCGCCGAGGTGGTGGCCAGTCGAGCCGATCGGGAGCGGATCCCCTTCCAGACCAAGGGCGTCGCCGATGGGGATCGCTTCAGCCTGCTGGGTCGCCCCGTGGAGGTGCTGGAGGTGCCGGGCCACACCCGCAGCCACATCGCTTTTCACCTGCCAGCGGACCAGGGCGAAGCTGCCGAACTGTTCTGCGGTGACACCCTGTTTGCCGGCGGCTGCGGCCGGCTGTTCGAAGGCACCCCTGAGCAGATGCACCAATCGCTGCAACGGCTCACCGCCTTCGAGCCCAGCACCCAGGTGTGGTGCGCCCATGAGTACACCGAAAGCAACCTGCGCTGGGCCGCCAGCGAGGCGCCGCTGGATGCCGCGATTGCGGCGCGGCTGGCGGCGGTGCGTCAGCGGCGGGCCGCTGGCGAGGCGACGATCCCCAGCAGCGTCGCCCTAGAGCGGGCGACCAATCTGTTCGTGCGCAGCCTGGACTCCGCCGAACTGGCGCGGCTGCGCGAGAGCAAGAACAGCTACCGGGGTTGAGATCGGCTGGTTCAGTCGACAGGACCGGGATCAGCCAGTCGGCTCTGGGTCCAGCCGACTGGCCGAGGGATCAGCTGACAGGCCACCGGATCGACCCGGAGTGGCCGGGGCTATGGCGCTGGCGACCATCCGCACCGGCAGGGCGCCTGGATACAACAGGGCCCGTTGCCCTGGACGGATCCGCAGCTCACAGGCCAGGCCGGCGGGATGGTCCTGGTCCAGCGGCAGCCGCAGCCGCACGTTGATGGCGCCGCAAGCGACGCGATACAGCCAGCTGTGACCCAGAAACTCCCGCCCCAGCACCCGGCAATGACCTTCGGCGCGTGGCTGCAGATCGAGGCCATCGGGGGCCAGCAGCAGCTGCAGTTCGGGGGGCTCGGCGTTTTCTGCCGCAGTGGACTGGTTTTCTGGAGGCTCCAGGGCGAACACACCCAGCGCGGTGAGCAGCCGATCGCCCTGGCGCTCGGCCGGCAGCAGATTGCCCTGGAGCACAAATCGACCCACGAAGGCCGTGGCTGGCCGTTGCACCAGCTGCTGGGGGGTGGAGCACTGATCGAGATGGCCGTCGCGTAGCACCGCCACCCGATCGCAGATCGCCATCGCCTCCTCCGGATCATGGGTGACCAGCAGGGCACTGGCGCCGCATTCGGCCAGCACCGCCGGCAGCTCGCTGCGCAGCCGCAGACGCACCTCCACATCGAGATTGGAGAAGGGTTCATCGAGCAGCAACACCGAGTTGCCAGGGGCCAGGGCACGGGCCAGGGCCAGCCTTTGGCGCTGCCCGCCGGAGAGCTCATGGGGATAGCGGCGTTCCAGACCCTGCAAGCCCAGCAACTCCAGCAACCAGGCCGCCCGGCTGTGATCGGCGCCGGGCCTGAGGCCAAAGCAGACATTGCCCCAGGCCTCGAGATGGGGGAACAGGGCGTAGTCCTGAAACACCATGCCGATGCCACGGCGCTCCGGAGCCAGCCAGCGCTGCTCACCTGCCACCTCGCGGCCGTGGATCTCCACCGTTCCCTGGGCCGGTCGCTCGAACCCGGCAATCAATCGCAGCAGGGTGGTCTTGCCGCAGCCCGAAGGCCCCAGCAGGCCTACCAGTTCCCCCGCCGCCAGACTCAGATTCAGGCCCCGCAACGTCCAGGCGCCTGCGGCGGCATTGGCATAGCGATGCCAGAGATCACGCAGCACCACCGGGTCGCCCTCGGCCATGGCCGGGCAGACGGCGGCGGCAGCGATCGGCATGACAGGGGCAGGGGCGATGGCCGGAAACGGACATAGGCTCAGGCACCCATCTTCTCCCGTCATGAGCAGCCAGCCGACGGCCGTCAATACCGATGCCGCGCCGGCGCCGGTGGGGCCCTACAACCAGGCGGTGCTAGCCGGCAACGTGCTCTATTGCTCCGGCCAGATCGCCCTTGACCCTTCGACCGGAGCGATGGTGGGAGCCGGGGAGGTGGAAGCCGAGACCCACCAGGTGCTGCGCAATCTGCAGGCGGTGCTGAAGGCAGCTGGTGCCGGCCCCCACCGGGTAGTGCGCACCACGGTGTTTCTCCTTGATCTGGCCGACTTCGCCCGGGTGAATGCGATCTATGCCGAGGTGTTCGGCGCCGGGGTCTCTCCGGCCAGGGCCTGTGTGCAGGTGGCGGCGTTGCCGAAGGGGGCGAAGGTGGAGATTGACGCCATCGCCGTGCTCGATTGAAACGGCAGATGAACCGACAAGAGCGTTGAGGCCCGCGCCTTGAGCCCCCGTCAAGTGGTACAGGGGAGTCGATCACGACCCGGCTCAGAGGTTGGAGTCCAGCCATCTGCTGGCCTTCCGCCGCTGGCCTGGCGCCACGCTGGCAATCGCTCGAATTTTGCGTCAATCTGGCCCGTGCAGCGAGCCTCCATGGAAACTCCCTTCGGCAACTGGCTCCCCGAGGTGACCGTGATGACTCCGGCTCGCTTCGAGGATGCTATGTCAGCCGTTCAGGCAGTTCAGCAACTGAAAACGGTGGTCTTGCATCTGGGTGGCATGGCGCCCGATGAAGCCCAGCGCACCATCGACTTCGTCTCTGGGGGGGTCTACGCGATGGACGGTCAGTCGGAGCGGCTGGCAGACACGGTGTTCCTGTTTGCCCCCTCCCTGGTTCGGATCAGCCATGACGCGGGCGAGCCCGGCTGAAGCCCATGCTGCTGGGGGTGGATGGCTGCAGGGCCGGTTGGTTGGCGATTGCCGCTGCTGCCCAGGGAACGGACGTGACGGTGCAGCTGCATGCAGATGCGCCATCCCTGGTGGCCACGCCGGGCTGGCAGCTGATGGCCATCGACATTCCGATCGGCCTGCCCGAGCAAGGCAGCCGCGCCTGCGATCAGGAAGCCCGCCGCCTGCTGGGTGCTCGCCGCAGCAGTGTCTTCCCGGCGCCGATTCGGGCGGTGCTGGCGGCCAGCGATCACCAGGAGGCCTGCAGGATCTCGCGTCAGCTGCAGGGCAAGGGGATCAGCTGTCAGAGCTTCAACATCCTGGCCAAGATCCGCAGCATCGACCAGTTGTTGCAGGCTGACCAGTGCTTGGCCCAGCGGATCCATGAAGTCCACCCCGAACTGATCTTTCAGCAGTGGAACAGCAGCAGAGCCATGGAGCACGGCAAAAAGACGCCCCAGGGCAAGCAGGAGCGGCTGCAGCTGGTGGAGAGCGAATTCCCAGGGGCCTGGTGTTCGATTCGCGGCCAGTTCCGCCGCAGCGCCGTAGCCGACGACGACATCCTGGATGCCCTGGCCGCTCTGCACACCGCGCGCCGCCTCCTCAATCGACAGGCCTTGCAGCTGCCAGCCCCAGGCGCCATTCAATTCGATGCCTGCGGCCTGCCGATGCGAATCTCGGCCTGAGCTCTCCAGGCTGATCAGCACCTACAGTCTCCAGGACGGGGCGTGGCGCAGCTTGGTAGCGCGGGTGCTTTGGGAGCACTAGGTCGCAGGTTCGAATCCTGTCGCCCCGATTGACTTTTCAGGGAATGGCCCAAGGGGGCGTGCCCAAAACGTGCCCAAAACCGGGCGAATCGTCCAGGCATTTGGGCACGCGTGCCCAAGACCGTGCCCAAGCAGGGTCAGATCGGCAGACTCACCTGTACTGGCGCTGTTGAGCCCAAGCCGTGAGTCCTCGC
>CALPNT020000143.1 GCA_943325005.2 Bifidobacterium breve | reverse complement strand
GCGGTGCGCGCGGCCACCACCACGGTGCTGGACCTGGGCCTGGCGCCGCTGATGCTGGGCGGGGAACACTCGATCAGCAGCGGGGCCGTAGCGGCGGTGGCCGAGCGCCACCCCGATCTGGTGCTGGTGCAGCTCGATGCCCACGCCGACCTGCGCCACGACTGGCTCGGCAGTCACCACAGCCACGCCTGCGCCATGCGCCGCTGCCTGGAGGTCCTGCCCAGCGGCAAGCTGCTGCAGATCGCCATCCGCAGCGGCACCCGGGTGGAGTTCGAGGAGCTGCGGCAGGAGCAGCGTCTGGTGCCCCGCCCAAGGATGGTGGAAGCGCTGCAGGCCCTGCGGGGGCGGCCGCTCTATCTCACCGTTGATCTCGACTGGTTCGATCCGGCCGTTCTCCCCGGCACGGGCACACCCGAACCCGGCGGTTTCCTCTGGGCCGACTTCGCCGAACTGGTGACCGAACTGAGCCAGCACCGGCTGGTCGGCGCCGACATCGTCGAGCTCTCCCCCCAGCTCGATCCCAGCGGGGTCAGCAGCGTGCTGGCGGCCAAGGTGACCCGCAGCCTGCTGCTGCTCCTGGGCGCCGCCGGCTGAGCTGGGTGAGCTGATTTCACCCTGCCCCGCTCAGCCAGGCACCCGGCGCTGAGGGGCGACAGCTTCAGTAGCAGCAGGTGCCGCTGGAGCGCTGTTCACGCAGCCTGTCGTGCTGCTGGGCAATCAGCAGGATCGCCAGGGTGGGGTGATTGTGCAGCAGGTTGAGGAAGCGCAGGCGATCCAGGCGCACCACCTCCACCGGGGTCAGGGCCACGGCATCGCTGCGATGCACGCCTTCGCGCCAGACAATGTCGCGGTAGCTGAACAGCTCGCCAGGGCGGTAGCAGGTTTTTTCACCTTTTTCACCCTGAAGCTCGATGATGCCGCGGCGTACCGCGTAAATGGCATTGGCGTTGCTGCCGCAGCAGAACACCTGGGCACCGGTGGGAAGCGTGAAGGTTTCGCTGTCCACCTGATGGGCCATCAGGTCAATGGGAGAGGTCGTTGCGGGAGTCGCTACCAAGATCCGTCACCTCCAGGGTGAAGCACCGATGAGGACCAGTCATAGAGCCTTACGAAACCTTTGAGGGTCGCCTCTGCCACAGTTCGTTAGGCCCCAGCGTCACTCTTCATGATTTCTGCGGGTTTGACCGAGGATGCTGCCCAGGCTCAGCTGCTGATTGCCGCCACCCGGCAAGCCGTGGTCCGGTCCGGAGCCGGACAACACCGGCAGTCGGGGTGGGCGGCCCGTCCAGTGGTGACAACAGAGGTCGGCCGCCAGCTCCTGGTGGATCGGCAGCTGGCGCAGCTGGCACCAGCCCAGTTCGGCGCCGTTCGGCGGGGTGCAGTGGCGGCAACTGCGGCAGCTGGGGCGATTGCCCATCCTGCGGAATCCCGAGAAGGTGGTGGCCGCCCAAGTTAGTCAGGCGGAACCGTTCTGAGCAGTGGGAAAACCCAAATCACCAGGTTTCTCCCGTTTCCTGCAGGGAAACCGAACGCCGCTGAAGCAGGCCAGTCGTGAAGCCCTCGCCCTGGATATCCGCTCCATAGGATCCCGGCAGCTCCTCCCGTCCTGCGCCCCATGGCCGATCCGGTCAGCGATCCCGTTGCGCCCTTGCAGCGCACCCCCCTGGCTGAGGCCGCCCGCCGCGCCGGTGGGCGCCTGGTGCCCTTCGCCGGTTGGGAGCTGGCCGTGCAATTCGGCGGCCTGGTGCAGGAACACCAGGCGGTGCGCCATCGCTGCGGCGTCTTCGACATCTCCCACATGGGGGTGCTGCGGCTGCGGGGTGACGGCGTCAAGGAGGCGATGCAGCGCCTGGTGCCCAGCGACCTGTTCCGCATCGGCCCCGGCGAGGCCTGCTACACCGTGCTGCTCAATGAGCTGGGTGGCATCCGCGACGACCTGATCGTCTACGACCGTGGCCGCGTCAGCCTCGCTGGCGAGGAGCGCGATGAATTGGTGCTGGTGATCAATGCCGCCTGCGCCGCCGCCGACACGGCCTGGATCCGCAGCCAACTGGAGCCGGTGGGCTTTCGCCTCGACGACATCAAGGGAGATGGGGTCTTGCTGGCCCTGCAGGGCCCCGCGGCTGCGGCCCGGCTGGAGGCCCTCAGCGGTGCCGATCTCGCTGGCCTGCCCCGCTTCGGCCATCGGCAGCTGCGGCTGGCGGGCAGCGCCGCTGGTGCCGCCGCTGGTGCCTCGGTGTTCGTGGGGCGCACCGGCTACACCGGCGAAGACGGTTTCGAGCTGCTGCTCGATCGGGCCGCCGGACTGGCCCTCTGGGACCAGCTGCTGGCCGAGGGGGTGAGCCCCTGCGGCTTGGGGGCTCGCGACACCCTGCGCCTGGAAGCCGCCATGCATCTGTACGGCAACGACATGGATGCCGGCACCACCCCCCTGGAGGCCTCCCTGGGCTGGCTGGTGCACCTGGAAATGCCCGCCGACTTCATCGGCCGCGCCGCCTTGGAACGCCAGAGTGCCGCCGGCGTGAGCCGCAAGCTGGTGGGCCTGAAGCTGCAGGGCCGCGCCATCGCCCGCCACGGCTACCCCGTGCTGCGGGACGGCCAGGTGGTGGGAGACGTCACCAGTGGCACCTGGTCGCCAACGTTGGGTGAAGCGATTGCCCTGGCCTACGTGCCCAGCGACGCCGCCCGGATCGGCACGCAGCTGGCGGTGGAGATCCGCGGCAAGGCCGAGCCGGCGGTGGTGGTGCGACGGCCTTTCTATCGGCCGGCCTGACGCAGCGACGTGCCGTCGCCAGATCGAACAGGTGCCCCGCCTGCCCGGCGATGGAACGGTCCGCTGACCCCCTGTGGGAAAATGCCTTTTTGCCGGAACATCTGCGATGCGCAGCCACGGATGCGGCGACCTGCGCCACGACGCCACCGGCCAGGAGGTGCAGCTGTGCGGCTGGGTGGATCGTCGCCGCGACCATGGCGGCGTGATCTTCATTGATCTGCGCGACCGCAGCGGCACGGTGCAGATCACCGTGGATCCCGACCTGAGCCCGGAGGCCTTCGCCGTGGCCGAGCACCTGCGCAACGAGACCGTGCTGCAGGTGAACGGCAAGGTGCGGGCCCGGCCGGCCGAATCGATCAATGAACGGCTGGCCACCGGCATGGTGGAAGTGCTGGCCGCCGGCATCACGGTGTTGAACAGCGTCAAGGCCAACCTGCCCTTCCCGGTGTCGCTGCACGACGAGGAGAACACTCGCGAGGAGTTGAGACTCAGGTATCGCTATCTGGATCTGCGCCGCGAGCGCATGAACCGCAATCTGCGCCTGCGCCACAGCACCATCCGGGCGGCCCGCAATTATCTCGAGGCGGCTGGTTTCATCGAGGTGGAAACCCCCGTGCTCACCCGCTCTACCCCCGAAGGCGCCCGCGATTATCTGGTACCCAGCCGGGTCTGCGGTGGCGAGTGGTTTGCCCTGCCCCAGTCACCCCAGCTGTTCAAGCAGCTGCTGATGGTGGGCGGCCTCGAGCGCTATTACCAGGTGGCCCGCTGCTTCCGCGACGAAGACCTGCGCGCCGATCGCCAGCCAGAGTTCACCCAGCTGGACATGGAGATGAGCTTCCTCGGTCAGGAGGACATCCTGGCGCTGAACGAAGGTCTGATCGCCACCATCTGGCAGGAGGTGAAAGGCATTGAGCTGCCGCTGCCTTTCCCGCGGCTCAGCTGGCACGAGGCGATGGAGCGCTACGGCACCGACCGCCCTGACACCCGCTACGGCATGGAGCTGGTCAATGTCTCCGACCTGGTGGCCGGCATGGGCTTCAAGGTGTTCTCCGGTGCCGTGGCCGCCGGCGGCTCGGTGAAGGTGCTGCCGGTGCCTGGTGGCAATGAGGCGCTCTCCAATGTGCGCATCAAGCCCGGCGGTGATGTGTTCAGCGAGGCCCAGGCGGCTGGCGCCGGCGGCCTGGCCTTCATCCGGGTGCGGGAGAACGGCGAGATCGACACGATCGGCGCCATCAAGGACAACCTCTCCGAAGCCACCAAAGCCGAGCTGCTGGCCCGCACCGGCGCCGTGCCCGGCACCCTCCTGCTGTTCGGCGCCGGCGACACCGCCACGGTGAACAAGGCGCTCGATCGGGTGCGTCAGTTCCTGGCCCGGGAGCTGGGTCTGGTGAAGCCCGAACGCGACAACGACAGCTGGAACTTCCTCTGGGTGGTCGACTTCCCGATGTTCGAGTTCAACAAGGACGAAAACCGCCTCGAAGCGCTGCACCATCCCTTCTGCGCCCCCAACCCCGGCGATCTCGGCACGGATCCAGCCCAGTGGGCCCACACCCTGCCCACCGCCCGTGCCCAGGCCTACGACCTGGTGCTCAACGGCCTGGAGCTGGGCGGCGGCTCGCTGCGCATCCACGATTCGGCTCTGCAGCGCCAGGTGTTGCAGACCATCGGCTTGCCCCTTGAGGAGGCGAATCGCCAGTTCGGCTTCCTGATGGAGGCGCTCGATCTAGGGGCACCACCCCATGGCGGCATCGCCTTCGGCCTCGATCGGCTGGTGATGCTGCTGGCGGGCGAGGAGTCGATCCGCGACACGATCGCCTTCCCCAAAACCCAGCAGGCCCGCTGCCTGATGACCCAGGCGCCGGCGGATGTGTCCGGCAAGCAGCTGCAGGAGCTGCATGTGGCCAGCACCTGGAGCGAGGACAGCTGAGGCGGATGCGGATGCGCTCAGCCCAGCTCAGCCCAGTCCCCCAGGGCCTGCGGACGGTGCAAGCTGCTGGTCGCTGAGGCGCCTTTGACCCTGGCTTCCGCTGGGCCGCGCGCTGCTTGAGAGGGCCCTGCTCCAGCGGCACCATGCTCATGGGGGCACAACAGACTCAAAAGCGGTGGCGCCTGGGCTGGGTGGCCTGATTACTGTTTTTGGGTCCACTCCACGTTGGCGGACGAGAGCTTCACTCCAGTCCCAACCTCCTGGAGGCAGCTTCCCTGACCCCCACCGCCATGGCCCCCACCTCCCTGCCCATCGATATCGGCATCCCGGAAGCCCAGCGCCAGCAGATCGCCGCCGGTCTCGGTCAGGTGCTGGCCGACACCTCGGTGCTTTACGCCAAGACCCACGGGTTCCATTGGAATGTGACCGGGCCGATGTTCAACACGTTGCATCTGATGTTCATGGCGCAGTACACCGAGCTCTGGAACGCCCTGGATGTGATCGCCGAACGCATCCGTGCGCTCGGATTCCCCGCCCCCTATGGCGGCAAGACGATCGCCAGCCTCAGCTCCATCGCCGAAACCGATGGGGTGCCGGAGGCGCTGGCGATGGTGCGCGAGCTGGTGGCCGGCCATGAAGCCGTGGCCCGTACGGCCCGCACGATGTTCAGTCTGGCCAGCGAGGCCAACGACCAGCCGACCGCCGACCTGCTCACCCAGCGGCTGCAGATCCACGAAAAAACGGCCTGGATGCTGCGCAGCCTGCTGGAGGGGTGAGGCTGGTGGATCCAGTCGGCGCAGCCGCGGATCCCCACGACCAGGAACCGTTGATCAGGAATCGTGGCTTGGGTGGCGGCAGCGGTTGGTGCCCTGGTGGGGTCAGCTGCCAGATCCGATCTTGCCGCCCAGCCTCGGTATCGTGGCCCCATGGACGACGACGCCCCCTACCGCCGCGACGACCGATCCGAGTTTCGCGGCAGCGAGCCGCGCCGCTCCTCCGGTCGCGAGAGTGAGCCGCTGGATCAGCGACTCGATCGCTGGGTGAGCGCGGGCCGTCAGTTGGTCGATGGGGTGGCGGGTGGTCGACCCGGCTCCCGGCCCGCGGCCCGCAGCAGTGAGGCCCGCAATGCGGGCTGGGGCAATGCGGGCCGTGGCGGCTTTGATGGCCTGGGCCGCTGGGTGGAAGAGCGCCTCGACTGGCTGCTCGAAGATGGCGACGACTGGCGCGAACCCTGGCAGGACACGGGCCCCGATTCGCCGGCACCGCTGCCGAGGAGCCGGCCGAACGCACGAAATCTGTCCAACCCGGACACCCGCTTCAACCCAGCGGATCTGCCCAATCCCGCCAACCCGGCGAGTGCGGCCAGGCCGTTGAGCGCCACCGATCCAGCCAGCGCTGACAGGCCCCGGAACCAGGCCAGCCGCACGAATCCCGACACCAACGCCGCCACGGCGGCCGACTCGATGCCGCGCCGCCGTCTGGAGGCCCGCTCACGTCGTGGTCTGACGCCCCAGTCGCCGGCGGTCACCACCTCCACCACCGGCGATCGCGATCACGAGGCCTGGCCCGACGACGACAGTTTCAGCCTGCCCCGCTGGCAGCGTCCGGCCAGCACCGGCCGTGCGCCTGAGCCGTCGCCGCCTGCGGCTGACACCTTCGATGGCGGCGGCCGCCCCCTGCCCCGTTCCAGCCGCCGCACCAGCCGTCGCCCCGGACCTTGATCGAAGCCTGGGCGTTTAAGTTGAGATCGTTGCGATCAAAAACAGTATGAGCAGCCTCGTGGTGGTGGGTTTCCCCACCGTGTTGGAAGCGGAGGAGGTGCGCAGCGTTCTCGTCGAGGTTCAGAAAGAAGCGTTGATTGCGCTTGAGGATGCCGTTGTGGTTGAGCATGACCTGGATGGCAAGGTTCACCTGCGGCAGGCTCTGAATCTCACCACGGCCGGCGCGATCGGTGGCGGTTTCTGGGGCTCCCTGGTGGGGCTGTTGTTCCTCAATCCACTGCTGGGGGCGGCCGTGGGTGCTGGCATCGGCGCGGCCTCGGGTTCCTTGTCGGATCTGGGCATCAACGACAACTTCCTGCGCGAGGTGGGTGAAACCCTGCCGCCGGGCACGGCCGCTCTCTGCCTGTTGGCGCGCGATTCAACGCCCGATCGCCTGATCGAGCGGCTGCGTTCCCACGCCCCTCACGCCCGCTTGCTGCGCACCAACCTCAGCCACACCGACGAAGAGCGGCTGCGTCAGCTGCTGGAGCAGGCAAGCAAGCAGGCCGAAGCCCTGCGCCTTTCCTGAGCGGCTTGACCTGGAAACTGCAGCCCCGGTCCCGCAGGGCCCGGTTCACGGGATGTACCAGCTCCCGGGGCATGTCGACGGCCATCTCCTCGGCCGAGACGCTGATCGCCGGTGCTCCCTGCTGAAGGGCGCTGAGTAGGTCGGCCCAGAGGCCCACCAGGTTGCGCTGCTCCAGGGGCTCCAGGCCCTGGCTTTCCAGGTGGGGCGCACAGCCCTGCTGGTTCCAGAGCGCCTGATGGTGATGGTCCGGTTGCTGGCAGAGGGCGAGGCCGGCCTCAAGCGCTGTCTGGGTGGGAGCGCCCCCTTTGTGGCGCAGGCCGGCCTGGCAGAGGATCTTGCCGGTGTGCACGGCCGAAAGGCCGTAGAGGCGGCCGAGGTCGGTGAGGCTCAGCCAGTTCACCCCGCTGTGGGCCGGCGCACTGCTGCCCTGAACACGGCTGCCCTGAACATCGCTGGCCGGATTGACAAGGCTGGCGCTGCTGGGGGATGTGGGGTTGGCCATCGGGCTAGAAATCGATGCCCGCATCCTGCTCAAGGCGCGAACACCGTCAATCCGTCAAGTTGAAAACG
>CALPNT020000142.1 GCA_943325005.2 Bifidobacterium breve | reverse complement strand
TGGAGCGCCTCTGGGGTGACCACGTGCACCTGGGACACTACGGCGAGCCTGCCGGCCGCCGCGACTTTCGTGCCGCCAAGGTGGCCTTTGTCCATGAACTGATCCGCTGGAGTGGACTTGATCAATTGCCACCCGGCTCCAGGGTGCTGGATGTGGGATGCGGCATCGGTGGCAGCGCCCGCATTCTCGCTCGCGACTATGGCTTTGAGGTGCTGGCCATCAGCATCAGCCCTGGCCAGATCCAACGCGCCCAGGACCTCACCCCCCCGGACCTCGGCCATTGCCGCTTCGCCGTGATGGATGCCCTGGACCTGGACCTGCCGGATGGCAGCGACAGCGATGGCTTTGATGCCGTCTGGAGCGTGGAGGCCGGCCCGCACATGCCGGACAAACAGCGCTACGCCGATGAACTGCTGCGGGTGCTGAGACCCGGCGGCCTGCTGGCGGTGGCCGACTGGAACCGCCGCGATCCGGCCGATGGCGCCATGAACCGCCAGGAGCGCTGGGTGATGCGCCAGCTCCTCGACCAATGGGCTCACCCGGAATTCGCCAGCATTCGCTCTTTGAAGCAGAACCTCGAGCAGAGTCCCTGGAGCGGCGGCCTCCAGGCGGAAACCGGCGACTGGACGAGCGCCACCTTGCCCTCCTGGTTCGACTCGATCCTGGAGGGTATGCGGCGCCCCGCCGCCGTGCTCGGGCTGGGCCCTTCGGCCGTGCTGCAGGGCCTGAGGGAAACGCCCACCTTGCTGCTGATGGACTGGGCCTTTCGCCGTGGCCTGATGCAATTCGGGGTGTTCCGGGGTCGCAAACCGGGGCCGTGACTCCCTGAAGCCGGATCGGCTCAGGCGGCTGGCGCCTCAAGGGCGAGATTGGTGAGCGGATAGGCCCCGAACAGGGCCAGATGCTCACAGTGGGGCCTGAGCTCAGCGAGTGCCTTTTCCAGCGGCTCCGAGCCCTGAGGAAGCTCGAGATCCACGAAAAAGAGGTATTCCCCCATCTCCCGCTTCGAAGGCCGTGATTCGATGCGGCTCATGTTCAGCCCCTCCCGGGCAAAGCAATCGAGCGCCTGCAGCAAGGCGCCGGGCTGGTTCGAGTGCAGCGAGAAGGCCAGGCTGGCCATCGGGCCCTCCTGGGAGCGGGGTCCATGGCGCAGCAACAGGAAACGGGTGCAGTTGCCCGCCGCATCGTTGATCGGATAATCGAGCACCTTCAGCCCATGCTCCGTCGCCGCTTCCCGCGAGGCGATGGCGGCGCGGAAGCGGCTACCGCGCACCATCCGGGCCGCCTCCGCCGTGGAACTAGTGGGCAGCTGCAGGGCACTGGGCAGATGCTCCGCCAACCACTGACTGCACTGGGCCAGAGCCTGGGGATGGGACAGCACCTCGCTGACCCCCTCCACCGGACCACTGCCCACCAGCGCATGGCGGATGGGCAGCACCAAGGCATGGGCCACGGCCAGATCACTGTGCTCCCAGAGCGCATCGAGGCAGGCGGTGACGCCCCCCTCCACCGAGTTCTCCACCGGCACGACGGCCGCCTCGCACTGACCGGAGGCCAGGGCCTGAATCACGGCGCGGATGCCCTGCTGAGGCACGTAGAGCACGTCCGTGAACTGCTCCAACTCCGCCAGCTGCCTGGCCGCCTGCTCGCCATAGGTGCCGACGGGACCGAGGAAGGCAAGACGCATGGCGAGAGCGAAGGGAATGTGGGCCGATAGGATCATGCCCTGCCGGCCAGCTGGCCATGCCCCTGGCGTTCAGCGCAAGTCAGCAGCTGACCCTGCCGATCGTCGATTCAAACGATCGCCTGGCCACTTATCTCAGCCAGGAAGACCGGGTGGTGAACGCCCTGCTGGATCCGCAGCAACTGGTGACCCTGGGCCCGGGCCACTACCGCTACAGCGTGACCCGGGTGCAGGTGTTTCAACTGCAGATCCAGCCGATCGTCGAACTGCGGGCTTGCCACCAGGACGATCGCCTCGAACTGGAAGCGCTCGACTGCCAGCTGGAGGGGCTGGGCCTGGTGGACGACTTCCAACTGCGTCTGCATTCCTGGTTGCAGCCCTGCTCGATCGGATTGGAAGGGGAAGCCAGCCTGTCGGTGAGTGTCAGCCAGCCCTCTCTGCTGAAACTGATCCCCGCCAAGGTGCTGGAAGCCACCGGCCGCTCCGTGCTGGCGGGCATCCTGCTCGGCATTCGCAACCGGGTGGGCCAGCAGCTCCTGGCCGACTTTCAGGACTGGAGCGGCGATCCTTAGGGGCCAGGAGGCGGCAGGATCGAGCCCAGGAAGCTGCGGCGATGCAGGGGGGTGGGTCCGAGCTGCAGGAGGGCCTGGCGGTGCAGCGCTGTGCCATAGCCGACGTGACGCTCCAGTCCATACCCGGGAAACCGCAAGGCCAGCCGGCGGATCAGCCCATCCCGCTCCTCCTTGGCCAGCACACTGGCGGCGGCAATGGCGCCGCAGTGACGGTCACCGGCAATCAGGGTGACCTGCTCACCGGACCAGCCACGCAGCGGCAGCACCCCATCGACGATCAGCAACCCGGGAGCAGCCGGCAGCCGCTGCAGCGCCCGCACCATCGCCGACTCGGTGGCGCTGCGGATGCCGAAGCGATCGATCTCCGCGGCACTGGCCTGACCGATGCCCCAGGCCGACGCCTGCTGGCGGATCAGGGGCACCAGGGCGGCGCGGCGTCGGGGTGAGAGCTTCTTGCTGTCGGTGAGACCGGCGGCGGCAAGAGCGACGGCGGCCTCCGCCGTGAGCACAACGGCCGCCGCCAGGACGGGGCCAAACAGGCAACCCCGGCCGACCTCGTCGACACCGGCACAGTGGTGGGGCAGCTGACCAGCCCAGGGATCAAAGGCGGCCACCCCAGGCCTGGCCGCCAGCTTGCGCACCACCGCCTTCAGTCGCTGGCGGAGGAACGGCGGCGGCGGCGGCGGGGCTCGCCGGCCTCATCGAGCTCCTGGGCAGCCGCGGCAGTCTCGGGGACTGACACCACAGCCGCCGGCACCTCGGCGCTGGCCGTGGCGGACGCTGCACTACGACTGGAACCGCGCCGGCGCCGGGCCGGCAGCTCAACCGTGGCCTCCTGCTCGACCGCCAGGTTGCTGGGAATCTCAAACGGCAACGGCGTGATCTCGACCACCGGCAAGCTGTCGCGGCCATCGGCCAAACCGTGATCGCCCCAACCATTGGCGACGGGGGCCTCGCTGCTGTCTTCGAACCTGTCCCCACTGTGATCGCCGCGACCACTCTGATCGCTGCGCCCACTGCCATCGCTACGCCCACTGCCATCGGCGCGACCTTCGTTGTCGCTTCGCCCTTCGCTGCCGCCACGACCACGACGGCGACGGCGCGAGCCGGCGGCGGCCAGCTGCTGGCGGGCCTCCTCCAGCACCGCTTCCGCATCAGTCCCAGGCCGGACGACCCGCACCAGCAGGTTGTCGCCACTGGGCACCGGATCGAGCAGCAGGGCCGGATTGAGACCGAGCCAGCCGTAGACCAGTTCCTGTTGGGGTTCCATCGGCACAGCCACCAGCTCGTGCTCGGTGCGCCGCAGCGAACTATCGGATCCACGCTCGCCACGCTCCAGCCGCTCACCCCGATCCGGCGGTGCCATTTCGAGGCCTGGGGTTGCGATCACCTCGCCATACGTTGTGGCTTCGGTCGACTCGGAACCGCGGCCACCGCGGCCACCGCGGCGGCGGCGGCCAGAGCTCTCCGTAGTGGCGGCTGCCGCGATCGCGGTGGTTGCCGTGGCCGGAGCAAAGACTTCAGCCCGAGCCGACGTGGTGGTACGCACCAGGCCCGAGACCGTGGCCAGGGGCTGGAGGGTGTCACGGCCCGGCAGCACCGCCACATGACCGAGGCCCCCACAGCTGGGGCAGGCGCGGCCGAACAGTTCGTAGATGTTCTGACCCTGGCGCTTGCGGGTGAGTTCGACCAGACCCAGTTCGGTGAGCTGGGCAATCTGGGGGCGCGCCGAATCGTGACGCACGGCCTGGGTGAAATGCTCCAGCAACTGCAGCTGATCGCGACGCGATTCCATATCGATGAAATCAATCACCACGACGCCGCCGATGTTGCGCAGCTTCAGCTGACGGGCAATCTCGACAGCCGCCTCGCAGTTGGTCCAGAGCACGGTTTCCCGGGCATTGGCGGAACGGGTGAAGGAGCCCGAGTTGACGTCAATGACGGTGAGCGCCTCGGTGGGCTCAATGATCACGTAACCGCCAGAAGGCAGCTCCACCCTGGGCTTGAGGGCGTCGCGGATGGCGGCATTGACCTTGTAATGCTCAAGGATCTCGGTGGGCTCGTTGTGGGCCTCCACCTGCACGTTGACCTGATCAGCCGCCAGATAGGCCTTGACCCGGGCAACCGCATCGGCCGCATCGACCACCACCCGCACCAGTTCGGGGCTGTAGAAGTCGCGCAGGACGCGATGGATGAAGTCTTCGTCACGGTTGAGCAGCACCGGTGGGCTGGCGGTTTCAGCTGCCTGCTGGATGGCCTCCCACTGGCGCAGCAACGATTCGAGATCATCAATCAGCAGGTCTTCGCTGACGTCCTCCGCCTCGGTGCGGATCAGCAGGCCGGCGCCGGGGGGCTTGATCAGCACGCCGAGGGCCCGCAGCCGATTGCGTTCGTTTTCGCCGTTGATGCGGCGGGAGATGTTGACCCCCTGGCCATGGGGCTGGAGCACCAGGAAGCGACCGGGCAGGGCAAGGTTGCCGGTGAGCCGCGGCCCCTTGCTACCGGTGGGCTCCTTCATCACCTGAACCAGCACCTTCTGGCGAGGCTCGAGCAACTCGGTGATGCCGGCGCCACCTTTTTTCAGGCGCAGGGGACCGAGATCGGTGATGTGAATAAACCCGTTCTTTTCACTTTCGCCAATGTTGACGAAGGCGGCGTCGATGCCGGGGAGCACATTTTCGACGGTGCCGAGGTAGACGTCGCCGATCTGGTAGCGGCCCTGGGCCACCACCAGCTCATCGACACGCTCGTCGGTGAGCACTGCGGCAATGCGCAACTGCTCGGCGATGACGATCTGCTGGGGCATGGAGAAAGCTTGTTCGGCTCGGTGAGCCCTGCCTCGGAGGCAGGAAGGATGGCCGCGGGAAGAGTCGCTGCAACCGGCCCGCCTGGCGGGATCAGAACCCGATGAGCGGGGAGACCGATCAGCGGGGAAGCCCGATGAACGGAGGAAACAGCGGCTGCACACCCTGCTCGGACAGGGGAAGACGGTGGCGGAGACCGGCCGACCATCGATCCCCTCAGGGGATCGGGGCCATCAGGATCCGACGCGTGCGGTCAGCGATTGGGAGGAGCGGGAATCACCCGGACCCGGGTCAATGCAGGGGGGACCGAACGGAGAGTCGGTGAGAAGAGAAGCGCTTCCGGTGAGGAGCTCCTAAAAAGCAACCTTTTGGGGAAAGCGTCTGGCCGGCGACCGATCAGGGGAGAGCCCCTCGTTCAGGTCGTCCGTCTTGGGTGGAAGTTAGCACGGGCCTAGCAGCAGCGATCGGCGCTCGACGCGCCCCAGCTGCAGGGGGCTGGCCAGACGCTCGGCCAACCAGTGCTGCAGCTGCTCGGGCCTGAGGCTGCGGCCCTGAAGATCAATGGCGGCCTCGAGTTCCAGGCGGATGCGCTGTGCTGCTGGAACACCAGCCAGTCCTTCCTCCGCAGCGGCCGACACCGGCTCCAGCTGCAGCAGGTAGGGGCGACAGTCGCGCTGGCGCGGCCGCCCCTTCTTGTCGGTGTCGCTCCAGATCAGGGTTTCGGCCGCCAGCAGATCGGCCAGGGCCGCGTCCCAGGCCAGCGCTGAGGGCGCGGGGGCGACCCCGCCTGCCGACGTTCCAGCCGGCTGAGGCCAGAGATCGAAACGCCAGCGGGCCTTCAGCAATTCCTGGGACAGGCTGGGACCGAACACCGGCACCGCCGCCACCGACAGCAGCGGCAACTCCGCCGGCAGCTGGGCCTGGAGCTGGCGCCGCACGACCTCCAGATCGAGCCGCTCCAGCGGCGCGGTGAACTCCAGATCGAACCATTCGCCGAGGCCCTCCACCCCCAGGGGCAACGACAGGGCCAGCTGCAACCGCGGCAGCGGATGAAAACCGCCGGTGAAGCTCACCGGCAGGCCGCTGCGGCGCAGCGCCCGCTCCAGCAGGCGCACCGTGTCGAGATGGCTGATCAGGGCCAGGGAGCCGGTCTTGGCAAAGCCGAAACGCAACCGGCTCACCCGCTCACTGGCCGGCGAGCGCGGCGGAATCGGCGGCGGCGGCGGCGGAGCTGGAATCACCACGTTGTGGCCCAGCTCGGGGCCGCAGACGCCGCAGCTGCTGCAGCCGGCAAAGGAGCAGTCCTCCACCACCGTCGCCGCCAGGGCCCGCTGCAGATCCTCCGCCAGCCAGGTTTTGTCGACACCGGAATCGATGTGATCCCAGGGCAGGGGCTGGCGGCAAAAGGCCGTCAGATCGCCAGCGCTGAGGGCCTCGGCGCTGCCCCAGCCCCCCATCTCCAGCTGGCGATAGCGGCCGCCCAGCCCCGCCGCCTCAATGGCGCCGGTCCAGGCGGTGTAGGTGCGCTCGGCGGATTCAAACCAGGCATCAAGGCCGGCGCCGGCCCGCCAGGCTGCCTCCAACACCGGCGCCAGGCGCCGATCGCTGCGGCCGACGAAGTCCTCCACCGCCGACAGACGCACATCGGTGAAATTGACCTTGATCCCCCGCAGCTGGCGCAGGGCCCGGCGCAGCAGCTCCTGGCGCCGCTGGAACTCGGCCGTGCTGACGCTGTGCCACTGAAAGGGGGTGTGGGGCTTGGGCGTGAAGTTGCTGATCGTGAGATTCAGCTCCAGCCGGCCCAGATCACGGCAGCGCTCCTGCAGCGAGTGGCAGGTGTCGGCGATGCCGAGCACGTCCTCGTCGCCCTCACCGGGCAGGCCGATCATGAAATAGAGCTTGATTTTGCGATAGCCGGTTTGCATCGCCGTGCGGATGCCGCGCAGCAACTCCTCGTCGCTGAGGCCTTTATTGACGATGTCGCGCAGGCGCTGGGTGCCGGCTTCGGGGGCGAAGGTGAGCCCCGCCTTGCGGGTACCGCCGAGGATGTGGGCGATGTTGGCGTCGAAACGATCGACCCGCTGGCTCGGCAGGGTGAGGGAGACGTTCTGGTCAGCGAGCCGGTTGCGCAGCTCCACCCCCACCGCCGGCAGCGACAGATAGTCGCTGCAGCTCAAGGAGAGCAACGAAAAATCGGAGTAACCGGTGCGGCGCATGCCCTCCTCCACCGCCTCGATCACCGCCTCGGGCTCCACGTCCCGGGCGGGGCGGGTAAGCATGCCGGGCTGACAGAAGCGACAACCCCGGGTGCAGCCGCGGCGGATCTCGACGGTGAGGCGGTCGTGGACGGTTTCGATGTGGGGCACCAACCCCATGGCGTAGTGGGGCATCGGCGTGGCGGTGCGCCGCTGAATGCGCCGGGGCAACCCCGGCTCCAGGGGCTCCACCGTCACCCCGTCGGCGCCGGGGCCGTAGAGCGAGGGCACATAGACGCCGGGCACCAGGGCG
>CALPNT020000141.1 GCA_943325005.2 Bifidobacterium breve | reverse complement strand
TGGTCAAGGAAATGCTGAAATCCTTGCTTCATTCGTCACTAGTCCCAACGATGCTACTCAGCTGACAGGTTCCGGAAATTTTTCCTTTACTCTCACTGCGGCCAGCAACTACAAGCTGGTCAATGCAATTAGCGATTCAACCGTTTCAGGCCAGACCTTCAGCTTCTCCACGACCCTGGTTTCTCCGGGAGGCACGTGGACTGGCTCACCATCTGTCTCCACTGGTGGCAACTCGTCTCCATTTGCCACCCCAAGTAGTTCGCCGACCACATCTGTCGATGTTGTGACAACCTGGGCAGCCAATGGTGATAGCGCTTCGTCCTACAACCTGGTTTTTGGGATGAGCAGCACGGTGCCTGGTCCCCTGCCGCTGTTTGGGGCTGCAGCCGCCTTCGTTCAATCGCGCCAGCTGCGGCGACGCATCAAATTGAGTCATCACTCCGGCCTGAACCGATGATGGCAAGGCTGGCGTGTCTCTGGCCTCCACCTCCTGCAAAGAAGTCTTGAGCTCTCGATACTTGTAACCGGATTATGTCTCCCTATTAGTGTTCCCGGCCTCCTAGCCCATGGCCAATCTCAAGCTGTTCCACCTTCTGAGCAGCCGCGTCCTGGGTCGTCTAGGCTCAGCTCTGATTTTGTTGTTCATCATCAACACCCTGTTTGGGTTGTTGCCGTTGCAACTGCTGAATCCAGCCTGGCAGCTGAGCTTGGCCGATCTGCTACGCACCACGGCGCCGTTCGCTCTACTTGGCTCTGCGTTGATTTACCTCGACGAGAGGAGCCGGGGGATGGATAATTCGACGCTCCTGTCGCTGCGGCGGATCCAGAAGCTGGCCCCCCTCGCTGCTCTCGGCTTCCTGCTGCTGATTCCACTGCAGATCAATGCCACTTGGGTCCAGATCCGCCATGCCGACAGCGAAGCCCAGAAAACAATCCGCTCGGTCGAGCGGCGGATTAAAGCTGTCCAAGCCGTGGGCAGCCGTGCTGAACTGCTGGAGATTTCCAGAGGCCTTCCGCCCGACTGGCAACCCCTAGCCGAGGAGTCACTGTCGGTGAATCGCTCCCGCCTGCTGGGCCAGGTGTATCCGGAATTGGCACGTCTCCGCACCCAGGTCAACACCAACAAAAGTGCGACGATCCAGAAACAACTTCAGGATGGCCTGCGGGATCTGCTGCTATCTCTGATCTACGCAACTGCCTTCTACGGCCTGCGCCCGGTGCAACCAGCGGCGGCGCAACTCAGCCTGGCCGGATTTAGGGAAGGAGACGACACCATGGCCGAGCCAACTGTTGAGACGGCCTGGCCCGAAGATCGCAAGACATCCGCCACCCCGCCGGGCCAGCCTCCAAGTTCCAGCTCGATCGACAGTGCCGATCAGGACCAATCCGATATCGGCAGTGAGGATCGCCATCCCTGGTATCCCTGAAATGGACTTGTGGCTGGATGATCCTGCGCAACCCCAAGAGTCAGCTTAGTTTGCCTGATTTCAGGCCTGCTGCATCTGCTCGCGTCTGCCCTCAGAACAACAGCCCGTTTCAGACCACTGGAGCCGGCATTATTTTTGCCGCCCACCCAAGGCAACTTAAGACTTTGCAGAACAACCAACTCACTGGCATGCTTTCCTCCACATTGATCAGTGGAGTTCCGGCTCGAAAAGACTGATCAGCGAGCCCTCAGAATCAAGAAACAGGATGCGCAGGAGCTGGCCTCAGCAACCTTTGAGCTGATGAAGGCCAGGAGAAGGTCCTGATGGCGCTCGCTCAGGCAGATCACCATCGCCGGGCGTGGCTTGACATTGGGCCCATCCGTGAACGGGAAGGCCACCAGAACAATGTCAAAGCGCGCCAGCATCACGCCGCCACGATGGGTACGCCGTCACTGAAGCTATAGAGATCAGGTTCTTCGGCAAGGTCATCAAAAGCCTGACCCGCCAGGGCCATCGCTGCCAACTCGTGGTCGCTGAGATCGGCCGAATCCTGGCCGAGCTGCTCCAACAGCCACCGTCGATCCGCATCGGGCAGGCTGCGGATGACCTCCAGGAGGCTCCTCGTCAGTTGTGGGTTGGTCATGGTGTGAGGTTATCGCCGTTGGACCGGGCCGCAGCCTCAGGCGGCCTCCAGCCCCAGGTGCTCCACATACAGCAGAAAATCCCGATCACTGAACAACAGCGGCAGGTTCGCCTCAATGCAGGCGGTGGCGATGATCCCGTCGAGCGTCTTGCGCACCGTGATGCCGCGGCGGTGTAGCTCCCTGTAGTTCGCGGCTGCCTTCCAGGCATTGCGCGCGCCGAGCATCGACAGCGGTGCCAGGGAGCGGAACAGAGGAGTCGACGACGATCACAGGCTGGCAAGCTCCTGATCCGCTGGTTCCCCAGGCTCTGGATCGGCATCAAGCCGCTGGGCCTCCAGGTCACCATCCCAGCGGAGCTTGCCGCGGAAGGAGCGAATCTCCCCCTGCTGCTGCAGCCGCACCAGGGTGCGCAGACCCAGCTCCACCGCTTCTCGTTTGCTGCGGGCGCCGGAGGCCTGCATGGCCTGACGCATCAGCGCGTCGTCAATGACGATGTTGGTGCGCATGGGCGGTTCGCACGGAAAGCCCGTGACCATTGCTGATGTGTAGAGCTTAATCAGTTCATACACATCGAGCATCCCGTGGCCCATTCGGAACACCCTTCGTCGGGCTGGCGCCAGGGCCGGCTGGTTCGTCGCGATGGCGGTCTGCATGCCGGAGGGGAAGAACAGGGCGAGAGCCTTGCTACGCGACCGGCAGGCGTTCACCTGGCGGGGGACCTGGATCCAGTTGGGCAGCTCACAGGCACCGACGAATGCGGAAGAGAACACGATCTGGCCAGTGAGCAGGCCTTTGGAGGCGTCCGCTGCCGAAGACGACTTTGTCACCCCCCGTTCGATGCAAGATGGCAACAACTCACGAATCAGAGCCTGGTGTTTCTTCCGGGAGTGGCGCACCATGCCTTGCTCGAGACGCCCGGGGCCTATGGAGCTCGCCAGGAGGCATTTCTCAAGAAACACGAGGACTGAGCTCGCAGAAGCTGATGCCAGCGCAGGGAATCGAGGTCGTCACGGCCGTGGAAGAGACGCCAGAACAGTGCCAGCACCACTTCAGTTGAAATGTAACCCTTGACAGTGGGCCTTGAGTGAAATCGGCGGAGGTTCAGATGGAGTAGGTGCACCGGAGTGCCAGACGATTCCGTGTGTCTCCAGCAGGGCAATCAGCCGAGCGTGCTCCCGGTGTCGCCGAACCAGCTCAGAGGGCTTGGAGTCGGCCATGGCGCATGGGCATCAGTGCTGATCAGCCTGCCGATAGACAGAAATACGCTCCCGCTTACCCACCGCCACGATCAGCACCAGCACTTGCCGATCACGCACTTCGTAGACCAAACGGAAACCGGCGGCGCGGAGGATGATCTTGGTGCGATGGCTGGAGATTCGCAGCTTGCAGGCGGGATTCCTCGGTTCGCTCAGCCGTTCGGCCAGCCTCTTTGGAACTGCTCCAGGATCACTGCGCTCAGAGTTTGCCATTCCCGCAGGACGACGGGATGCGAGGCCAACTCATCAGGCATCAAGGCTGACCCGCAACAGCTCCTGCCCATCTGCCAGCTTGGCGGCGGCGATGCGGCGGAACGAAAGATCGTCCACGAGAACCATTGGCTCATCGCAGCCCCGGGCCGGAACGCAGGTGAAGGCCGGGTCGTTGCCGTTGCGGACCGCGAAGTCCATGGAAAAACAACCCGGCCACTCCCTAATTTCGACGCCTTGGTGAAGCTGAACCTGCGTGCACTGACTGCTGGGAGAATCGCATTGGACAATCAAGCAGCAAATGTCGCAACACCATTGGCGTTAACGGTAAGGGTGCCGTTGGAAAAGTTAAAGATTCCACCATTCGATCCACCGATTTTTTCAAACTCATTAACAGTCATAGATGCATCGTTGGAGGTAATACTGCTGCCATTGACGACATATACTCCTTGGCTGAACAGGACCCGATCGACACCAGAGCCGCCATAGAATTCGCCGGTGCCAAAGCCAAGAAGGCGATCATTCCCCGCCCCAAGATAGACTTTCCCATGGCCCTTAAATTGGTCCTTGCCGTTCAATGCATCGACGATGTCATTTCCGTCGCCCGCATCGATGATGCCAAAGTTGAAAATACCCACCTGGCCACTGCCCATGATAATGTCGTCTCCTGCGCCAGTATCAATCAGATAATTGCCAACTATAAAGTCAAGCGTACCATTGAAAATGCCAGATCCATCCGTCCCCACACCCGTGATGGTGTCACGTCCGGAGCCAGCAATGATTTCGCCTTCGTTGAGGATTCCCTGTGCTCCCCCTCCTTTGCCCGTGATGACGTCATCTCCTGAGCCTCCATTGATGCTGCCTTTGTTGATGATTCCTTCGCGGCCACCCTCGCCGAGGATGAAGTCGTTTCCTTTGGCCCCATCGATCAAGCCACCGTTGCCAATTCCGGTGAGGGCGCTTTTACCCACAATAAAGTCGTGGCCTGAGCCTCCATCGATGAGGTAGTCAACATTACCGATAAAGCCAAAGGTGCTGTTCAGGATTCCGAATTCGCTCCCCTCGCCACGGATGACATCTTTCCCATCGTCTCCATTGATGATGGTGTTGTTGACGATTCCCTGCTTGCTGCCATGCCCCTGAATGGTGTCGTCCCCTCTGCCGGCATTGATGATGCCTGCATTACCGAGTCCGTTAATCCCTCCTATTCCGAGGATGACATCGTTGTCTTCGCCTGCATCGATTATGCCGAAATTCCCGATTCCGGTGTTATCGCCTTTGCCCTTAATGGTGTCTTTTCCTGCACCAAGCTGGATGATGCCTCCTGGTCGGTTCGCGATTCCTGTGGTGAGATCGGTGGCGCCTTCTTGGTCGATATTGCCACCGCCTCGGGCTTCGCCCTCGATGATGTCATTTCCGCTGCCTGTATCGATGGATCCTTGGCTATAAACTCCCGTGTCTGGGCCTGTGCCACGGATTGTGTCGTTGCCAGATCCCGTAATGATGAAGCCAAGGTTGTCGATACCAACCCCATTCTCTTCGTCGCCACCTTGCTTTTTGTTGCCCTCAATGATGTCGGCTCCGCTGCCTGTATCGATGGAGCCACTGTTAACAATTCCGACTTCTGTTCCTACACCATGGATGGTGTCGTTGCCAGATCCACCATTGAGGCTGCCAAAGTTGTAGATCCCATAGTCTCCGCTACCTTCGCCAAAGATGAGGTCATCGCCAGGTCCAGCATCGAGAGTGCCCAAGATTTCAATGCCTACATTCTCGGCACCAGCAATGCCAATGATGATATCGTCGCCAGCGAGTGCCTCAACAACTCTGCCTGAAAAGACATACCATCCGCCATCGGAAACGGCTGTATTTGAAAAATTATTGAACGGGAAAGATGCCAGATTTCTCAGCGTCATTGTCATTGGATCGAGACTTGTTCAGTCTACCGCGCAGCATCGTGTGTTGTCAGCCTTGATGGTCTCGCTTTGGGGAGGTGTTAGGGAGAGCTTGTTTCTCACCCGACGCAATTGGATGTGAGCAGGATCACCCAGATCCATCTCTTCCAATAGGACTGCCTGGCTCTAGTGCTGCAATCGCCTGGCTTGGCAATGGCACTAGCGAGCTCGACAAGGAGATTCTCAGTGGCATCCCCGATAGACGGCGGAATCGGGCTTGTCGAAACAAGTGGTAGACAATCGGTCCGGCCGTTACTGTTGCTGTCGAGTTCAGTCAGTCGATTCTGTCGTCAATTGCCATCTGCATGCAATGTGGTTGTTGCTTCAAAACCCGCTGCATTTCGTGTCAGGGCCAGGCCCACTGGGTTTGGCCCTCTGCAGCGTCGACCACTCAGAAGATCCCCAGCGATACGCCGCTGATGCTGACGATGTTGTCGTTGAAGTCCCTGTCGCTGAGGCCTGATGTCACGGCGATGTCCTCGATGCCGAGCGTGAAGCGATTCGCCTCGGACCCGAGGCGCACCATCTGGGTTTCACCACCTGGGTTGGCGGCGCTGAAGGAGGACAAGATGATTTCGCGATTGCCGTCCTGGAGCAGGAGCACGCCATAACTCTTTTGGCTGTCGATCGGCAGGGTGTTAAAAGTGAGCGCCTGGCCAAAGCCTGGCAGCTCGGAGGCAGAGAGCAGCAGATCCTCAGCTTCGCAGCGGGCCAGGGCGGCCTGGAGATAACCGGCCTCGCCGGGGCTGCGGCCGTCGACTAAGCCGGTGATGCTATCGACCGAATAGAAACCGATGGCGTTGTTGTAACCGGCGAGGCGTTCCACCGTCACTGAGGCCGACACAGGCTCCAGGGTGTTTGCGATCCCTCTGGCCTGCCAGTACTCGGCCCTGACGCCACCCTCGAACCTGGCGGTGATCTGGTTGCCATTGAGGCTGAGCTCCAGAAGCTCCAGATCGGTGCCGTCGCGGCTGGCAGTCGGGGTCCAGGCCGGGCCGGAGAGGAAGGTCAGAGCGCTGATCGAACGGCTGCCGACAGCGATCCCCTCACTGCTCCGCCAGCCGCCCTCGGGGCTGTCGTCGAGGACATTGATGGGGTTGATCGAGCCGGCACTGCCGCCCACCGCATCGCTAAGCAGTAGCTCGCGCACGTTGCCTTGAACAGGGTTCTCTCTCTGCAGACCAAAGTTGACCAGGCCGGAGCCGCTGTCGGAACGCCAGGTGGTGAGCGGTCCGTCATTCGCGAACCGGATGGTGTTTCCCTCGTTGATCTCGACGTTGGATTGGAGACTGTAGGAGGGGCCGAGCAGGGATACCCGCGAACGATCGGGAAGAGCGTTGAGATTCAGCTCCAGGGTGGCGCTCACCTGGGCATTGCGGCTGCCATCGTGATCGAGCGGCAGGTTGAGCAGCGAATCCACCGGCAGGGTGAAACTGGCCTGGGGGTTGAAGTCGCGCAGCTCCACCTCCTTGCTGGCGATGGTGGCGAAAGCGGCGGCCGAGCGGCGGACGCCGACACGCAGGCGCAGGTCGCTGTCCTCGGCGGTGTTGGTGTCGGCGCGCAGGCGGAGGCGGGAGCGCTGCGTCAGCGAATTGGTCTCGAACACGACGCCGGAAAACACCGGCCGCGCGCCGCTGTCGGGATTCGGGAGCGATTCGAGCAGCACATGCAGCTCCTTCTGGCCCCGGGAAGCCAGCTCGCGCACATCGAGCGTCAGCGAGCTGCCGCGGCTACTGGCGAGGTCCCCGGCCAGCCAGGGCACCAGCACCTGCTTCTGGGTCTCCCCGGGTTCAAACACCACCACGCCGGCGGCGTGCATCACATCGGCGCCGAGCCTGGCGCGGCTGTTCTCCGTGGTGGTGGCATAGGTCACCACCTGCCGGCTGGCGGCGTCCTGACGGGAGAGCTGATAGCGGCTGAAGCCATCGCGGCTGGAGCCGCTGAAGGCCGTCACCGCCAGCCCGCGACCGAAGCGCGTGGTGCTGCCCTCTCGGGCGGCTGGCGCGGCCCCCTCAACAGGGGCGTCCGCCGCGCCGCGGGCGGCGAGCGCGTCAATGCGGGCGCCTCCCGCCAACGCGCTGCCGGAGTCCTGG
>CALPNT020000140.1 GCA_943325005.2 Bifidobacterium breve | reverse complement strand
GCTGCCTGCTGAGCAGCGCCAGGCCGCCGTCGAGGGCTGTCATCGCCGCATCGAGTGCAGCGATCGCAATGCCTGTGATGTGGAGCTGCTGGTGGTGGGGGGCTTCTCGCCCCTGCGTGGCTTCATGCATCAGGAGGACTACGACTCCGTGGTGGCCACGCACCGCACCAGCAGCGGCCTGCTGTTCGGCCTGCCGATCGTCTTCGACAGCGACGACGCCAGCATCGCCATCGGCGATCGGCTGCTGCTCACCTACCGCGGCCAGGAGCTGGCGCTGTTCACGGTGGAGAGCCGCTGGGAGCCGGACAAGGTGAAGGAGGCGAAGGGCTGCTATGGCACCACCTCGCTGGAGCACCCGGCGGTGCGGATGATTGCCAGCGAACGGGGCCGCTACTACTTCGGAGGCCGCATCGAGGGTCTGGAGCTGCCCGATCGGGTCTTCCCCTGCCGCACGCCCGCTGCGGTGCGCGCCACCCTGCCCCTGGGTGAGGACGTGGTGGCCTTCCAGTGCCGCAACCCCATCCATCGCGCCCACTACGAACTGTTCACCCGGGCGCTGCAGGCTCCCAATGTCAGCCAGGGCGGCGTGGTGCTGGTGCACCCCACCTGCGGCCCCACCCAGGATGACGACATCCCTGGAGAGGTGAGGTTCCAGACCTACGAGCGCCTCGCCGCCGAGGTGAACAACCCCCGCATCCGCTGGGCTTACCTGCCTTACTCGATGCACATGGCCGGGCCGCGCGAAGCGCTGCAGCACATGATCATCCGCAAAAACTACGGTTGCACCCACTTCATCATTGGCCGCGACATGGCCGGCTGTAAGTCGTCGCTGAGCGGCGACGACTTCTACGGGCCCTACGAGGCCCAGGATTTCGCCCGCGACCAGGCCAGCGAGCTGGGGATGGAAACGGTGCCCTCGCTCAATCTCGTCTACACCGAGGAGGAGGGCTACGTCACCGCCGAGCACGCCGAAGCGCGGGGGCTGCACGTGCGCAAGCTCAGCGGCACCCAGTTCCGCCAGATGCTGCGTGGCGGCGAAGAGATCCCAGAGTGGTTCGCCTTCCGTAGTGTGGTGGAGGTGCTTCGGGCCGTGGCCTGAGGCTTGGCATCACGGCAACGGACCTCGTCCCGACGCCAGTTAACATTCCTTTACTTGATCCTCACCCAGGAGACCGGGCTGTGAAGAAACGCTGGCGCAATGCTGGGCTCTACGTGCTGCTGGTGATCGTGTTCATCGCCGTTGGCACGGCGTTCCTCGATCGCCCCGACCAGGGCAGTGCGCCTCGCACGCTCCGCTACAGCGACTTCATCGAGGCTGTTCAGGGCAATGAAGTGTCGCGGGTGCTCATCTCCCCGGATCGCGGCACGGCCCAGGTGGTTGAGAACGACGGCCAGCGCGCTGTCGTCAACCTCGCCCCTGACAAGGACCTGCTCAAGCTGCTCACCGATCACAACGTTGACATCGCCGTTCAGCCCAGCCGCGAGCCCGCCGCCTGGCAGCAGGCCATTGGCAGTCTGATCTTCCCGTTGCTGCTGCTGGGGGGCTTGTTCTTCCTGTTGCGTCGCGCCCAGGGCGGCGGTGGCAATCAGGCGATGAACTTCGGTAAG
Source organism: Bifidobacterium breve (assembly GCA_943325005.2). Classification (GTDB taxonomy): domain Bacteria; phylum Cyanobacteriota; class Cyanobacteriia; order PCC-6307; family Cyanobiaceae; genus Cyanobium. The sequence continues at coordinate 6,007 of CALPNT020000140.1, read as the reverse complement.
AGCAAGGCCCGGGTGCAGATGGAACCCCAGACCCAGGTCACCTTCGGTGATGTGGCCGGTATTGAGGGGGCCAAGCTCGAGCTCACCGAAGTCGTCGATTTCCTCAAGAACCCCGATCGCTTCACCGCCGTCGGCGCCAAGATCCCTAAGGGAGTGCTGCTGGTAGGCCCTCCCGGCACCGGCAAAACCCTGCTGGCCAAGGCGGTGGCCGGCGAAGCCGGTGTGCCTTTCTTCTCGATCTCCGGTTCGGAGTTCGTTGAGATGTTCGTCGGCGTCGGTGCCAGCCGCGTCCGCGACCTGTTCGAGCAGGCCAAGAAGAGCGCCCCCTGCATCGTCTTCATCGACGAGATCGACGCTGTCGGCCGACAGCGCGGTGCCGGCCTCGGCGGTGGCAATGACGAGCGCGAGCAGACCCTCAACCAGCTGCTCACCGAGATGGATGGCTTCGAGGGCAACACCGGCATCATCATCGTGGCGGCCACCAACCGACCCGACGTGCTCGATCAGGCGCTGATGCGTCCGGGCCGTTTCGATCGCCAGGTGGTCGTCGATCGCCCCGATTACGCCGGTCGTCTGCAGATTCTCGGTGTCCACGCCCGCGGCAAGACGCTCGCCAAGGATGTCGACCTCGACAAGGTGGCTCGCCGCACCCCCGGCTACACCGGTGCCGATCTGGCCAACCTGCTCAATGAGGCGGCCATCCTCGCCGCCCGTCGCCAGCTCACCGAGGTGTCGATGGATGAGGTCAATGACGCCATCGAGCGTGTCATGGCTGGTCCTGAGAAGAAGGATCGGGTGATGAGCGAGCGCCGCAAGCGGCTGGTGGCTTACCACGAGGCCGGCCACGCCCTGGTCGGGGCCCTGATGCCCGACTACGACCCGGTGCAGAAAATCTCGATCATTCCCCGTGGCAATGCTGGTGGGCTCACCTTCTTCACCCCCAGTGAGGAGCGGATGGAATCGGGTCTCTACTCCCGTGCCTACCTGCAGAACCAGATGGCCGTCGCCCTCGGCGGTCGGGTCGCTGAGGAGATCGTCTACGGCGAAGACGAGGTGACGACCGGCGCTTCGAACGACCTGCAGCAGGTGGCCCGGGTGGCCCGTCAGATGGTCACCCGCTTCGGTATGAGTGATCGTCTCGGCCCTGTCGCCCTCGGCCGCGCCCAGGGCGGCATGTTCCTGGGGCGGGACATCGCCGCCGAACGGGATTTCTCTGAAGACACCGCTGCTGCGATCGACGAGGAGGTGTCGCTGTTGGTGTCCGAGGCCTATCGCCGCGCCACCGAGGTGCTCACTGCCAATCGGCCCGTGCTCAACGAGCTGGCCGAGTTGCTGGTGGAAAAGGAGACCGTCGATGCTGAAGAGCTCCAGGAGCTGCTGATCAGCCGTGATGTCACGGTGGCCAGCTACGTCTGAGCCGGCCGCCGCCGCCGTCCTTGAATCGACGGCGGCCTTGCTGGCCTCGCTGCGCCGTCAGCCCCTGTTGGTGGTGCTGAGGCCTTCCCAGCCGCTGGTGGCAGCCCCCCTGCTGGAGCGGCTCCAGGCCCTGGATCTGCGCCATGTCGAGCTGGCCTTTCAGCCAGGCCCTGTCTGGTCTGAGCAGCTGCGCGAGCTGATCGCCCTGTTTCCCCGCCTGGCCCTCGGTGCGGCCTCCATCAGCCACCAGGAGGCTCTGGAAGCGGCGATTGCGGCTGGCTGTTGCTACGGCTTTTCGCCGATTCTCGATCCAGAGCTGCTGGCTGCGGCTGCGGCCGCTGGCTTCACCTTGGTGCCGGGTGTGATGTCTCCCACCGAGGTGCATCGTGCCCGGCAGTGGGGATCGGCCCTGGTCAAGCTGTTTCCGGCGGCCTCCTTGGGGCCCAGCTACTGGCGCCGGCTGCGCGATCCGCTCGGGCCTTCCCTGCCCTTCTGCATCGCTGCCGGTGGGCTGTCCCCGGCTGATGTGAACACCTGGCTGGCGGCCGGTGTCGATGCGGTGGCGCTCGGATCGGCGCTGCTGACAGGCACGGCCATCCCGCCGTCGTCGTCGTCGCCGACCGGAGCGGATCGGCTGGCGGATGGCTTCGATCCTTCGCCGTTGCAGGCGTTGTTGGCGGGGTTGACGGTTTGATGGCGGCCCCGATCCGCGGGCCTGAGGTTGCCGATGGCAGGTCGGAGTGCTACTCATTGGCTAGAACTTCACTTTTCCATGTCTCAGCTCACGATCAAGCTCAGCGATAAGGCTGATGCTCTCATCGCCCAGCTTCAGAAGGAGATCTTCAATCGCCGTCGCAAGAAGGTCACAGCTGCCGGCGTGATCGAGACCCTGCTGGAAAGTGGTGCCAGATCCCACTCCGACAAGCGTTTCGCCACCTCCTGGCAGAACCTGATCGCCGACATCGAGAAGGCTGCCAAGGTCGCCGAGGCTCATGGCGCCAAGCCCGCCAATCTCAGCGACGCCGAGTGGGCGATCGTGCTCTCGCACCGCAGTCGTGCGGCTGCTGCCGCGGCGCCCAAGGGCCGCAGCAGCCGCGCCAAAGTGGCCGCCCGGGGTACGGCCACCGTCGCTGCCGTCAAGCCAGCAGCGACGGCCACACCCAAGGCTGCTGCCAAATCACCGGCTGCTGCCAAGTCCAGCAATCGTCGCCAGCCAACGGCGGGCCCTGTCTCGCCAGGGCGCTCCCGCAGCGCCGCCGCCACGGCATCGGCAAGCACCGCTAAGTCCACGGCCAAGGCCCGATCGGCTGCGAAATCCAGTCCAGCGGCCGCCGTGGAGAGCTCGGCAGGCCAAGGTCGTCCGGCCCGGGGCAAGTCGGCAGCCGTCAAGAGCGCCGCCCTTGAAACCGCGTCTGCCAAGGCTTCAGCCGCCAAGGCTTCAGCACCTAAGGCCAGAGCTGCCAAGGCTGCTGCCAGCAAGGAAAGCAGTGGCAGAGCTGCCAGCCGGCCAACGGCGGCCGCCCAGGCCCCTGCGCTCAGCGAGGCTGCTGCCGAGCTGAGTGCAGCACCTGCCACCAAGGCCGCCCCGCGGCCGGCCCGACGGGCTCGCCCAGCGAAAGCAGGGAGCTCGGTGGCCAAACGCATGGCGAAGGCCGTGAGTCGTCTGGGTGCCGCCACCATCGCTGCGGTCAGCGCCCCTGCCGCCGTGACGCCGACAACAACGGAGACGGCCTCCAGCTGAACCCTGCATTAGCCCCAGCCGCCGGCTGGGGCAACGCCCAGGCCGGCGGGTGAGGTTCCCTAACTACCAAAGGCTGCACGGCCCCGGCTGGCGCAGCAGGTGATCGGCGCGCACCAGGGCCACCATCGCCTCCACCATCGGCACGGCTCGCGGCAGTACGCAGGGATCGTGGCGGCCTTTGGCGGCGCCAACAGGCTCTGTCGAGAGCTGGATCAGGCCAGCGACAGGACCATGGAAACGTGGCTGAAAGGTGGCTGCCGATCGGCGGCAGGGGGCAGCTCATGGGCCGGCTGAACCTCCGCGTTCCTGATCGCAGCTGCGCTGGCGGCCAAGACTCCCCAAGGCTGCTGAACTGGTGGTACGGCAAAAAGCAGTACCGGGATCAGCCGCAGCCGATTGCGGTAGGGCAATGGCGCCGTGCTGGCTTCGAACTCCTCCAGGCCCACCTCCCACTGAAACCGGCCTCGGCCTGAGTCATCCTTACTGAATGACCTAGTCTTGAGACCGTGGTCATTTTGGGTGGCATGGACTCCCCCCTCCCCGCGACACCCGGTGCGCCGCAACAGGTCTCGAAGTCCCACTTCAAGGCCCATGCCCTGGAGTTGTTCCGCCAGGTGGAGGCAACCGGCCACCCGCTGGTCGTGACCGATCACGGCCGACCCACGGTGGAGGTGCGTCCCTACCGGCCGGCTGCGCCCACCACGGCTGATCCGCTGGAGGAGCTGCGCGGCTCGGTACTCCGCTTCGACGACCCGTTCGCGCCGGTTGGCGAGAGCGATTGGGACGCTCTGGCGTGATCCTGCTCGACACCCATGCGCTGATCTGGTGGGCTGATGCGGATCAGCAACGGCTCTCCCAGAAGGCCCTCGCGGCCATCGAGGCCGAAATCGAGAGCGCCGTCCGTCCGGGCGGTTCCCCAGGGCTGTTGGTGTCGGCGATCAGCTGCTGGGAAGTGGCGATGCTGGTGAGCCGGGGACGGCTCGCCCTCAGCCTTGATGTGGAGCGGTGGTTGGCGTTGCTGGCCTCTCATCCGGCCGTGCGCCTGCTTCCTCTGGATCCCGCCGTCGCCGTGGCGGCCACGCGCCTGCCGGAGCCGTTCCATGCCGATCCTGCCGATCGGTTTCTCGTGGCCCAGGCCCGAGCGCTGGGGATTCCGCTGCTCAGTGCCGACAGCAAGATCCGCAGCTACGGGCATGTGCGCAGCCTCTGGTGAGGCCTTCCGTCACCACAGGCTGCACTGTCCCTGCTGGCGCAGCAGGTGATCGGCGAGCACCAGGGCCACCATCGCCTCCACCATGGGGACGGCCCGCGGCAGCACGCAGGGATCGTGGCGGCCTTTGGCTTCCAGGGTGGTGGCGTTGCCTTCGGAATCGATCGTCTGCTGCTCCTTGCGGATCGTGGCGGTGGGCTTGAAGGCCACCCGCAGCACGATTTCCTCGCCGTTGCTGATGCCGCCCTGGATGCCGCCGGAGTTGTTGGTGGCCGTGTGCAGGCGGCCGTCGTCGGTGGGCAGGAAGGGATCGTTGTGTTCGCTGCCCCGCAGCAGGGTGCCGGCGAAGCCGGAGCCGATCTCGAAGCCCTTGGTGGCCGGCAGCGACATCACCGCCTTGGCCAGGTCGGCCTCGAGCTTGTCGAACACCGGCATGCCCAGCCCCACCGGCGGGTTGCGCACCACGCATTCGATCACGCCACCGCAGGAGTCGCCGTCGCGGCCGATCGCCTCGATCCGCTCGATCATCCGCTCGGCGGCCTCAGCATCGGGGCAGCGCACGATGTTGGCTTCGACGGCCTCCAGGTTCACCGAGGCCGGATCGATCGACGCCTCGATCGTGTGGATGCGCCGCACCCAGGCGATCACTTCGGTGCCGTGGGCCTTGGCCAGCAATTGCTTGGCGATCGCGCCGGCGGCCACTCGGCCAATCGTCTCGCGCGCTGAGGCGCGGCCGCCGCCGCTGCGGGCCTGGATGCCGTACTTGGCCTGGTAGGTGGCATCGGCATGGGAGGGGCGAAAGGCCACCGCCATCTCCTGGTAGTCCTGGGGCCGCTGGTCCTTGTTGCGCACCACCATGGCGATCGGCGTCCCCAGGGTGACGCCATCGAGTAGGCCGCTGAGGATCTCGACCCGGTCGTCCTCCTTGCGGGGGGTGGTGATCTTGCTCTGGCCGGGTTTGCGCCGGTCCAGTTCGGCTTGGATCGCCTCCAGGTCCAGCGGCAGCCGTGGCGGACAGCCATCGATGATCACCCCGACGCCACCGCCATGGGACTCGCCGAAGGTGCTGATGCGGAAGAGGTCGCCGAAGCTGCTGCCCATGAGCCGTCGCTGCTCGGACGAGCCTACAAAGCGGATGCGGCAGCTCGGTTCTTCAGCGATGGAGCTGCCGGCTGTTTAGCTTCAAGTTCCTGAAGCCAGCAATCAGCCTTGCGACAACAGGAGCGGGCAGCCCTGATCCTGCGGCGCCTCGAGGAGCTCTATCCCGAGACGCCGGTGCCCTTGGACCACAGCGACCCCTTCACGCTGCTGGTGGCGGTGTTGCTCAGTGCCCAGTGCACCGACCGGAAGGTCAACGAGGTCACGCCGGCGCTGTTCGCCGCCGGAGCCGACCCGGCGGCGATGGCCGCCCTGCCGGAGGGCACGATCCTGGCGCATATCCGTCAGCTGGGCCTCGCCCGCACCAAGGCCCGCCATGTGAAGCGTCTGGCTGAACTGCTGCTGGAGCGCCACGGCGGCGAAGTGCCCCGCAGCTTCGCCGAACTGGAGGCCCTGCCGGGCGTCGGGCACAAAACGGCGTCGGTGGTGATGGCCCAGGCCTTCGCTGTGCCCGCCTTTCCAGTGGACACCCACATTCATCG
>CALPNT020000139.1 GCA_943325005.2 Bifidobacterium breve | reverse complement strand
CGCCTCCCGCCTCGGCGACTCCGATCTTGGGGTGAACGCCAGGCGGCTGGACAGCCTGCAGCAGGCGCTCAAGGCAAGCTGACGCAGCTGTGGCTGCGCACGGACCCGCGCCGCTCCAGGAAGCGGGGCCGCTGCGGATCGTCCAGGCTCCACAACCAGCGTCCATCGCTGTAACTGGGAGCTCCCGCCACGTTGGTGCGGGGCAGCTGCAGGCTGACCTCACCCCAGCGAAGCAGCACGAAAGCCCCCGGAACGGTGATCGCCGTGGGGCCCGGGCTGCCGGAGGCCAGCGCCGTTCCGCCGGGACTGGGCGGGGCCAGCGGCACGCTGTTGGGGATGCCGGGAGCATCCACCGCGCCGTTGTCGTAGTGGGCGAGCAGTGGTTCGCCATCGCAGAGGTACGGGAACGGACGGGCAGCCGTAGTGGTGATGGTGGGCGCAGCCGTGGGGCCCCCGGCCGCCAGGGCTGGAACGGCCCACCAGGCGCAGAGGGCCACCAGGACGATCAGCAGAATCAGCAGGCCCTCGGCTTGCCGCTGCCACCAGGCCAAGTGCAGCCTCATCAGCGGAACTCCGCCGCGGCCGGCTCGCCGGCATCCCACTCCTGCAGCAGCCGCTGCGCCAGCCATTCGCCACTGCGCAGCGCCCCCTCGATGCGAGCGAAGCCAGGCCCGGCGATCGCATCGCCGCAGAGCGCTACCCGGCTGGCCGGGCAGACCATCGCCTCGGCCTCAAGACCAGGGCCAGAGGGGAAGGCCGCCCCCCAGCGCATCAGCTGGCCTTGCTGCAGCTGGCCTTGCCGCAGCGGTGGGATCGGGATCCCCGCCGGCAGCACGGCGGCCAGAACGGACCAGAGCGCCTCGCTCAAGCTGGTGATCAGCCGGGTCTCCGCCGCCGGATCCGCCGGGGCTGCCAGGAGCCGGCCGGCCGAGGAGTGGCTGCCATGAACCCCCAGGTTGCAGGCCGCCACAGCCGCCGTGGAGTGAGCCACAACCACGACACGGCCATCCGCCAGCGGCTGGATCGAGAGGCGCTCCAGCCCCCAGCGCCGTTGGGCCGCCGCCGTGAAGCTCAGCAGGCGAAAAGGCAGATTGAGCCAGGGTTGAGCCGCTTCGGCAGGGATCTGCAGCAGCAGGTTGCTGCGGCCTTCACTCTCGAGCGCAGCGATGGCCTGGAGCGCCGCGTCCAACTGGGGATCGCCGAGCTGGCGGGCCGCCACAGCCAGGGGCACCTCCGACCAGCCGAACACCTGAGGGCCCCGGGGATGGGCCAGCAAGGTGCCGGCCAGAACCAGCCAGTCGGCGTGCGCCAACGGCTGCCCCTGGCCATCGAGCAGGCACCAGGGGCCGCCGGGACTGGCCACCAACTCCTGCACCAGGACGCCATAGCGGACCTGGGGGGGTGGGATGCCGGCTGGCGTCGCCGCCGCCGCCAGGGCCAGCAAGCCGGCGCTGAGGGCCTCCAGGCCCAGGCTGCCGCGATAGAGCGCACCCTCCAGCCGGGGGTCGCCGCGGCCGACGCTGATCTCACCATCCTCCTCAAGCAGCGCCAGGGCGGACTCTCCAGCGGGCCAGGGCTCGATCCAGCCGCCCTGCAGCAGCGGATCGAGCAGCTCCGGCGGCGGCTCACCGCTGATGTTAAGCAGGGGAGCGCCATGGTCGATGGCCAGGGCGACATCGCCACGGGAGCGGCGGGTGGAGGCCCGTCCGCCGCTGCCACGTCCCGTCTCCAGCAGGGTGATCGGCGCCCGGCAGCCCAGCCGGCGCCACTGGGCCACCAGGGCACAGCCGGCGACGCCGGCCCCGACCACGGCGATCGAGCGCGGCTCAGCCCTCGCCACCCTCTCCGCCTTCACCACCCTCTCCGCCTTCACCGCCTTCACCACCTTTTTCATCCTTTTCATCCTTGTCGGCCTTGGATTTGGCCGGGGCTGGGGCGGAGCTGTTGGGTGCCACACTCTCGCCGCCCTCGGGCGCTGGGGAGTGGGAGGTCTGTCCGCAGCCGGCAACGCCAGCGATCAGGCCGGCGGTGGCCAGGAACAGGGCAATGGACGGTCGGGCCATGGCGACAGGGATGCACAACCGGCCCATTGTTGGTGAAGGCGCTGCTCTGTGCCAACGCGATGGAACCGAAACCTGTGCGATTAGGCACCAAACAGCTGAAGACGGCCCTTCACCCATGAGCCAGCACTGATAAGCCAGCACCCATGACCCAGCACGGCAGCAGGCTGCGCTGCAGGAGACTGGCAGGCCGCCGCGGCGGTGGCTTCATTGGCCAGCAGACCATCAGCCTGTCCATCGCCTGCCCATCCCGTCGATCCTCCGCTTGCCGCCTGCCCGCCATGCGCTTCCAACTCGAGCGGCTCCTCAACCAGGAGCAACTGCTGACGCTGCAATCCCAGCTGCTGGCCGACGACACCCCCTGGCAAGCCGGCATCGCGACGGCGGGCTGGCATGCCCGCGGCGTCAAACACAACCGCCAACTGGAACGCGACAGTGACCGGCAGCGCCAGCTGGCGCCCGTGGTGCTGCAAGCCCTGGAGGCCGATCCCCTGCTGCAGGCGGCAGCCCTGCCCCTGCAGATCCACAGCCTGCGCTTCAGCCGCTGCGGGCCGGGGGAGGGCTATGGCCGCCACCTCGATGATGCCTACATGGCGGAGGGACGCTCCGATCTCTCCTTCACGGTGTTCCTCAGCCCCCCAGACCACTACAGCGGCGGCGAGCTCGTGCTGGAGGGTCCCGCCGGGGAAGAGCGCTGCAAACTGGCCGCAGGCGCTGCCGTGGTGTATCCCAGCACCTTGCTGCACCGCGTTGAACCGGTAGGCCAGGGGGAACGGCTGGTGGCGGTGGGCTGGATCGAAAGCCGCATTCGCAGCGCCGAGCAACGGGAACTGCTGTTTGAACTGGACACCGCCCGGCGCTCGTTGTTTACCAAGGACGGCAAAAGCGACGAGTTCGACCTGATCAGCCGCAGTTACAGCAACCTGCTGCGCCTGTGGGGCCCCTGAACGCCGCGACCAGGGGCAATCCCCGCCACACTCAGCAGCAGAGCTGCTTTGAATCCCGTGCCTGCCGACTCCGTGCCTGCTAATCCCCCCGGCAATGCCGCTGGCCATGCCGCCGATCCGAGCCGCAAACAGGTGCTGGCGGCCGCATCTCCAGGCCTGGCGGCCCTGCTCAATCTGGTGCCGGGCCTGGGCAGCGGCTACCTCTATCAGCGCCGCTGGCGTGCCTACTGGATCTGCTCGGCCCTGGCCACAGCCTGGTTCGTGGCCGGCGCCCTGCTGGCCCCACAAGGAGCCGGGCCCAGCGAACAGCAGCAGTTGGTGGGCCTGGCCGGCCTGCTGCTGCTGGCCGGGGTGACGGCCGCCGAGGCCTTCCTGGCCGGCCGCCGCGCTCGCATGGACTGAGGTTCAGCGCCGATCGCCGTGGCCGAGCTGGCGGCGCGACAGCAGGAAACCGCCCCAGTAGCCCAGCACCAACAGCAGCAGATCGAAGCGACTGAGCAGCCACAGCACGGCCAGGACGCCGATCACCCAGGGGGAAATCAGCAGCACCCCGAACAGCAGCTGGGTGGTCTGGTTGCGGCGGGCCAGAGAACCAGCACGCTGCACGAGCCGGGGCACACCACGGCCCAACAACCAGCCGGCGCCACCGCCGAAGCCAAGGCTCACCAGGGCTTGAAGCAGCATCAACATCGGCGCCGATCCAACAGGACCTCCATGGTGAATGACCAGCGCCTGCAGCGACGCCGCCGCTTCTGTTAGGAGGAGCCTTGTGCCGCCATGGCGTCGGATGCCCGAGCAAGCCTCGCCCCCTGCCAGTGGACTCCCCCCCGGATCGCCAGAGCCTGAAGCAGGGCAAGGTGGCCCGATGCTGGCCCTGCTCGCCCGCGGCCTGGAGCTGTGGCTGCGCCAGCAGTGCGAGGCGATCGAGGATCTGGAGATCCGTCTGGAGGGATCGGCGGCGGAGCTGCTGCGCGGCCGGCTGGCGGGGGTGCGACTGACCGCCCGGCGGGTGGTGTTCCAGCGGCTGGAGATCGAGCAAGTGAGCCTGCGCAGTGAGGCCATCCGGGTGCGGATGGGGGCGCTGCTGCGCACCCGCGTGGTGCACCTGGAGCAGGCCTTCCGGGTGCGCGGCGAGGTGGTGTTCAGTGCTGAGGGACTCGGCCGCTCCTTCGGCCTCGCCCCCTGGAGTGCCCTGGGGGATGGGCTGGCGCAGGAGCTGCTGGGGCTGACGCCGCTGGGCGGCATCCGCATCGCCGAGGACCGGCTGATCCTCTCGGCTGTGGCGGGAAGCGACCACCCTGGCGAGAGCCAGGCCATTGAGCTGGCCACCGCCGTGACCGCGGTGGACGGCACCGTGGAGCTCCGGGCCGAACCAGGACCGCGACGGACCCGGCTGCCGATGGATCCCAACATCCGGATCGAGCGGGCCGAGCTGGGTGGCGGCCGGCTGGAACTGGGTGGCGAAGCGCTGGTGTCGGCCTGAACTGAAGACCCCAGGAGCACCTCCAGAAGCCGCTGCCCATCGCCGACCTGGCCCGGCAGCTGTCACTCAGCCCCCGCAGCCTGCAGCTCGATGGATCAGGTACTGGCGGCGGCTGCCGCGAAGTCGAACCGCATCAACCGCGCTCCAGCACCGGCAGCAGCAGGGTGACCAGCGAATACACCACCGCCGGCACGAACAGATAGCTGTCGATGCGATCGAGGATGCCGCCATGGCCGGGGATCACATCACCGGAATCCTTGAGGCCCGCATCCCGTTTCATCATCGACTCGGTGAGATCGCCGACCAAGGCGAACAGGGCCACCACCGCCCCGAGCAGACCGCCCAGCAACCAGCCCCAGCGCCAGCCCAGCAGCACCCCGCCCAAGGCGCCCACCAGCAGGGCGCAACCGATGCCGCCGAGGGCGCCTTCGATCGTCTTACCGGGGGAAATCGGCGAGAGCGGATGGCGACCCAGGCGCCGGCCGATCACGTAGGAACCGATATCGGTGGCCACGATCAGGAAACAGGCCAGCAGCGTCAGCGCCAGACCGGAGGTCCAGGGCCAGTCGGTGAACGGCAAGCTGCCCGAGAGGTTCGGCGCCAGGCTGGGATCCACCAGGTTGCGCAGCTTGATCCAGTGGCTGGGCAGGAAACCGAGGTAAAAGAGCCCGAAGATGGAGGCGGCGATGTCGGCGATCGTGCCGGTGGTGGGCTGCAGCAACAGCCAGCCGCAGATCACCGCCCCCGAAGCCGGCAACACCGCCGCGGCCACATCGCCGGCCACCCCGGCCGGTGCACCGCCGGCACTCACCCAGTGGGCCGCCGCCGCCGCCTGGGTGGAGAGCAGCAACAGCTGCACGGCCACCAGGGTGGTCTTGGTGGCCGGCCGGATGCCCTTGAACTGGGCCATGCGGAAAAATTCCAGCAACCCCAGATGCACGATCAACCCCACCGCCAGGGTGAACCACCAGCCACCGAGCAGCACCACCAGAGCGCCGAAACCACCCGCCGCCCAGCCGCTGGCCAGACGGGCGATGGAGGTGGCGGAGCGGGGCGGGGTCAAGGTCAGCGTTCGGCGGCGATCACAAACAGCGGTTCGGCGGCGGCAAGCTTGGCCTGGCTGCCGCGACGCTGCATGCGATGCACGGTGGCCTGAACCACCTGCAGATCACGGGCTCCCAGCTGAGCGAGGGTGTCGGTGGCATCCACCAGCCCTTCAAGACTCACCGTGCTGATCACCAGCCGACCGTTGGGCAGCAGCGCCTCCCACACAGCCCGGAGCACATCGACCAGCGGCCGGCCCACCTCCAGCAGCACCCGATCGGGATGGGGTGGCAGCTGATCGAGATCAGCCGGCGCCTTGCCCTGGTGGCTGTGGAGATTGGTGATGCCGAAGCGCTGGCGATTGCGCTCCAGCAGCTCCACCGCATCCGGATCCCGTTCCAGGGTGTGCACCTGCCCCAGGGGCATCAACCGGGCAATCTCCAGGGCCAGGGCGCCGGTGCCACCGCCCACATCCCACACCAGCGAATCGGGTCGGGGGCGCAGATGGGCCAGCAGCATCACCCGCAGCTCCATCGGCGTCGGGCTGAAACCGGGAGCGGCCTCAAAGACGCCATCGGGGAGCCCGGGGGTGACGAAATCCCAGCGATAGGCCTCGTTCTGGGATGTCATGGCCGCTGGGTCTTTGCAGGTGGGTCATGGCCCATCCACGACTTGCACGCTAGCTGGCAGCTGACCGGGCCAGAGCTGACGCTGTTGCTCCAGCCACAGGGCACGAGCCGGATCGATCCGTTCGCCCGGCACCAGCAGGGGAATCCCCGGCGGGTAGGGACAGAGGGGCTCGGCGGCGATCCGCCCGGCGGCTTCGGCCAGGGGCACAGGCGTGGCGGCGGCGCGCCAGGCCTGGCCGAGGGGTAGCTCCAGGGCGGCCAGCAGCGGCAGGGGCGGAGCCGAAAACGGCGGTAGCGGCGGACCACCCAGGGCCTGCCGCAGCGCCAGCAACCGGCGCGGCAGCAGCCGTTCGAGCGCCCGGGGTGGATCGAGACCAAGACAGAAGGTGAGCGCACCCGGTTCGGGCAGCTCGGCGACCACCCCCCGCTCGATCAACCAGGCATCGGCCGCCAGGCCCGAGATCCCCAGAGGCGCCGTCGCCAGCACCAGCCGCAGGGGATCGCCAGTGGCCACCAGGGGAAAATCAAGGGCCTGCAAGCGATGGCGCAGGGCTAGACCGCGGCGTTGGGCCCGCGCCAGTCGCCGCTGCCCCCCGAGGCTGTGGGCGTCATCGATGGCGGCGGCACTGGCGGCCAGCAACAGGGCACTGGGGCTGGAGGTCTGCAGCCACAGCAGGGCCCGCTCGATCGCCGCCACAGCGACCCGCTCGCCCTGGGCCAGCAACACGGCGCTCTGGGCCAGACCGGCGGCGTTCTTCTGCAGCGACAGCACGGTGAGGTCCGCCCCGGCAGCCACCGCCGCTCCCGCACCATGGGCCTGGTCCACCAGCACCGGCAGGCCCTGGCGATGGGCCAGGGCGATCAGGGCCGGCAGATCGGCCAGCAGGCCCTGATAGGTGGGATCGAGCAGCACCAGGGCCGCCACCGGCCCCCTGGCGCGGGCCGCCGCCAGCACCAGCTCCAGATGCGCACGGTCGGGCGGCAACCACAACCCGGTGTAGGGATCAAAGGGCAGGTCGTAGAGCAGCGGCTCGAGCTGCCCCAGCACGCAGCCATGCAGCAGGGAGCGATGCAGATTGCGCGGCAGCAGCACCTGGCTACCGGGGGGCGCCAGGGCCAGCAAGGCTGCCTGCAGCAGGCCGGAAGCGCCGTTGACGCCATACCAGCAGCGTTCGGCCCCCAGCAGGGCCGCCGCCCGGGCCTGGGAGGCGGCCACCGCCCCGCTGGCCACCAGGGGACCGCCGATTTCGGGCAGTTCGGGCAGATCCCAGGCGCCGGGGGGCAAGCGCAGCAGCCGGCGCAGGCCAGGGGCCAGGCTGCGGCCGCGCCCATGGCCGGGTAGGTGCAACGGCAGGGCCGGGGCAGGTTCGCCCAGGGCACGCAGCAGTGGATCGCCGGCGGCGGGGCCCATGGCCACTCAAACGAACTTTCTAGAGTCTGGGCAGCGAGGAGTTCCGCTCTGCCTGTCAT
>CALPNT020000138.1 GCA_943325005.2 Bifidobacterium breve | reverse complement strand
GCCACCTTGAGCGGATAGGGGGCGAAGCGCTCACTCAGGGTGCGCCAGTGCTGCTGGGCCAGCACCGTGGTGGGCGCTAGCAGAGCACATTGCTTGCCGGCGGTCACCGCCTTGAAGATCGCCCGGATCGCCACTTCGGTCTTGCCGAAGCCGACATCGCCACAGACCAGGCGGTCCATCGGCTGGGGACGCTCCATATCGCGTTTCACTTCGATGATCGCCTTGCTCTGATCCGGCGTGGGTTCGTATGGGAAGGAATCCTCCAGTTCGCTCTGCCAGGGGCCATCGGCGGGGAAAGCGAAGCCGGGCGACTTGTGGCGCTCCGCATAGAGCTTGACCAGATCCATCGCCACCCTGCGGATGGCCTTCTGGGCCCGCTCCTTGGCTTTGGTCCAGGCGACGCCGCCCATGCGGTTCAGCTCCGGCGGCTGATCGCTGGTGGCGCGGTAACGGCCCAGGCTGCCGAGCTGGTCGGCAGCGACGCGCAACAAGCCGTCGGCGTATTGCACCACCAAGTAGTCGCGGGATTCACCGCCGATCGCCAGTTTTTCCAGCTTCAGGAAGCGGCCGATGCCGTGGTTGCGATGCACCACGAAGTCCCCCGGCAGCATCTTCAGCGGGTCCACGGTGCGGCTGGCCGCCCGTCGCCGCCGTCGCACATAGCCCGCCGCGGTGAGGCTGTGCTGGCCGAAGAACTCCCGGTCGGTGAGCAGCACCAGCTTCCAAGCCGGCAGCTGCAGCCCTTCCAGCTCGGCGGTGCCTCTGGTTTTGAGCGCTACCGGGGTGTTCTGCTCGATCAGCCGCTCAATCGCCGGAGCGTCGCCGGGGTTCGGCACGAAGCGGGTGATGCAGTCGTGTTCCTCCAGCAGGGCCACGGCCCGCGAAGGCTGGGCCGAGAGCAGCCACACCCGCGCTTTCTCCGCCTGAAAGCCCTTGATCAGGCCGGCCAGCTTGCCGAACTGGTTGGGATGGGCCGGCACCGAGCGGCTGGCCAGATCGAAGCTGTTGAGGTGCCGGTCGGTTTCATGCAGCTCGGCCAGGTCGAAGCCGCGGAAGCGTTCAGCCTCAGCCAGGGCCTGCTGGGGCGGGCGATGCAGCGAACCCGGCAGGGCAGGCAGCTGTTGCTCCTGGAGGTGGTCCTGGGCATGGTCAAACCATTGTTGGCCGTGAGCCAGGCAATGGCGGCGCTCATCGACGGCCACCAGACAGTGGTCGGGCAGGTAATCGAGCAGGCTGGCGGGCCGCTGCCAGGCCAGGCCCATCAGCCGGCGCATCCCCTCGGGTGTACCGCCCTCCAACAGCTGCTCGAGGGCCTCGGCACTCAGCAGCTGCTCCAGTTCAGCCGGCATCTGCTCCCGTAAGGCCTCGGCCACCAGAGGCGCGTGACTGGTGGGGGTGAGGTGAACGAGCTCGATCGGATCGAGGGACCGCTGGCTGGCCGGATCGAACTCGCGCAGCTTTTCCAGCGTGTCGCCGAAGAACTCCAGCCGAACCGGCAGTTCGGCGCTCACCGGATAGAGATCGACGATGTCGCCGCGGCGGCTCCAGTGGCCCTCCTGCTCGATCGTCGGCACTCGCTCATAGCCGAGGTGGGTGAGCGTGTGACCCAGCGCCTCGAGATCGACGATCTGGCCCTTGCGCAGGCTGAAACACTGAGCCGCCAGGGCTTCGGGCGGCGGCAGGTGGGGCTGGAGTGCCCGCTCGGTGGCGACGATGGCCATACCACTGCCACTTCTGCCAGCACCACCGCTGCCAGCACCATCAATGCCGGTGCCATTGGTGCCAGCGCCGACGCTGGCAATCAATTCAGCCAGCACCTGCAACTGTCCCCAGGTGATCTCACTGGTGGGATCGAAGGGTTCATAGGGGGAGCCTTCGCTGGTGGGATAGAGCTGGCTGGATTTCCAGCCCATCAGCTCCAGCAAGGCGGCCCAGCGACCCGCCTCCTCCAGGGTCGGCACGATCACCAGCAATGGCGACCCCGCCTGGGCGGCGAGGGCACTGGCGATCAGGGCCCGGGCACCCCGACCGGCGCCACTGAGCCGCAGCCGCTCGCTGCGCTCCATCCGGGCAGCCACCTCACCGGTGAGGGGCACCTGCTGAAGCTGGCGCACCAGGGCGGAGAGGGGCATGGGCGGAAGGGAAGCAGTTCTTCAGATCCTCGCAAGTGCCGCCCGCGGCTGTCGCTCGATCAGCCTCGATACCGACATGCTGGGATCAACACTGTCTTCTCGTTGGCATGAACCGCTGCTGGCTCACCTTGGGCCTGGTGACTCTGGCGCTGTTTGTGGCCGCCCTGCCGGATTTGCTGCGCGAAGCGGCAGTTCTGACCGTGCCTCCCACCCGGCTATTGCGATCGGTACAGCGCCAAGAGGATCCTCGTCAACGGCCTGCGGCGCCGTCCGCCATGGGCGAGTTCCTGAGCCAGCCGAGCCTGTTGTCCAAGCTGGAGAATGCTGATCGGGACTGGGTGCCCAAAGCCGAATCCCTCAGTGACGGCACTGTCCGCTACCTGTACAAACGTCGGCCGGGGGATCCAGAACTCTCGATCGCCGAGATCCGGGCCCTGATCCTCGATCCCCCCAGCTATCTCGCCGAACGTCGGGCGATCGCCGACCTGCTGGGCCTGCTGCAGAGCAGTGGAGTGGTCGTGCTCCTGCGGGAGCCGATCAAAAGGGGGGCCGCAGCGGAATGGGATCCCCAGGAGCGCAGCCTGCGCATCCGCCCCGATGTGCCCGGTCGCGGCAGCGTCGAGTTCGCCCGGGTGCTGAACCATGAGG
The DNA here is from genome assembly GCA_943325005.2 of Bifidobacterium breve. Classification (GTDB taxonomy): domain Bacteria; phylum Cyanobacteriota; class Cyanobacteriia; order PCC-6307; family Cyanobiaceae; genus Cyanobium. The sequence continues at coordinate 4,968 of CALPNT020000138.1, read as the reverse complement.
CGATCCATGTGGCCCAGAGTTGTGCGGCCGGGGGCCTGGACGCTGCTCCCCGGATTCTGGGCCTCACCGTGACCCGGACCCCGACCTTGGCGGCCCAGTTGCAGGAACCCCTCTATGCGAGTGCCAGCGAGGCGGAGAAAGCGATGGAACTGGAGGCCTACGCCCATCAGGACCGGCTCGGGGTCGGCCTGGACTTGGTGAAGCGGCACTGCCAGGAGGCGCAGAGATGAAAACGCCTGCAGAGCGGAGCTTCAGCCTTGGCTGGCCATGTGGCGGATCAGGTCGAGGCACTTGCAGGAATAGCCCCACTCGTTGTCGTACCAGGAGACCAGCTTCATGAAGGTGGAGCTCAGGGCGATGCCGGCGCCGGCATCAAAAATGGAGGTGCAGGACTGGCCGAGGAAGTCGCTGGAAACCACCTCGTCCTCGGTATAGCCCAGGATGCCGGCCAGTTCACCATTGGCGGCGGCCTGCATGGCCTGCTTCACCGCCTCGTAACTGGTGGGTCGCTCCAGATTCACGGTCAGATCCACCACCGAAACATTGGGGGTGGGCACACGGAAGGCCATGCCGGTGAGTTTGCCGTTGAGCGCCGGGATCACCCGACCCACCGCCTTGGCGGCTCCGGTAGACGAGGGGATGATGTTCTGAGCGGCGCCGCGCCCGCCACGCCAATCCTTCACCGAGGGACTATCGACCGTTTTCTGGGTGGCGGTTGTGGCGTGAACCGTGGTCATCAACCCTTCGCGAATGCCGAAGTTGTCGTGCAGCACCTTGGCGAGCGGTGCCAAGCAGTTGGTGGTGCAGGAGGCATTCGAGACGATCGCCTGGCCGGCATAGCTGCGATGATTCACTCCCATCACGAACATCGGCGTGTCGTCTTTGGAAGGAGCCGACATCACCACCTTGTTGGCGCCGGCCTGCAGATGTTTGCGGGCCGCTTCATCGGTGAGAAAAAAGCCGGTGGATTCGAGCACGGTGTCCACACCAGCCTCGCTCCAGTTCAGGTTGGCGGGATCACGCTCAGCACTGATGCGAATCGCGCGGCCATTGACGACCAGGGCGCCGTTGAGCACCTCCACCGTGCCCTGAAAGCGGCCATGGGTGGAGTCATAGCGGAGCATGTAGGCGATGTAATCAACATCAATCAGATCGTTGATCGCTACGATCTCGATATCCTCAAGTTCGCAGGCCCGGCGGAACACCAGACGGCCGATGCGTCCGAAACCATTGATGCCGACTTGGATGGCCATGGACTGAATCAAAGAAGAGCAGGGTCTCAGGGTACGACCGCGGCCTGGCTGGGGAGTGCCGCCAGCATTTCACTCTCCAGCAGCATGTTGAAGTGCAGCAGTTGTTGGTCGTTCAACTGCTGGCGACTGGCAACCTGAAGTTCGCGCTCCAGAAAGGCCCGCCCCTGATCTGCGTTCCAACCCAGCTGGGCCAGCAGGGTCTCGCACTGGTTGAGGAGCTCGCTGCGCCGCAGCGGCACGGCAGCCGTGGCGGCCTCACTGCCAGCGCCCAGCCTCGCCAGGACAACCAGATAAGCCTGAAGATCGCTGTAGTTGGTGAGGCGGTTGCGACTCGGATGGCCAAAGGCACGTTGCAAATAGATTCCCTCCTGCTCCCGGTCCCAGCCCAGGCGCCGTAGATGCAGCTCCAGGGCCGCTAGATCGCTGCTCCAGTCCTCCGGGTCCGGAGGCGGCTCCTGGGGCAAGGCCGGCGGATGGGACGCCGGCTCAGCCAGCTGGCGGGAGAGCACAACGCTGGTGGGCAGAGCCGCGCGAACGCGGGGAGACCCGGCCGGGGAGTCGAAGGGATAGTCGCTCCCGGCGGGAAGCTCAGTCTCATGCGCTCGCTCTGAACCAGCGGAACGGTTGCCCCCCCCGGAAGGCGCTGCCATATCGGGCGGCGCCACGGCTTCGGGTGGATCCGGCTGATTCAGGCCCCGAGACAGGGGTGGCGGGAGCAGCGACTCCGGCAGCGACTGGGGCCTCAACGGCAAGGCAGCAGGCAGCACGGCTGGGGACATCGCGCCACGATCCATCGCACCAAGCGGCACGCCCCCGCTCCGTCGGATCACGGCAGAGGCTCCAGAGATGGCGGCCTCCGAGCCAGCGACTTGCGAGCCCGCGGTTTCAGTGACGGTGGTGTCAGGGCCGGCCGTTTCAGGAGCGATGGACTGGGCCAGGTAGGTCAGCAGCCGCTGCCGGGCTCGATCTTCGGCCTGTTCGGCATCGGCCGCCTCCCCGAGGGCGCTGCCCAGCAATCGGCTGCCGTCGAAGGCCTGCACCTCCACCACCCGACGGCCCGATTCGGCATGCACCAGTTGGGCTTTCAGCTCCATGATCAACTGCTGCTGCCTGGGGTGGATCCCTATGTTGAGACCCAACCTCGTTCGCTGCCCAGCGAGTCCAACGCGATGGAAGCGGAACTGGTTCCATCCCTGACAACCCTGATCCAGGACGCTGACCAGTGGCGCGAGGTGCTGCTGTTGCTGCCTTTGCTGGTGGCGCTTGAAGCGGTGCTTTCGGCCGACAATGCCATTGCCCTGGCGGCCATTTCACGCCGTCTGCACGACCCGGATCGCCAGCGACAGGCCCTGAACATCGGTCTGTTGCTGGCCTTGGTTCTGCGTCTGGGCCTGATTCTGGCGGCCCGCTGGGTGCTGGATGCCTGGCCCCTGCAATTGCTGGCCTCGGGCTATCTGCTGTGGCTGTGTGGCAACCACTTACTCAGCCTTCGCCAGGGGGACGCATCGGAGGCTGAGGAGGCTGACCAGGACAAGGACAACAGCCTGGTGGGCGTCTCCCTGATCTCGGTGGTGGCCACCCTGGCTTTCACCGATCTGGCCTTCTCGCTCGACAGTGTGGCTGCCGCGGTCGCCGTCACCGATCGCCTGCCCCTGGTGATGGCCGGTGGTGTGATCGGTGTGCTGGCGCTGCGACTCACCGCTGGGCTGTTCATCCGTTGGCTGGAGGTCTACCGCCATCTCGAAACGGCGGGTTATCTAGCGGTGGGCTTCGTCGGCATCCGGCTGCTGATCCGTCTGGCCCTACCGCAGCTGAATGTGCCGGAGTGGAGCCTGCTGCTGGTTGTGGTCGGGCTGTTCTCCTGGGGCTTTTCGGTGCGGGAGACCCCGGAGCTGGTGGAGGCGCCCCAGCCCCAGAACGGTGGGGATGGCGCCTGAACCGGCTCGCCTTTTCGCCAGCCACCCAGCCTGGACACCCGGCCAGCACTGATCGCCACTGACCTGATCTGACCCACACTGAACCTGACCACCACTGATTAGTTCACAATTAGTCTGTTCGCACTGATCTGACCGAAGTTGATCATTTCGCAAGTCATCTGTTCGCAATTGACCTGATTGCATCTAAAACTCAACCACCATGGAGATTGAACTGCGTCAGATTGAAGATGATCATCTGATCGGTCGCCTGGAGGTGGGCGGGCTCAGTGAGGTCCCCTTTCCAGGCCGATGGCTCAGCCATGCGGGAGACAGTTACCTGGTGCTGCAGCGCCGCCATCGCTATCGGCTGCGCCAGGGGCGCTATGAGCTGGCGGCGGTGGCGCTGCAGGTGAAAACCGAACAACAACCCGCTGAGGCCCGCCACTGGCAGGGCCAATGGGTGATCGGTGACCCCAGCTGCCGCTTCAATGCCCGCAGTCCCCTGCTGCGCTGCGCCGTGCTGCCCGAGGGGCCCTGTGCGTGCTGCGCGCACTACAGCCTCGGGGAGCGGGGGCCCACCTAGGCTGGGGTGATCTGATTGATGGTTCCGATCACGCCGTCTTCCTCGTCTGCCGGCCCGCGCCGCCGCCAGCCCTCGCCGCCGCCGGCCTCCCCCAGGACGGCGGAACGCCTGCCCCTCACCGCTGATTCCGAGACAGGTGCCACTGTGGCTCCCGTGGCCGGATTGGCTGTCGATTTTTCCGCCCTCGGTCTGTCCGAGCCCCTGCTCAAGGCGGTTGCCGCCAAGGGCTATCGCCATCCCTCGCCAATCCAGCTGCAGTGCATTCCGGCCGTGCTCGAAGGGCGCGATGTGATGGCAGCGGCCCAGACCGGTACCGGCAAAACCGCAGGCTTCACTCTGCCCCTGCTGGAGCGGTTGCGCCATGGTCCCCCTGCCCGCGCCGGCATCGTGCGGGCCCTGGTGCTCACCCCCACCCGTGAGCTGGCGGCCCAGGTGGCCGACAGCGTCACCGCCTACGGCCGCTATCTCGACCTGCGCTCCGATGTGGTCTTCGGCGGCGTCAGCGCCAATCCCCAGATCGAGCGGCTGCGGCGAGGCACCGATGTGCTGGTGGCCACTCCCGGCCGGCTGATGGACCTGCACCAGCAGCGGGCGCTGCGGCTGGATCAGGTGGAAGTGCTGGTGCTGGATGAAGCCGATCGCATGCTCGACATGGGCTTCATTCGCGATATCCGCAAAATCCTGGCCCTGCTGCCCGAGCGACGCCAGAACCTGCTGTTCTCAGCCACCTTCTCCACCGAGATTCGCCGGTTGGCCACCGGTCTGCTGCATCAGCCGGTGCAACTGCAGGCCACGCCCGAGAACCGGGCCACTCCCTTGGTGGAGCAGGTGATGCATCCCTGCGATATGGGACGCAAGCCCGATCTGCTCTGCCATCTGATCCGCCACAACGACTGGCAGCAGGTGCTGGTGTTTTCACGCACCAAGCACGGCGCCAATCGCATGGCGGAGCGCCTCGATAAGGAGGGCATCTCCGCTGCCGCCATCCACGGCAACAAGAGTCAGGGCGCTCGCACCCGAGCCCTTGCCGGCTTCAAGAGTGGCAATGTGCGGGTGCTGGTGGCGACGGACATTGCCGCCAGAGGCATTGACATTCATCAGTTGCCCCATGTGGTCAACCTGGATTTGCCCAATGTGGCCGAAGACTATGTGCATCGCATCGGCCGTACCGGTCGGGCCGGCCTGAACGGCCACGCCATTTCTCTCGTTGCCGCCG
>CALPNT020000137.1 GCA_943325005.2 Bifidobacterium breve | reverse complement strand
TTGGGCCGATCAACGTCACCTTCAGAATCAGAAACAGCGTTGCCCTCTTCGCCATCAACCGCCAGCTGCCGTTCCAGCTCTGCGGCACTGAGGTAGGTCAGCTGGGCGAGGGAGCGTGCCAGGGCCAGGCCCTGACGTGGCCCGCCACCGGACTGGTCGTCATAGTCACCGCCGCAGAACTGGGGGTCCTGGCGAATCGCCTCGATCTGACAGACGTGAGCGGCAAGGTTGTCGGCACTGCAGCGGGCGGCGGTGGCGATCAGCAGCAGGCGCTCCAGCCGCTGCGGCGAACCGACGGCCCACTCCAGAGCCCGCATGCCCCCCATCGAGCCACCGATGACGGCGTACCAGCGCGCGATGCCCAGCCGATCGGCCAGGCCCCGTTCGGCCGCCACCATGTCGCGGATCGAGAGCAGCGGGAAGCGGCTGCCGTAGGGCCGGCCGTCGACCGCCGGACTGGCGGGGCCGGTGCTGCCCTGGCAGCCCCCCAGCACATTGGGGCAGATCACGCAGAAGCGCTCGGTGTCGATCGCCCGCCCCGGACCGATCAGCCGATCCCACCAGCCGGCGCCGTCATGGCCGTCGCCGGCGGGGCCGGCCGCGTGGCTGTCACCACTGAAACCATGCAGCAGCAGGATGGCGTTGCTGCGCTCAGCATCGAGCTCGCCCCAGCACTCCCAGGCCAGGGTGATCGGTCCGAGGCTCTGACCCGATTCCAGCCTCAGGCGCTGGTCGCCGAAGGGTCGGCTGAAGCGGCGCTGGCCGACGGGATCCCCCTGCCGCCAGCCGCCGTGGCGGCTACTGACTGCGGCGGGGGCCATCGAAGCTGAAACAAAGATGCTCATCATCTCTTCCGCCGCGCTAAGCGGCTGCCATTTCCGCTGTCTCGACCTGTGATCCGCGACGCCGATCAGGCTGGCGTCTGGATCGCTTGGCCCGGGTGATGGTGCAGCACCTCCCCACGCCGCAACAGCACCGCCTCCCCCACCTGCAGCCTTGACCAGGTTTCATCGGTGGTCAGCGGTTCGGTGCTGATGATCGAGACGACATCCTGCGGACCCGCCAGTTGGGCGAAATCGACGCTGAGATCGTCGTCGGCGAGGGTGGCGGTGCGGAAGGGGGCACGGCGCGTCAGCCGGTGCAGTTTGGTGCCGGCATAGGCGAACAGCCAGCGGCCATTGCTGATCAGACAGTTGAAGATGCCCCGGGCCGCCAGGGCGTCGGCAGCCTGCACCAGGGCGGCGAAGATCGCCGTGTCATCCTCCGGGGTGAGCCGACCCGCGGCCCGGGCGCCCTCCAGCTGTTGCAGCAACCAGCAGAACGCGGCCTCGCTGTCGGTGCTGCCCTCGGGCGTGAACGGCGCTTCGAGCTCAAAGCTGCCCTCCAGATCGCCGTTGTGAGCAAAGATCCACTCCTGCCCCTGCCAGCGCCGGTGGAAGGGATGGCAGTTTTCGAGGGCCACCACGCCGCGGGTGGCCTTGCGGATGTGGGCGATCGAGCAGTGGGCCTTGAGCTCGAGGGCGGCCACTTCCGCCGCAATCGGCGAAAAGGCGGCGGGGCCGTCTTCGCGATAGAGGCGCACACCACAGCCGTCCGGATCAAAGCTGGCCAGGCCCCAGCCATCAGCGTGGTCGCCGGTGGCGCCCCCCCGACGGGTCAGCCCGTGAAAGGAGAAGCGCATGTCGGTGGGGGTGTTGGCACTGAGGGCCAGCAGTTCACACATCGAACGGAGACCTCAGCGGGTGGAGGCGAACAGCTGATCCCAGAGTCCGCCCTTGCTGAAGAAGGTTGCGTTGATGGTCGTCCAGCCACCGAAATCGGCGGCACTGTAGAGCTGGGCCACGGGTGCAAAACGACTCTTCACCTGGGCCCAGACGCTGGGATTGACCGGGCGGAAGCCCTCCTCAGCGAAGATCTTCTGGGCGTCCGGCCCGCTCAGGTACGTGGCCAGCGCCTCCGCGGCCTTGCGCGTGCCGCGGCGATCGACATTGCGATCGATCACCACCACCGGCCCTTCGATGCGGATGTTCGGCGAGGGCACCACGAACGGACTTTCAAGCAAGCCCTCGTGTCTAGCGATGATCGCCTCATTTTCGTAGGTGAGCAGCACATCCCCAATACCGCGCTTCAGGAACAGGTCGGCGGCTTCGCGTGAATCCTTGGGCAGATTGTCCACCTGGCGATACACGTTGCTCACGAACGCCCTGGCCTGGTCCTCACTGCCGCCGCTCTGGCTCACCGAGCCCCAGAGTCCGAGAAAATTCCAGCGGGCGCCGCCGGAGGTCTTGGGATTGGCGGTGATCATCGACAAGCCGGGTTGGGCCAGATCGGACCAGGTTTTGATGCCTTTGGGATTGCCTTTACGGGGCACGAAGACCACCACCGACTCGGTGATGATGCTGTGATGCGGCAGCTCCTCCTGCCAACCCGGCTGAACCAGCTGGACCTCCTCCAACTTCTGCACGTCACCGGCCAGGGCGAGGGTGGCCACATCCGCTTCGATGCCATCGATGATGGCGCGGGTCTGCACCCCAGAAGGGCCATAGCTGGCGCGGATGGTGAGATCCTGGCCGGTCCTGGCTTTCCAGTCCGCTTTGAACCTGGGCAGGATGCGGTCGTAGGGCGCCTTGGTGACGGCATAGCTGACCAGCAACAGCTCCTGGGAGCCGGGCTTCGAGCCGGCCTTCCCGCCAGCGCCGGTACTGGACGATTGGGCACAACCGCCCAGCGCCAGACTGCAGACAAGAACGCTCAGCAGGGATGAACGCAGGCGACGAGAGCCCATCACAACGGCTTTAACCACGTAAAGTCGATTGACAACTTGTCTTTATCTTAGCGCTGCGGCGGCATGGCTCAGACGACTGAATCAGACCAGAGCATCAGCGACTCTGAGAGAAGATCTGATCCCAGAGGCCCCCTTTGTCGAAGAACTTCTTCGAGACAGCCTTCCAACCACCCAGATCCACCACATTGAAGGTCTTCACCTCGGGGAATTTGCCGGCGGCATAGGCCTTGCCCTGGGGCGTCACCGGACGGAAACCCTCATCCACGAAGATCTTCTGGGCCGTGGGGCTGAACAGGTATTTGGCGAAGGCCTCGGCCACCTTGCGGGTGCCGTGCTTGTCGACGTTCTGATCCACCACCGCGATCGGTCCTTCGATCAGGATGTTGGGGCTGGGCACCTTGTAAGGAGTCGTCCACTCACCGGTGCGCTTGGCCAGGATCGCTTCGTTCTCATAGTTGAGCAAGACATCACCCTGGCGGCGCTTCACAAACGTATCGGTGGCTTCGCGGGCATCCTTAGGCAGCACATCAACGTTGCGGTACACATTGGTGATGAAGCTCCTGGCCTTGGCTTCGGTGCCGCCGCCCCGCGTCACCGAACCCCAGATGCCGAGGAAGTTCCAGCGGGCGCCACCGGACGTCTTGGGATTGGCGGTGATCACCTCGACGGACTTGTTGTCGAGGTCGCTCCAGGTGTTGATCTTCTTGGGATTGCCGGGCCGGGTGAAGATCGCCACCACCGAGTTGGTGATGATCGAGCGGTTCGGGTACTCGGCCTCCCAGCCCTTCTTGATCAGGCCCTTGGACTCAATCTTCTCCACGTCAGCCGACAGAGCCAATCCCACCACGTCGGCCTCGAGGCCATCCAGCACCGCCCGGGTCTGGCTGCCGGAACCGCCGTAACTGGTTTTCACGTCGACACTCTGGCCCGTCTTCTTCTTCCAGTCCGCCTCAAACCTGGGAATGATGCGGTCATAAGCCGCCTTGGTGACGGCGTAGCTAACCAGCAGGATCGATTGGGAACCAGCCTGGGCCTCGGCCCGCTGGGGCGCCAGCACCTGGAGGCCGAACAAAGCGACCGGAGCGGCGCTGAGGCCCGCCAACGCCAGACCGGCAACGACACGCCCGCCAGGACGAGAAACAACAGAAACCACGGTTAGCCGATTGGGGTACCCGCCAAACCTATGCAGCGCCCCGGCGCCCCGGTCGTATTCCCGGCCACATCGGCGGGGATCCGGTTTGCTCTTCCGCGCCAGGGGGTGCGACTGCGACAATCCACGCATCGTTGCCGGGGAACTCCGTGGCCTTCAGTGCCAAGACCGAGTACGGGATCGTCTCCCTGGTTGAGCTGGCGGCCATCTACGAACAGGGCGGCGTGCTGCAGGTGGCGGAGATCGCCCATCGCCAGAGCATCCCCGATCGCTACTTGGAACAGATGCTCACCAGCCTGCGCCGCGCCCGCATCCTGCGCAGCATCCGCGGTCCCAAGGGGGGCTACCAGCTGGCCCGCCCACCGGCGGACGTCACGATCGCCGATGTGGTCGCCTGCCTGGAGGGTGACCAGAGCGCCAGGGCCGCCGCCTCCCGCGACACCCCCGAGTTCGACGTGCTCGCGGCCCTGCAGGAACAGCTGGATCAGGCCCGCGCCGCCATCCTCTCCGGCACCAGCCTGCAGGACCTGCTGGACCAGCGCGATCAGCGGATCCAGGCCCAGGCGATGTACTTCATCTGAGGCGCAGGCGCCGCTCCCGGCTCCCGCCTTGGACATCAGCCCGTTGAGGCGAGATTCGGGCCGAGGCTCGACCCCGGCAGCGACCGCCATCGCCTGACCCGGTGCCAGGCTTAAGCACACTTGACCGATGGGAATTAAGCGCTATGGTTCCGGAACCTTGCCAGGGGCGTTCCCAGCCCGGTCCTCACCCATGCCCTGTTGTCGCCGAATGCGTACCGCCAGCGCTGCGCTGGCCGCCCCATCGCTCTCCATGACCACCACCGTTCCGCACCGGCCTGATCACCATGACCACCTCGCGCCACCCCCAGGCACTCCGCCTCACCCTGTTGCCCAATGACGTGCTGCCCGAAGGGCTGAACTGGAAGATCCAGGACGGCTATATCCGTTCCGCCGCCTGGGATGAAGAAGGCGAATCGATCACCCTCGGCCTCTGGGGCCCCGGCGACTGGGTGACCAGCGCCTATTCCTCACTGCAGCCGGTTGAAATCCAGTGCCTCTCCACCGTCGTGGTGGAGCAGTACCACCCCAGCGAGACGGAGATTGTCGCCTTCCTGCGCCATCAGATCCGCAACACCGAAGAAATTTTCCAGATCAACCGCATCCGCAGCGCCGAACATCGCCTGCTGATGCTGCTGCGCTGGATCGGCACCCGCTTTGGCCAGGTGAGCAGCAAGGGCCATCGCCTCTCGCTCAAGGATATGAACCTCACCCACAAATCCCTGGCCGACATCTGCGGCCTCACCCGGGTGACGGTGACCAAAAATCTCAATCGCTACAAAGCCCTGGGGCTTCTGCAAAGGGTCAGTGAGGCCGATCTACTGATTCCGATCGAACCACTGGTCGCTGGCTTCTGAATTCGCCGCTCGCTGACTCTCTGGCGATTCCAGAGAAATCGGCCCTGCCACTGCCCTGCTTTCCTCTGCTGATTCTTACCACCATGGCCGCCCAATACGTTCGTTCTCGTCTCTCCCAATCCCATCTGCAGCGCTACACGCTGGTGTTCAAGAATGGAGAACTCCTGCGCCATCAGGATGCCCTCACCGTTGCCCAATACCAACAGGATGCTCGCCTCGCCCAGGTGCAGGCTGAAGCTTTCCCGGACTGAACATCCACACGGCAGCTGGATCTCCAGACCCCTCAAGCGAGGGGTTTTTTGATTGGGATCCGATCCCCGCGCCATCGCCTGGCTTGATCAGATCGAATAGTCCGGCACAAAGGTGCGCACCTGGCGGCTGATCACATGCAGCTCATCGCCCGCCTGGATTTCTCTGTAGTTGATCTGCTCCCTGGGGAACTGAGCCACCAGCACCTCACCACTTTCGAGCTGCAATTCGGCCTGCAGATCGCGTCCCATGTGGGTCAGGCGCTTCAACCGAGCCGGCACCGAGCCATCCCGGGGGCTGGCATAGACCTCCACATCATGGGGGCGAATGAACATCGGACCATTGCCCTGGCCCTGGTCCGCGGTGGCGGGGCGCATCCCGGCGCCGGCACCGGCCTGGGGCAGCGGCATCGCCCCCTGGGGCAGCACGTTCACCGCCCCGACGAAACTCATCACGAAGGGCGTGGCGGGCTGGTCATAGATCTCGGCCGGCGAGCCGATCTGCTCGATCCGGCCTTCGTTCATCACCACGATGCGATCGGCCACCTCCATCGCCTCCTCCTGGTCATGGGTGACGATCACGGTGGTGACATGCATCTCGCTGTGCAGATTGCGCAGCCAGGCCCGCAACTCCTTGCGCACCTTGGCGTCGAGGGCGCTGAACGGTTCATCGAGCAGCAGCACCCGCGGCTGCACCGCCAGAGCCCGGGCCAGGGCCACCCGCTGACGCTGGCCACCGGAGAGCTGGGAGGGATAGCGACCGCCATAGCCCTGCAGTTGCACCAGTTCAAGCAGCTCGTCCACCCGGCGGCGAATGGCTTCTTTCTTCCAGCGCCGCAACTCGAGGCCGAAAGCCACGTTCTGGCGCACGGTTCGGTGCTTGAACAGGGCGAAGTGCTGAAACACAAAGCCCACCTGCCGGTCCTGGACGGAGCGCTCGGTGGCCTCTTCGCCGGTGATCCAGATGCGGCCGCTGTCGGTGCCCTCGAGGCCGGCGATCAGGCGCAGCAGGGTGCTTTTGCCCGAACCGGAAGGGCCCAGCAGCGCCACCAGGGAGCCGGTCTCCACGTCAACGCTGACGTTGTCGACGGCGCGGAAATCGCCGAAATGCTTGCTGACGTTGGCGACGCGGATACCCATCGGCTCTGATCGTTTGGCCCATTCTGATCACTGACACGAATCGCCGGCCAGCGCTGCCGCACAAAGACACGGAAGAACGCCGTAGAACCGTCCAATTCGCCGTATCGTAATGGTAGCGTCAGGTTTCCAGCTCACGCTCTGCCATGGCCGTTGCTCAGCCTCGCCTGCCGGGTTGGTTTCAATGGCGACTGCCCAGCTGGCCATGGCGCTTCACCTGGGCCTACCTGGTGCTGGTGCTGTTTCTGCCCGTGGCCGGCATGCTGCTCAAGGCCGCCGGGGTTGGCCCCCAGGGGTTCTGGGAGATGGCCACCAGCCCGGAAGCCCTCGCCTCCTACAAGGTGAGTTTCGGTGTGGCGGCCCTGGCCAGCTTGGTCAATGGGGTGTTCGGCCTGCTGGTGGCCTGGGCCCTGATCCGCAGCCGCTTCCGCGGCCAGCGCCTGCTTGATTCGCTGATCGACCTTCCCTTCGCCCTGCCCACGGCCGTGGCGGGCCTGGCCCTGTCGTTTGTCTATGGACCGGAGGGCTGGCTGGGCAAGCCGCTGATGCAGCTGTTCGGCCTCAAGGTGTCGTTCACCGTCGTGGGGGTCGGGGTCGCCATGGTGTTCATCTCCCTGCCTTTCGTGGTGCGCACGGTGGAGCCGGTGCTGCGTTCCCTGGAGAAGGAACAGGAGGAGGCCGCCTGGAGCCTGGGCGCCAGCCCGATGCAGACCTTCTTCCGCGTCGTGTTACCCCAGCTGATGCCGGCCATTCTCGGCGGTGTGGCCCAGGGCTACAGCCGGGCTGTGGGCGAGTACGGCTCGGTGGTGATGATTTCGAGCAACGTACCGTTCCGCGATCTGATCACGCCCACCCTGATCGTGCAGAAGCTGGAGGAATACGACTTTGAAGCCGCCACCGTGATTGGCAGCGTCATGCTGATCTTCTCGCTGATCAGCCTGCTGTTGATCAATCTGCTGCAGGTGTGGGGGCAGCGTTACCAGGGCTCAGAAGCCAACAACTAAGGGCACCAGCCTCAATCAGCTGATCAGTGGTCGCTGTGCCGCTGGCCCGTACAGCCGCGTTGAACAGCAGGTCGCGACCCAGTCCTCCCTTCCGGCATCCACCTCAGCCTTCACCCAACC
>CALPNT020000136.1 GCA_943325005.2 Bifidobacterium breve | reverse complement strand
TTTGATCTTTGATGAGCTTAGTCCACTATTGCGGGCAAGTTCAATAGTCGGCTTAAGCCAGAATTTCGCCTCATTGTCTGGGTGGCTGACATGGACGTGAACATGGCTTTCCTCGCGAGAGAAGAAAAATTGAAATTCGCTATCCCCCGGAAGACGGTTGGTGACAAGTAGTCTGCCCGACTTCGCTGTCAGTGTAGCCTTTCGCCAGATTCTGAGGAGTAGTCAGTAGCTTTAAAGCAACGCTGGCGTGCTCAGTAGCTTGGATCACTTGGAACGGCTGTTTGTATTTCTCTAACGCTCATCGTCACCCGCCCAAGGCAACCCAGGGTAGAACTTGCCTCTCTGAGGCGGGTCGGGTGAATCATGATGTTAGCCCTCAGCCGACGAATAGGCCTTCACCAATGGGAGCTGCTTGTAGCGTATCTCAGTCCACGGAAAACTTAATCCCAGCAATTTGAAGGTCTGGGGCATCAGCGACCAGCTTTGCCCCAGAAGCCTAGAATTCGCGGGTGGTAGTTACTTCACGTCGAAGGGCAGCGAGGAGTGATGCAGAATGATTCGAACTTCTCCGTCCGGTTCTCTCATGAATGCCCAGGTTTTGTCCACTGTGGTCACCTTGCCACTGCTGTCAGTAATACTAACATTGCCCATGGTGATTGCGAGATCGCCATGCAACTGAATCACCTGATTGCGGATCGAGCATTTCTGCCATGGCTTGATGGCAAAGCCTTTGTCATTGGGATAGCTGGGATTGCCGCCTACGAAATAGGCCAGTGCGCCTGCCTTGCTTCCCCGAAAGGTCTGTGGATGTTGAGTCAGCGTCGGTTTGAAGGCTACAGCTCCGTACTGATAGCCATAGGCTTGATCAAGGACCTTGCTGGCCGTCGTCTCAGCGGCCGCAAACCCCCCTGTTGCATAAGCCTTGCTGATCGCCAACAAGCCGTTGCACCACCCTTGCTGAGTGCTCAACACTTGTTGTTCAGTGATGTTGCTGTTCATGCGCATTGGCATGCTGTCGGCCATGACGGCACCTGTTGACGTAACGAGTAGGGGTAATACCAGGGCGCTACAGGTCGTGGCTAGACGATGATTCATGGTGATGCGCTGAGTTGAAGGCTGCGGAACTGTAGTCACCTTGGCAGTCGATTGGGTGGATGTGGCAGGACAGTCATCCTATTCACGATTGGTAATTATAGATCTCTCTCTGAATGTATCCCTTGCGGGAGGGCATTGGTTTTTCTTTTCCTGGCATCGAAATGTAGCTTGCATGGGAACAAACAGTAGCCTTGAGATAGATGACATTTTGGCAATAGGAGGCCCCTGGCCTGAAGGGCTAATGCTCAAGATCGGAAACGGGCCATGAATTTTCATGGGTGACATCATTCGCTCCCGTCTTCTGAGTCTTGATGTTAGGCCCCTTTCACATTGCCAGTGGAGTTAGCTTCGACATCTTCCTTGAGCACAGTATCCATACGAGCTTGTCAACCAGCTCCTGAAGCCCTGAAATAGTCAATAACCTCAGGACTATATCGAATTGAAACCAGCTGCTTTGTATTCGCCAACTTTGGGCGACCGCGCAGCACTCGCATGGGGATCCCCCAGCCCTGCGGAATGACGCCCTTTGGCTCCGGATCGGCAGGTAGCGTCGAAGCCGCCGACTTGGCTGGCCGGATCCATGCCCCAGCTCCCCGCCCATCCGTGGCTGCTCGGACTGGGGTTCACCGCCCTGGTGCTGGGCTCCGGCTGCATGGTGCGGCTGGGCTCCCAGCCGGCTACCCCCTCGCCGCCACCGGTCACGCCTGCTGCTGCTGCGACGGCCAGCCCCAGCCCTGGCGAACCAGCCCCTGTCCCTGTCTTACCCGGCGAGCCGGCTGTGCCCGTTGCTGCCGGCTTGTCCTATCCCCGCGTACCCGCGGCTGCCGCCGCGATCGCGGCGCTGCTGGCCTCGCTGGAGCCGGCTCTGCGTTCGCCGGCCACTCCGGCAGACCAACTGGCGGCTCTGGGCCATCAGCAGCAGGTGATCTATCGGGTGCTGGCCCACCGGTCGGAGCTGGCGAAGCAGGTGCGGGCCCAGCTGCCGCCCCGCTGGCAAGGGGTGTTCGATCATCACCTGGGCGCCCGGCGCGAGTTCCTCGCCATGCATCCGCGGCGCCAGCGGCCTTCGCAGCTGCCGGCCTGGCGGATCATCGAGCCGGAGCCGGCCGCCAAGCTGCTGGGCTATTACCGCGAAGCCGCCGCCGCCACCGGCATTCCCTGGCCGGTGCTGGCGGCGGTGAATCTGGTCGAAACCGGCATGGGCCGCATCGATGGCATCTCCGTCGCCGATGCCCGCGGGCCGATGCAGTTTCTGCCCTCCACCTGGGCCGAACCCGGCATCGGTAATGGCGCCGACATCCGCGATCCCCGCAGCGCCATCCACGCGGCCGCCCGCTATCTGGTGCGGCGGGGTGGGCTCAAGGACATCAGCAAAGGGCTCTGGGGCTACAACAACAGCGATCACTACGGCCGGGCCGTGCTCCACTACGCCGCCCTGTTGCGCGACGATCCTGCCGCCTACACCGGTCTGTACCACTGGCAGATTCACTACGCCTCGAGTGCGGGCGATCTCTGGTTGCCGGTGGGCTACGACGAACCCCGGCCGATCGCGGTGGCTGCCTGGCTGGCCCTGAACCCCTCCGGTCGGCCGCCGGCGGGCTCTTCGGGCTACTGAGCCCCTTCCTGAGCCCCTACTGAGCTCCGGCGGTCTGCCCGGGGAGGCCCCAACGCTTGTGGGCTGTGTCGGCGGCGAGTACCAGCAGGGTGGAGAGAGCCATTGCCGGCAGCCAGGCGAGCGGGAACGGCGCCATGCCGAAGGCGGCGGCCAGGGCCGGAATCAGCACCAGGCAGCCGGCCACCAGCGGTTCGCTGATCAGGCCCAGCCAGAACAGGCGATTGGGGGTGTTCAGCCGCTTCCAGAACGGCAGCCGGTCGCTGCGGCAGGCCAGCAGGGCCCCGATCTGCCCCGCCACGATCAGACAGAAGGTAACGGTGGCGGCCTGGTGCTGAATCGCCAGCACCGGCGGCGGCGCGGTGTGATGCAGCAACTGGGGAGCCAACCGTCGCAGCTCGCCGAGGCCGATGCCGTGATGCCGCCAGACGAGCAGGTAGCCGCTCATCGCGGCGATCGCCTCCGCCAGCCCCAGCACCAGGTAGGCGCGCACCATCACGGCTCGATCCAGCAGCGCCTGACCCCGGGGCCGGGGTGCCAGGCGCATCACCCCCGGCTCCGGTGCTTCGGCGCCCAGACCCAGGGCCGGCAGCAGATCGGTGCCCAGATCCACCGCCAGGATCTGCAGCACCGTCAGGGCCGCCGGGATCGCAGCGGTGACCATCGCCAGGAAGGGGGCCACCTCACTGACATTGGAGGCCAGCACGTAGGTGATGAAGCGGCCGATGTTGCTGACCACGGAGCGGCCATAGCGGATCGCCTGCACGATCGTCGCGAAGTTGTCGTCGAGCAGCACGATGTCGGCGGCTTCCCGGGCGACATCGGTGCCACTGATGCCCATCGCCAGGCCGACATCAGCGGCCCGCAGGGCTGGGGCGTCGTTGACGCCATCGCCGGTGACGGCCACCACCTCGCCCAGGGCGCGGTAGGCCAGCACCAGCCGCAGCTTCTGCTCTGGCGCCATGCGGGCGAACACCAGCCGGTGGCGGTACTTGAGCAGCTGGCGCAGTTGCAGATCGCTGATCAGATCGAGGGTGCCGCCATCGATCACCCGCACCGGATCGGCGCGATCGCCCTGGTGACCGAAGGCCCCCTCGACATGGTCCGGGGCCTCCAGCAGACCGATCTGGCGGGCGATCGCCTGGGCGGTGAGGCCGTAGTCGCCGGTCACCATCGTCACCTTGATGCCCGCCTCCTGGCACTGGCGGATCGCGTCCGCCACCTCCGGGCGCGGGGGGTCGTAGAGCCCCAGCAGCCCCAGAAACAGCAGCCCGCTTTCCAGCGCCTCCGGTTCCACTGCCCGCAGCGAGGCGTCGCCGGGCCGGATCGCTACGGCAATGACTCGGTAGCCCTTGCAGGCCAACCTGTCGTTGGCCTGCACCACCTGCTGCCGCATCGTCTCGCTGAGCGGTATGGCGCCCGCCGCTGTGATCCAGCCGTCGCAGCTCTGCAGCACCTCCAGCGGTGCCCCCTTGGTGAGCGTCAGCAGGGGCCTGGTGGCCTCATCGACAGCCATGGCTGTTGTGATTGCGGAAGATAGGGCCAGGGGAAGATCGTCATCTCCTGGCGACCACTCCACCAGCACCGTCATGCGGCGGCGGTGGGAGTCGAAGGGCAGCTCGCGCAGGCGTCGGTGGCGTTGTTGCAGTTCTGAGGGGATCAGCCCGGCGGCGGCTGCCGCCAGCAGCATCGCCGTTTCGGTGGGATCGCCAACGGCGCGCCATGGGGTCTCGGCCTCGCTGCCAGTCGGCGTTGCTTCCCGCTCCAGGCGGGCGTTGCTGCAGAGGGCGGCGCAGGCCATCAGCAGCGGGTTGAGCGGATCGGCCTGGGCCTCGGTGCCGCCGGGCAGCCAGGTCTGCTCCACCGCCATGCGATTGCTGGTGAGGGTGCCGGTCTTGTCACTGCAGATCACACTCACCGAGCCCAGGGTTTCCACCGCCGAGAGGCGGCGCACCAGGGCCTGGCTGCGGGCCATGCGCTGCACGTTCAGAGCCAGCGCCAGGGTGACGGTGGGCAGCAGGCCCTCGGGCACGTTGGCGACGATGATCCCCACCGCGAACACCAGGCTCTCCAGCGGGCCCATGCCGACGAACAACAGGCTGAGGCCGAAGGCGATCAGCCCCATCGTCACGGCGATCGTGCTGATCGTGTGCACGATGCGTGCCACCTGTTGCTCCAGGGTGCTGATGGCGCGGCGGGTGCCGGTGGCCAGGTGGGCCACCTGGCCGAATTCGGTTTCGGCACCGGTGGCGTAGACGATCGCCTCGCCGCGGCCGGAGGCGATCGCACTGCCGGCCAGCACCAGATTCGGCCGCTCGGCACTGACGATCCGCATCCGTTGGGGATCGCTGGCGATCGCCTCGGCATGGCGGGCCACCGGCAGCGATTCGCCGGTGAGCACCGAGAGGTCGAGGCTGAGGTCGTGGGCCACCACCAGGCGGCCGTCGGCCGGCACCCGGTCGCCCTCTTCCAGCAGCAGCCGATCGCCACTCACCAGCTGTTCGGCATGGAGGAAGGCCAGCTCGCCGTTGCGCCACACCTGCACCTGCCGCGGTAGCGAGCGGGTGAGCGCCGCCAGGGTGCGCTCCGCCTGGAACTCCTGCCAGAAGGAGAACAGGCCATTGATCAGCACCACCGACCAGATCGCCCAGCCCAGTTCCGGGGTGCCGGCGGCGAAGGCCAGGGCGCCGGCGATCCAGAGCAGCAGGGCCATGAAGTGCACCATCTGATCGAGCAGGCGCAGCAGCAGCGGTCGCCGTTTCTGGGGCGGCAGCCGATTGGCGCCATAGCGGGCCAGCCTCAGGCTGGCTTCCGCTTGGGTCAGTCCCTCGGGGCGGCTCTGCAGGGCCGCATACACCTGCTGGACCGGCAGGGACCAGATCGGTTGGCTGGCGGAGAGTTGCATCAGTTCAGGCCTGCAGGTCTGGAGCGCCGCTGGCCCACCTCCGCTCAACGGCGTCAGGGTGGAGGCAGCGCGGCACCGGATCGGGACGGGGTCAGGCTAGGAATGGGCACCTGGTCTGATCAACGCTTCAGCGCTTGTTCACAAGCGCAACCCGGCCCGGCTGACGGCTGTGTTCGCGGCGCCAGCGGCTTGAGGCGAGATCGCTCTGTCCGATACTGGCCGAGCTGAGATTGGCTGGTTCGTGACATGGCTTTTGCTGGCATGACGCTGCGGAGATGGGGTGCTCAAGCCTTCGGCTGGCGTCAGCTGGTGGGTCTGGGACGGGCGGCGCTGGGCGGGAGCGCCCTGGTGTTGGCCCCAGCAGTGCTTGCTCCAGCACTGCTGGCCCCGGCGCTGGCGTCGCCCACAGCTTCGGGTGCGGCCGTCCCCGGGTTGAAGACCGCGGTTGCGGTCGCACCGGCAGCGCAGGCCGCCCAATCGGGGGCGCCGCTGCGCTTCGTGCTGATTCCCAAGCTGCCCCACCCCTGGTTTGACCTGGTGCACAAGGGGGCGCTGGAGGCGGCCGCCACCCTGGAGCGTCAGACGGGCCGCCGGGTGAATGTCGAGTACCGGCCGCCTGCCAAGGCCGATGTGGCCGAGCAGGCCGCGATCCTGGAGGCGGCGATCGCTAGCCGTCCCAGTGGCATCACCATTGATCTGCTCGATGCCCCTCGCCTCAGGCCCCTGCTCGAGAAAGCGATCCGGGAGCACATTCCGCTGACGGTGTTTGATTCGGTCGGACCGGAAGGCCTGGCCCTGCCCAGCATCGGCAATGACTTCTGCCTGCAGGCCCGCATCGGCTCCGAGCGCCTGGTGCAGCTGCTGGGCGGTCAGGGTGAGGTGGCGATCCTGCAGGGGGTGCCGACGGCCCCGAACCATGCAATCCGGGTGCGCTGCCATCGGGAGGTGTTCGCCGCCCATCCCGGCATCCGGGTGGTGGCCACCCCGGCCGATAACGACAGCATCGCCGAGGCCGAGCGCCAGGCTCGGCTCACCATGGCCGCCCATCCGGCCCTGCGCGGCTGGGTGACGGCCGATGCCGGCGGCGCCATCGGCATCGGCCGGGCCCTCAAGAGCCTGGGGCGGCAGGGCAAGGTGCAGGTGATGGGGATCGACGATCTACCCGAAACCCTGGAATTGATCCAGCAAAGGGTGGTGGATTCCACCTCCGCCACCCGGCCCCGGGCCCAGGGCTACTGGGCTGTGGTGGCGCTGTGGCAGCTGGGCCTGGGGGCGCCGACCATGGAACGCTTCAACACCGGAATCCTGGTGGAGAAAGGGCCGAACAAGTAGGCGCGAGTCGCCCATCGCTCACCTTCCCGCTTCTCCACAGACCTCCTTGGATCTGCCCAGATCCCTGTGACTGCAGGATCTCTGGGTGAGAAGATGGGTCATGAGCAAGCCCAAGACCTTCCGGCTCTGGACCCTTGAGCAGACCCTGCTCTTGCCGCCATCGGCGGTGGACTGGCTGGCTGAGAATCATCTGGTGTTCTTCCGGCTGGATCTGGCGGTTGAACTGGATCTGGATGTCATCGATGCGGTCTTATGAGCAGCGGGATGCGCGTGGGGTCAAGGCCTAAGAGCTGCGGATGATGGTGCTGCTGCTCTACGCCCACGGCGTCGGACGGCATCTTTTCGCCGGATCAAGAGGGCCTGCTGGGAGGATGCTGCTCAAGAGCCTCGATCTATATCCACAAAATCGGGGCAACTATAAACTTTGTCGATAAGATGTAATCGACATAATCAGTTTAGTCTCTGGCCCGGAGCAGTCACCCATGCCGCAACTTCTTCTCGCCGGGCCTGCTCTGGCTGCCCATCTGCCGGCCTTGAGCGAGGCCATCACCTGCCTGGAGGACCGCCTGAGTTCATGGGCCTCCAATGCCGGCGCCTACGACGCCCTTCTGCGCCGGGCGTTCACCAGCGCAGGCACCGATGCCGCTGCCTGGAGTCATCGCGCAGAGGCCCTGCGCGAGCAGCTGGTCAGCACCGGTCTGAACCTGTCGCTGAAGATCCTCTCCGCCAGCCAATGGAGCGACTTGCTCGGCGCCTACAGCCCTGCGTCACCCGGAGGTGGAGAGGTGGTGTTTCTCCATCCAAACTGGATCCAAAGCGCCACCGCCGCCCAGATCGAGGCCGTGCTGCTGGAGGAGCTCGGCCATGCCATCGACGGCCGCCTGAATGGCGCTGCCGACAGCAGCGGCGATGAGGGCGAGGTGTTTTCCGCCCTGTTGCGGGGTGAGACACCCAATCCCGGTGCCTACAACGAAAACGACCAGCGGCTGATCACCCTCGCGGGCACCGGCGTGGCGGTGGAGGCGGCCACACTGTCTCTTGTGGATTCCGTCACGCGATTGGCCACGCGATCGTCCACCTATTCGGGTAACCCATCGATCGATGCACTGCTTCAGTCCAGAACTCT
>CALPNT020000135.1 GCA_943325005.2 Bifidobacterium breve | reverse complement strand
CTGGTCCACACAGGACTGGGTGGGCGAGGTTCTGGGGCTGCAGCCCCGGTCGGGGGGGGCGCCGGCGGGTCCTGGCTATGCGTTCGGCAGCGGCCCGCAGGGGCGCAAGGGCCAGTTTCTGATGCCGCGCCAGCTGTTTGAAGCGGTGGGTGGCTTCAATGAGCATCTGATCGGCTACGGCTTCGACGACAAGGATCTGCAGGCACGCTTGGCGGTGCACACAGGCCAGCCAGCCTCGGAGCTTCCGGAAGCCTGGATCGGCGTGATTCCCCATTCCGATGCGGAGCGGGCCGGTCAGGGGCGCTCCAGCCGGTTGGATTGGCTGGAGGCGTCCCGGGGGTTGGCGGCGATGCGGGCTTCGCAGCTCAGTAACCGGCTGCTGGCGGCGCACTGCCCCTGGAGCGGCCGGGCCCCAGCTTCGGTGTACCTGGAGCGAGCGGCCGGCGTGTGGCAGGTGGAAGCGGCCACACTGCCCCGGCTGGCTGCGGGTGTGGCTGCTGAGATCGATCATGCTCGCCGCATGACCTTCTGGGGTTTTTTCCTGGCGATTCCGGAACCCTGTCTGGAGGTGCTGCCGTATGCCCTCTTTCCGCCTGAGCGCGCTGGCCGCTGGCGGGTGCGGATCTGGCACCGGATCTGGTGGTACAGCGGTCGCCCCCTGCTGGAGCTGCCGGTGTGGGCCCTGGTGCTGGGGCGCCAGGGGCTGATGGCCCTGCGGAGCCGGCTTGGGGAGCGGCTGGTGCAGGGTCACACACCGCTGGAGTCATGAGCCTCTCGATCGTCACGGTGTGCATGAACCGGCGGCCGCACCTGCTGGCCACCGCCACCCAGGTGGCGGTCTGGCCTCACCACGGGGAACACCTGATCGTTGATTGGAGCAGCCGCGAGCCCCTGCGGCGCCAGGAGCTGCCGGCAGACCCACGGCTGCGGCTGCTGCGGGTGGAAGGCGAGGACCGGTGGAACCTTTGCCGTGCGTACAACTTCGCGGTGTGCCGTGCGGTGGGGGATTGGATCCTCAAGCTGGATGCCGATACCTGGCCGACGGAGGCCTGGCCCAAGCCAGGGGTGGGCAGCCAGGACTGGGTTGGCGAGGTGTGGGGCTTGCCAACGGCGGCGGAGGGGGCGGCGGCGGCGCCTGGGTATGCGTTTGGTTGCGGTCCCGAGGGCCGCAAGGGTCAGTTTCTGATGCCGCGCCACTTGTTTGAAGCGGTGGGGGGGTTCAATGAGAACCTGATCGGCTACGGCTTCGACGACAAAGATCTGCAGGCCCGGCTGGCGGTGCATACGGGCCAGAGGGCGGCGATGCTTCCAGCTGCGTGGATCGGTGTGATTGCCCACTCCGACGCCGAGCGGGCGGGCCAGGGCCGCTCGTGCCGCCTCGATCGGCTGGAGGAGTCCAGGGGACTGGCGGCGATGCGGGCTTCGCGGCTGAGCAATCGGTTGCTGGCGGCGCACTGCCCCTGGAGTGGCCGGGCGGCGGGTTCGCACTACCGGCAACTCTCGCCAGGGGTGTGGCAGGTGGAAGCGGCTTCGATTCCCCAGCTATCGGAGGAGGTGGCCGATGAGATTGACCACGCTCGGCGGATGACCTTCTGGGGCTGCTTCCTGGCGATTCCCGATGTGTTTCTCGCCGAGTTGCCCCTGAAGCTGGTGCCTCCGTGCCGTCAGGGCCGCTGGGAGGTGCGTTGGTGGCATCGCCTCTGGTGGCACAGCGGCCGGCGACTGATGCACCTTCCGGTAGGCCTGCTCTCCCTCAGTCGAGGCCAGTTGGAGGCGCTGCGTACGGCAATCTCGCCCGGTCGCAGGAGATGAGGATGGCGGGGGGACTGCTGCGCCGTCGACGCCCGGCAGTGGCTGTGTATTTCTGCTTCAATGCAGTGAATCTGGCTGCGGCCACGGTTCAGAGGCTGCAGGAGCAGCCGCGTGATTGGGCGATCGCGTTCTATGAGCCGACACGGCTGGAGGCTGGTTCCCGGCCCGCCTGGGTCTGGGGCCGCGGGCTCGGCTGGCTTCCCGCTGGCCCCCTCACGCTGCTGCTGTTGTTGCTGTTGTGTTGGCTGGGCCTGGTGCGCAGGATCTATATCCCCCACCGCAGGGAGGGTGGACGGCTGTTGGCGGCGATTCTGGTGCGTGTTCCCCAGATCCTGCTACTCGATGACGGCCTGGACCAGTACCGCGCCGAGCCCAGGGCCCTGCGGCCCGAGCAGTTCTCGCCGGGTACCCCCCTCTATCTGTTCTCGGATGCGGTGGCCTTTCGGGCCCCCTGGTGCCACCATTTCGCCTGCCGTGAGCTGGGACTGTTTCCCGTTGCCGCCGCTCAGCCACCGCCAGGCCTGTCCGTAGCCAGCCTTTTAATTGATTCGCCTGGGGTCGAGTTGTTGTGGCGCCAGCCTGGCGCCATCCCCCGCCCCCTGCTGTTGCTCAGCCATCCCTACCCAGGGAAGCGGCGTTGGCCTGGAGAGGGGGATCTGGAGCGGTTCCCAGGCTGTTCAGCCGAGGGGCTGATTCAGGGTTTCCCGGGTCCGGTGGCGATTGGCGAAAGTTTCACGCTGATCATCGGCCTGACCCGTCGTGAGGCGGCATGGCCGCTGTGGGTAGGCTTGCCGGCGACGGTTGATGATCATTTTCGATCCATGGTGCGAGCTCTCTGCGCCTGCCGCTCGGCCACGGTTCTTATCGAAGCTCCGGATTCGCAGGAGGTGACGATGGCTGCCGAGCTCATAGTGGGTGACCAGCACCATGGCAAAGAGCAGGAATCGTTGCCATCCAGGGTCGAATCGTGACCCAACTGGCTCCGGTTACCGTGGTGATTCATACTCTCAATGAGGGGAAAAATCTTCCCCAGGCCCTGCATTCAGTTCGCCCCTGGGTCGACGATATTCTGGTTTGCGATATGTATAGTGATGATGACACCGTCGCTATTGCCAAGCGTTATGGTGCCCGGGTATGCCTGCATGAACGCGTCGGCTTTGTTGAGCCGGCCAGGGCCTTTGCCATCG
Organism: Bifidobacterium breve; assembly: GCA_943325005.2. GTDB lineage: Bacteria > Cyanobacteriota > Cyanobacteriia > PCC-6307 > Cyanobiaceae > Cyanobium. The sequence continues at coordinate 5,105 of CALPNT020000135.1, read as the reverse complement.
CCCAGGCTCGGCATGACTGGATCCTGGTGCTGGATGCGGATGAGCTGATCCCCGTTCCGCTGGCCAGGGTCTTGGCGCAGGTGATTGCAGAGGGTAGGACTGATGTCTGCTGGATTCCGCGCCTTAACTATCTACTGGGAGAGCCGATTAATGGCATGGGTTGGGGCGCTGATGAAGATGCTCAGATGCGCCTGTTCCGGCGTGATGCCGTCGTGGTGACTGCCGGTATCCATCGATCTTTTTATTCGATTTCTGGGTCAAGAGAGCGGCGATTGAATTTTCGTGACCATGGGGCTATCGTCCATTTCAACTATATTGATATCACGCAATTTATTGAGAAGCTTAATCGATACACCACTGTAGAAGCTATTCAGGCTGATCAGCTAGGCAAACCCGCTTGGCTGCCGTACGCCATGGCGATTGCGTTTCGTGAGGCGATGCGACGCTACGTTTTTGGCGGTGGATACAGATTTGGTTGGCGAGGTGTTTATCTCACCGTCTTAATGGTTGGTTATCGCTTGGCCGTGCAGGCCAAGCTGCGTGAGCTGAGGGCGGGTAACACGAGCGCTTCGGTGAAGGCCCACTACAGAAGGGAGGCAGAATCCTATCTCAAGGCCTGGGACTCTGATGGCTAGAATGAATTGTTTTTAGCATCCGCTGGTTCGGTCTGAATCCACGAATTGGGTTGACTGAATTTTTTGATGCAAATCACGCTGCTGTCATTGGTGCGTCTGCGCGAAGCCCTTCAGGTGCGCTGCCTCGCTGATCCCGTCACCTCCGCGGTCGCGCAGGTCCAGGCAGTGCGGGTCGCCCGTGCTTGGTCTGCTGTCTCGGGCAATCCGGGTGAGGGCGGCGGCCAGGCGATGTTTGGCACCTTCCTGGTAAGTCATGATCACCGACATTGATGAGGCGGAAGCTATGAGATGGAGAGGGCCAAGTGAGTGATAGGATAAACTTTCGTATCTTTGAAACATCATGGCGCCGAGGGCCCTTGTCAGCCTGATCGACTCCTTGGTGATATGCGCTTCTCCAAAGGCATCCTGCCGCAGTGTGTCCGATTTCGCTTGGGAAGTGGCGAACGCCAAGTCGATTCGCTGTCCGATCAAGGCGAGTCTGATTGTTTTTCGCAATCCCTATCGCCGGCTGATCAGTGGCTATCTTAATAAATATGTAGAACATTCGAAATACCGTGAGACTTCGCTGAGGCTTTGTCCAGCTGCTCGTCTCGATACGTTTGCAGACTTCGTGGACGAGCTAACTCGTCATGGCTTTCGCTGTGTTGACAAGGTTCATTTCAAGTCGCAGATGTCCCGCTATCGTTGGCGCCGTTTCGATAAAGTTTTCAACTCCGAAGAGCTTGAGCCGCTAGGCAGTTTTGTCAACAGCTTCTTTGGAACGGATGTGGCCATGCCCTTCCGTGTGCGTGGCAACCGAACCCTGGAGGTTCGTGGCCAGGAGCTGGCTGAAGCGGCCGGCGATGGCGCCGCCGCGGCTGTCACTTCAGCCGGCACGGCGCCGTTGTGGTCGTATGGCTACGAGTACCTGTCCACGCTCCTGGCCGCCGGTGATTCTCCCGCCTATTCGGGCTTTTTCAATGACGAACTGCGGGTCCGGGCTCGCCGTCTGTACCGCAGCGATTTTGCATTTCTCGATCGGGCTCGACGCCGTGGGTTGATCGATGCGGGTGAGCATCAGCGCCTCACGCGGATCTGAGCGCCCAGCTCGGCCTCAGGTGCATTCGCGCAGCACGGTGGTGACTCGGTGGCGGTCGCGTTCCAGCGGCAGAGGGCCACCGGCGCCGGGCCCGCGATGTCCAGTTATGGGGCCGATCCTGCGCTTGGAGATTGCCCACCTGCGCCCTGGATCGCCTGCTTCACCGCGCGCTTTTGGCGGGGGTGCTGGCGCTGAGCTGCTCTGACGGATACCTTCAGTCCTGTTTGGTTAGCGCGATGCCATCCTTCTCTGGTGCCGGCTTTGGACGGCCTGCTGCAGCGGTACCCGACAGCTGGTTGGTGGGCTGGACGATCCGAGGCGCTCGCAATTGGGCACTCACTTTTTTAGGTGTGTTCCTGGCGATCCACTGGCAGGAGGTCACGTCTCCCACCTTTAATGTCGACGACTGGGCCTTGATCGGTGAGCGGATTGATCAGTCTCAGCAGAGCCGGCCCGGCTGGGATCTGATTTACGGCTTGCTGTTTCAGAACAGTTTTTCGCCATTCTTTGGTTGGCTGTTGGCTGCCGGCTCCCTCTATGCGGTGGCGGCGGCCACCGCCGTGTTCTGCCCGCTGATCACACCGGCTTGGGCTTTCCTGCTGGCCCTGGTGGTAAGCCTGCATAGCTACATCCTGGATTTGTTCAACTTCAGTTTCGCCATCGGTCTCTATCTGTTGCCGGCGGCTCTTTCGATCTGGGGCGGCGTGCTGATGGCCTACGGCCCGCCCGCGCCGCTGCTGGGTCGCCGCTGGTTGGATTGGCTGCTTGGCGTATTGATGGTGATGGTGGCGATGGGGATCTATCAGCCCACCGGATACCTTGGCATTGGCCTGCTTGGTTGGCAGGCGCTGGCCTGGGCTCTGGACCAGCGCCATTTCCGACAACGGGCGGCGATCAAGTTGATCGTTGGGGTCGGAATGGGCGGCTGTCTCTATTATGTTTGGGCGCAGATCATGATGCGTGGCCAGGAACCTAACTCCCGTACTGGATTTGCGGATCTGTCGCGCTTTCTGGAGAAATTGACCGATCTTAGTGTTTATAAGGAGATCTACAACACCAAGGTTTCGCTGGCCTCCACGGCGCCCCAGTTCATCCTTTCGATCACATTTCTGGTGCTGCTCCTGGCGCTCAGTGGCTGGGTGGTGCGTCAGCAGCGGGGCCAGGTGGCGCGGCGTCAGCACCTGGCCTGGCTCTGGTTCTCCGCCCTGTTTCTGACTCTGCTGCCAATGTTTCTGTACTGCCTGCTGAGCGCAAGTTTCCCCTCCAGGTCCTTTTGTCTCGGCAATCTGGGTATCGGCAGTTTCAGTGTGATCGCGCTGGCCACCCTCCAGTCCTCCCGGCCGGCGCGGCGCTGGTCTCAGCTGGTCGTGGCTCTGCTGATCGTGCTCTATCTGATCCCCCAGGCGGCCTTCGCTTCCAAGGTGTGGGATTGGGCCTATGTGCTGGAGCGTCGTGATCTGGCCATGGCCCAGGCGATCGTGGCCGATGTGCGCAGTGAGGCGCGGCGAATCGATTCACTGGCCGAGCCGTTGGCCCTGTTCGGCACCACCGAGCGCAACGAACCCTTCCCCCATTGGAGCAGCGTCGGTGAGTCGGCCTTCCGCCAGAGCTGGAGCATCGTGGCGATCTTTCGCCAGTTGCTTGGGGTGCCTGTCACCCACATTGATTACCGCAGCTCGGAGAATGAGCAACGGATTCGTGCCTCTCTGCCCCCTTGCAAGGCCTACCCTGAATCGGGCTCAATCGTGCGTCATGGCAACAAGTGGTTGGTCTGCCTGGAGGCCAATGCCCCGGTGGTCCAGGCCTCGCCCGCAAATGCAGTGGCGCCCAGGCAGCCTTGAGACCCGTTGACCATGGCGCTCAAGATGTCGATCGATAGCTGAGGTGGGTGAGCACGAAGGAGGTGCTGGCCCACAGCATCATGGTGATCAGGGCAATCGCGAAGCGCCCCATGCCCAGGGGCTGCAGGGCCCAAGCGACGGTGAGACTGAGGCCGAGGCAGAAGACCTGAATCGCCGCATAACGTCCCAGCAGCGCCAAGCGGAAGGGCACCCGGAAGCTGTAGCGGGCATGCAGCACCGCATTCAGCATCAGGCTGATCGCTCCGGCGAAGGCCACGGCGCTGGTGGCGCTGCCCCCGGCCAGGCTCACCAGGCTGAACAGGGCCAGGTACAGCAGCTCACCGCAGCCGCCCACCAGCAGAAAGCGCACAAGCGGATGCTGCAGGGGGCGGCGCAGCCACCGCAGGGTTGGTTTCAAGCCTGCTCACCACCGCCAAGGGGCTCCAGGCTGCGCACGAACGACTGGGGCCTGCCGCTGACGGTCAGGAAGATGCGGCCGAGGTATTCGCCCAGCATGCCGATCAGCAGGCACTGCAGTCCGCCGAACAGCAGGATTGCCGAAATGATCGACAGCCAGCCTTGCACCTGGCTGCCCTGCAGCAGGCTCTCCACCACCAGCACGATCAGGGTGAGGCCGCCGGCCAGGGCCAGCACCACCCCCAGCAGCGAGGCCAGCCGCAGCGGCATGATCGAGAAGCTGGTGAAGATGTTCAGCCAGAGCCGGATCAGGCGCCGCAGGTTGTAGCCGCTGTCCCCCGCTTCGCGCCGGTCGTGCTGCACCTTGAGGCTGCCGATGGCCGTCGTGTAGAGCGACAACAGGCCGTCGATGTAGGGATAGGGGCCGCGATAGTCGGCCGCCTGCTGGGCCACCACGCCGGCCACGCAGCGGAAGCTGGAGAGGTAGAAACGATCCGGCAGGTCCAGCAGCCAGTTGGCGGTGCGATTGGCGAAACGACTGCCCAGATTGCGCCAGCCGGCATGTTGTTTCTGGCGGTAATCGCCGTAGACGACATCAAGCTCTTCCGCCACGGCTTTGTGCCACAGCCGCAGACCCTCCTCCGGTGGATTCTGGAGATCGTCATCGAGGTTCAGCACATGGCGGCCCCGGGCGTGGCGATAGCCGGTGAGCACGGCCTGGTGTTCGCCGAAGTTGCGGCCATGGCGGATGAGCACCCCCCGCAGCGGGCTGTCCCGCAGCCGCCGGCGCAGTTGGGCCACCGTGTCGTCGGGGCTGCCGTCATCGACCAACACCACCTCCCAGGGGCCGGGTACGCACAGCTTCTCCAGGCGGCTGATCAGGGTCTCGACGCTGCCGCTGCTGCGGTACAGGGGGATCACCAGGCTGAGGATCGGTGCGGGATCGGTGCTGATCGGGGGGGTGGGATGCTCCGGCATGGACGGCTCAGGTGGGGTTGGGGGCCAGGAACGACGGAGCAACGGGCCGCCGCGCCTGCAGCAGCAGGGAACTCCCCCAGGGCAGGGGCAGCAGCCTGGACAGCTGCTCCTCCAGCTTCAGCAGGGCAACCAGCAGGCGGTTGAGCCAGTCGGGGG